>NZ_JBRATK010000021.1:0-29292 GCF_052712855.1 Acinetobacter sp. F16
CGAATCAGGCGTCATTCGCATCTCGATGGGATGAGCCCAGAAGCATTTGAGGCAGCTTCAAAATGAGGCTGTTTCATGTCTAGGATACTGGGAGCAGTCCAATCTATAGCTTTACCAAAAGGAAATAAGAATAAATTTGGTGTTATTTCAGATGGTACTCTTGGTTATCATCAATCTCTTACAAACAAAGCAAATTCTCATTCTACTACTAGAGTAAGAGCTATTTTTGAAAAAATTAAAGAACATCATCGAATAAAATAGGTATTAACTAATGAAATTTATAAAAATTATCTTAACTTTATATTTAAGTTGCTTTATTTCAAGTTGCACTTATTCTCAAGACATGAGACAAAATAAAGAATCATTAATTAATAACACTAAAAATATTACCCAAGATGATGTATTTCAGTGTCAATTTGATCATGAATATATAAATTTTTGTTCAAATAAACATATTGAATTATATAATAAAAAAATTAAGTCAACACCAAATTTTGCAAACGATAAAATTCTTTTAGTTATCGATGCTAGAAGAGATATAGGAAAAGGTCTCCCGAGGGTAGTTAAATCTATTGTGGTATTAGATCCAAAGACTAATAAAGTATTTTCATTAATTCAAACTGTTGATCATTTTGTTGATAATAGACTAGAAGAAATTGAAGAAGAACCAGCACAAATTAAGTTTAGTAAAAATGATAATAAGTTATGTTTGTCTGGAACAACTTATTCTTATAAAGATAATAATATTAATGTAGAAAATGAATGTTACCGATTTAATATTAAGAGTTTTGAAAAAATTTCAAAAAATAAGTTATTTCTAAAAAATAATGAACCATTTGTATTTCCCTATGATTCAACACTTCATAAACAGTGTATTTTAAATTTTGATAAACAAAAATGTTCAAAAATTAAATTAATATCTAGTAAAAATTTATTAAAAAAATATGATTTTATAAATCCACAAGATGGCGCTAGTTTGATTCTGCCAAAAAATGAAAAAACAGGAATATTTTTGATCCTATCTCCATTTGAAGATGAAACGGGAGATAGTCTTAGAATTATGAAAGTTAAAGGACAAGAGTTGATTGGAGAGAAATTTATTTCAACTAAACAGAAGGCTACAATAGATAAAGACTATAATTTAGAATACTTCGAGGGTAAGCAAAAACGTGCTATTTCCTTAAAGTAAACTATAATATTTTATATTTAAATCATAAAAAAGAAGCAGCTAAAGTTTTAGCTGCTTCTCCTGTCAAATCATCCTTCCAAAACTTCTTCCAACAACTCTTCACTCGGCGCAAAGTAATACGCACCATCCATTGGAGTGACAAAGTGAAGGAGGCGATCATGAATACCATCGCCTGTTGTACCAAACATGTGTTGTAGCATGCGGTCAATAATTTCTAGATTTTGGGTATAAGCAATAAAGAACAAACCCTGGTCGCCTTTACCATCACCATAAGGAAGGGAGTGACGTAAAATTTCCATTTCTTCGCCTTCATCATCTTCAATCACAACACGGGCAATATGGGCATTTTTAGGTTTCACCTCATCATCCAGTTCAATAGACTCTAACTTGGTTCGACCCATCACATTTTCTTGGGCATCGACTTTTAGTTGTTTCCATTTTGCTAAGTTATGCGCATAGCGCTGCGCAAAGACAAAAGAACCATCAGCAAAAACTCCAGCATCATCACCGAGTAAAGCGACTTCGGCACGGTCATCCGGGAATTGTGGATTTTCAGTGCCATCAATGAAACCTGTGAGGTCACGACCATCAAAATTACGGAAACATACCCGTTCATCCAGCACTTCAACTTTATCTTGAATGCCTTCAAAGAATGACTGGCTTAACGCAAAACAAATATCAGTACGTTGAGATGCAACATGAATGAGAACATCGGCAGGGACAACCGGCATTTGAAAGGAGCCTTGAAGCGGTTCCAATTGTTTAAGTCCAGCCGGTGCTTGATTATAGAGTTTTGCCCAAAGTTCAGGACCAAAAGCGACGCCTGTTTTAATTTGTGCATTAGGATGCTGCGTGATTAAACGATCACGTGTGGTAAATAAATCTGCAAGTTTCTCTTTTAACTCATCAATCGTTAAGTCTTTTAAACGTAAAACAATAAACCGGGCATGATCTGAAGGTAATGGTAAAATTACAGATTGGGCAGTCATACATGGCTCCTAACAATTTTTATAAAATACGTGGCTGGCTTTATTGTGCCTCATCACTGCCTGGGTGAATAGCCAAAGTTTTATTTTGATAGTTGATTTTTAACGTTTCATAAGCATGAAAAGTCATATAATAAGCCGGTCTTTCTATCTCCTTGTATTTTATGTCTTACCAAGTTTGGCTTGCCTATATGCTGGCATGTTGGGTGATTAGCGTTTCTCCTGGCGCAGGTGCAATTGCTTCTATGTCGAGTGGTTTAAATTATGGCTTTCGCCGTGGCTACTGGAATGCTTTAGGTTTACAGTTGGCATTGTTGGTGCAAATCGGGATTGTGGCTGCCGGGGTAGGGGTACTATTTGCGACTACACCATGGGCATTCATGTTAGTGAAATGGTTTGGCGTGTTGTATTTGTTATATCTGGCTTATCTGCAATGGAAAGCACCAACTCAGTCGATTAAAATTCAACAAGAACAGCCAGACAAATCAATTGCTAAGCTGGTCCTGCATGGCTTTTTGGTCAATATGAGCAACCCGAAAGCCATCGTCTTTTTATTGGCAGTGTTGCCGCAGTTTCTGGATTTGTCCAAACCACAATGGATTCAATATCTGATTATGGCAGTGACCATGATTACAATTGATCTGATCGTGATGGCGGGTTATACCGGACTTGCAGCTAAAGTTTTACGGTTACTGAAATCACCAAAACAGCAAAAAGTCATGAACCGTACTTTTGCAGTGTTGTTTGCCTGTGCTGCAAGTTTATTGAGTTTGGTACATCAATAAAGTGAAGTTCGATTAGATCGTGGTCTGTTGTTCTTCCATCAGCATAAATAGCATGTCCAATTCAGGTGATGTATAGCCCAAAGCTGTCATTGCAGCGGTGATTTGTCCACGATGATGGGTGGCATGATTAAACACATGCATCAGCGTCGCCGCATAAGGCATGCTCATGTCTTGACCTCGGGTATTTCGATAGCGGATTACTCCCTCTAAAGTATCTTGATCCAACTTGCGTATTAAGCTTTGCCATTGATCAGCACTTTGACAGAGCCGTTGCAATAATCGATGACGGTCAGTTTCAATAATACTGTTCAAGGCAATAGCTGGTGATATACCTTGGGCAAAGCGTGAAAACCAAAGTTCATGTTCAGCAACAAGCAAATGGTTTAGCGTACCCAAAATACTCTTAAAGAAGAGGCCACAATTTTTCACAAAATCTTCCTCAGAAATGGCCTGTAATGAGGTCGCCAAGTGATGTGTGGCCCAAATGTGATAACGCGCCCATAGCTCGAATGTTTGGATATTCATTGTAAAACTTATTTTGTGTTTTATTTTAATAGTATAAGAAGCATTTGAGGCTCTGGCTAGAATGAAAATACTGTCTTAATAGAGACTGCCCTAATAGAGAGCGAGGAAGAGTCCGCTGATGCCCTTGGATAAATATTAAAGTCTTGGTCAGGCATCTAGATAGAAAGCAAGTCTTGAACTAGACAATCTTATTTTCAATAATACCGGACTTTATGTCCGAGCAAACATTCACTCATCAAGTAACATTTGTTGGACATATGACTAAGCCAACTTTTTAAACTTCTGCACTGCAAAAATCACCGCAAATAGAATTGCCATAGTGAGCACAATGGTCAAACCGGTCGATGTATCTAAACCGGCACTTGACCATAAACCGACACTAATCCCAATTTGTGCAATCACAAAAGCCCAAATCACCATCTGTTTAGGTGAGTTTGCCAGCAGGCGAGCCGTCAGGGCTGGAATGACCAGTAAAGCGCCCATCAACAATGAACCCACGGCACGTAAAGCCAGTACTGTAAAGAGTGCCAATAGCAACATAAATACCAGACGTTGCCATTTGGCATTTACGCCTTCACTGACTGCCATATCAGGGTCAATCGCAATTTGGATCTGTGCTTGCCAGTTCTTATACAGCACAGCTAAAGCGGCAATAATGACAATGGCAAACATCGGTAGGTCTGACCATGAAATTTGTAGCAGATCACCAAATAGATAACTAAGCAGTTCAGGTCTTAAGCTGGGAATATGCTGAATAAACAATAAGCCTGAGCAGAGCAGGGTGGCTGAACAGAGTGCCAGCAAAGCATCATTCGGCAGGCGAGGGTCATGCAATACCCACAAAATACCGACCAATAAAAATGCCAAAAAGGTCACGCCTAACCACAGTGGAAGGCTTAAAGCACCGGCAATCGCAACACCCAATAAAGTCCCGTGCGCCATGGTATCGGCAAAAAAAGACATCCGTCGCCATAACATTAAACAACCCAGCGGAGCAGTCAGAAACACCAGTAGTGTTCCCATGGTCCATGCAGGCAACAATATTTGTAACCATTCCATCATGGCTTAAGCTTCCGGTTCGGGGTGAATATGGGGACGAGGATCATGCTGGCACGGGGTTGCACTGTCACCATGGGCGCAATGATCATGATGATGTTGATAGAAAACCCGATTAGTGCCAAAAATGGCCTGATACTCGGGATGCTTCTGCACATTTTCAGGTAGGCCACTGCAACAGATGTGTTTATTTAAACAGACCACACGGTGTGTGCCTTGCATCACCCATTGCAGATCGTGCGATACCATCAACACGGCACAGCCATATTTGATCGGCAAGCTTCGGACGTATTCATACAGTTCAGCTTCTGACTGAATATCTAAACCTTGCATCGGTTCATCCAGAACCAGTACATCGGGTTGACGCAATAACGCACGCGCTAAAAGCACACGCTGACGTTCACCGCCAGAGAGTTGCTGAACTTTACAATCCTGTAACTTGGTGATGCCGGTATCGCGAATAATTTCTGCTTTTTTATCTGCATCGCATTTTTCTAAGGCCAGCAAGTCTTGCACCCGTAAAGGCAGACTATGTGACGGATTGAACTTTTGCGGCACATAAGAAAATTTTAATTTTTTATGACTATGAATTTTGCCTGAATTGGCTTTCACAATCCCTAACAGGACTTTAATCAGGGTAGATTTTCCTGCGCCATTCGGACCAATCAGCGTGACAATTTCTCGCTCATGTAAGGCGAAATCGACATTCTTTAAAATGTCACGCTCATCGATGCGCACACTGATTTTGTCTAGCGCAATCAGTGTATGAGGGTTTACTGTTTGTTGCGACACTGCTGACATATCCCAGAAATTTCAATAATACTGTGATGTGCAGTAAATTGATCAGATGCTGAAAGTGCATCTAATTGTGTTAATAAGCCTTGTGCAGAAGCTTCTGTCACATTCTTACAATCGGTACAAATTAAAAATGCAGCCTGATGTCCTTCACGCGGATGACAACAAGGAATGTAGGCATTAATAGAGGTTAAACGGTGAATTAAGCCTTTTTCCAATAAAAAGTCTAAAGTCCGATAAACCGTCGGTGGGGCAGCAGGGCGGTCTGAATCGCTCTTGATTTTAGCCAGTAAGTCATATGCACCCATCGGACCTGTGGCATTTAAAATCAGTCCTAATACTTCTTTTCGTAACGGTGTTAAACGTGCGCCAGTCGTTGCACAGAGGTTTTCCGCTTCAGCAAGACGTGTTTCGACATTATGATGGTCGTGTACGCCATGTAATGCATTGTGATGTTCGTGAGAACATGAGCTCATAGCCAACCTCAAGTGCGAAATTTATAAAAACAAGTGGACATTAAATCTTAACATGAAGCGATACCCGTTTCGATTAGACGTAGGTATTTTTGTTGATTTGTTATATTATAACACCTGTTGAATCTTTGGTAATCTTCTTTCATGTCCCGTTTCTTTGCATTTTGTGCGCTTGCCTTATTCAGTAGCTTAAGCTGGTCACAAAGTTTAGTGGTCTCTACGCATCCCATTTATCTTATTGCTGAAGAAATCACGCAAGGTGTTGAAAAGCCTGTACTGTTGCTCGCCGATCAAACCGGACACGATGTCACACTCACGCCTGCACATCGCAAAGCTATTCTGGATGCATCACTGGTGATCTGGTTGGGTAAGGCACATGAAGCACCGCTGGATAAACTGTTATCGGATAATCCCAAGGCCATCTCTATTTTAGATTCAGGGATCGTACAGACATTGCCGCAGCGCAATACCCGTGGCGTGGCTTTAAACAATACCGTGGATACCCATGTCTGGCTTGATCCCAACAATGCGGTGCGGATTGGCTTCTTTATCGCTGCACTGCGTTCACAACAATTACCCGAACATAAAGATGCTTATTGGGCCAATGCCAAACGTTTCGCCCAAGAAATGTTACTGACTGCACAGCGCTTTAATGCCAATACTAAAGTGCAGCCGTATTGGTCATATCATGATGCTTATCAGTATTTAGAACGTCCGTTAAGTTTGAAATTTGCCGGTGCATTGACCGATGATCCGCATGTCGCACCGACCATGGCGCAAATTAAATATCTAAATGACAGCCGTCCAAGTCGCAATATGTGTCTGTTGGCAGAAGGGCATGCCAGTAAAAACCAGTACCGTAAACTCAATCCGATTACCTTCCAAGCAGTCGATGAAAGCATGGGCGGGGCAGGGGATTTTGTGCTGGCTTGGAAAAAACTTGCCGAGCAAACCCATAACTGTGTGCTAAATGCACGAAAGTAATACAAAAAATAAACAACTATTGATTAGTATCAAAGCAACTCGATCGTTGAAAAAAACCAGACTTAAGTCGGGAAAAGATTGCATGTTCAGGGGTGTAACTCTATAATGCCTGCGATTAAAAACGATCATCAGCTAAACTTGTCAAGCATGATTGCTGTGAGTGAATAAATAATGAGCCGAACTAGTCGCATGGTTGACCGACGATTAGCGAAAGCTTTGGTCATCTTACAAGCATGCATGATCCCTGTTTCAGCCTTGATAGCGTGGGTCCTGAAAGACTCGACTGCAGCTTACAGCGCCGCACTTGGTGCGCTCGTATGTTGGCTTGCAAGTTGTTATTTTTCTTGGCAATCGTTTCGAGCCGCAGGTGCGCGAGCTTCAAAACAGGTTCTTTCGAACATGTATAGAGGCTTGATGGGCAAGTTTGCAATTGTGATTGTTGGTTTCATTTTAATTTTAAGTAACGTTAAACCGTTGTCAGCGGTGGCGTTGTTTTGTGGTTTTATCCTCGTTCAAACCATGTCGTGGGTCGCTCCTTTTTTGGCGTCACGTCTACAAAAACGGGTTTAAGCACAACAAAAAATTGAAAAGTTTTTTAGGAGATGAACGAGATATCAGGCAGCACGCGATGTTCGTTCACTCTATTTAGTATTTGACATTGACCAGGTGTGATTTATGGCTGCTGAAGAACATGCGCTTACTTCGACCGAGTATATCAAGCATCACTTGACCAATTTAACCTATGGCAAAATGCCTGATGGTTCTTGGAAATTGGCTGAGACTGCTGATGAAGCTCAACAGATGGGGTTCACTGCTATTCACTTGGATTCAATGGGTTGGTCTATCACGCTTGGTGTGATTTTCTGTTTGTTGTTCTGGTGTGTAGCGAAAGCTGCAAACTCTGGTGTTCCTACCAAGTTCCAGTCTGCAATTGAAATGATTATCGAGTTTGTTGACTCAAGTGTCCGCGATACTTTTCATGGCAAGTCACGTTTGATCGCGCCTTTAGCCCTCACAATTTTTGTGTGGATTTTCCTGATGAATGCGATGGATTTACTTCCAGTAGATTTCATTCCGCATCTGGCAGGAATTATTGGCTCAAACGTATTTGGTATGGATCCTCACCACGTATTCTTCAAGATTGTTCCATCTACTGACCCTAACATTACCCTTGGTATGTCATTGTCTGTATTTGTTCTTATCTTGTTCTACAGTATCCGTGAAAAGGGTATTGGCGGTTTCGTTGGCGAATTGGCACTTAACCCGTTCAATCCAAGTAACCCAGTTGCAAAAGCGTTGCTCATTCCAGTGAACTTAATTCTGGAATTGGTAACCTTCCTTGCACGTCCAGTTTCATTGGCTCTACGACTGTTCGGTAACATGTATGCGGGTGAATTAATCTTCATTCTTATCGCGTTATTACCGTTCTGGATCCAGTGGGCGTTGTCTGTGCCTTGGGCGATCTTCCACATTCTTGTTATTACGCTACAAGCATTCATTTTCATGATGCTGACTATCGTATACTTGAGTATGGCTAGCGAAAAACATTAATGGTATTGCCTGACTGTCACGAGATGGTTGGGTACAGTTTTCTAACTTAATTTGGTATAAAACCTAACCTCTGAGGAATTATCATGGAACTCACTTTAGGTCTAGTTGCAATTGCATCTGCTATCTTGATCGCTTTTGGTGCTTTAGGTACTGCGATTGGTTTTGGTCTTTTAGGCGGCCGTTTCCTTGAAGCTGTTGCTCGTCAACCAGAATTGGCTCCACAACTTCAAACTCGTATGTTCTTAATCGCAGGTCTTCTTGATGCTGTGCCTATGATCGGTGTTGGTATTGGCTTGTTCTTCATCTTCGCTAATCCATTTGTAGGTTAATCAGCTTAATTCCTAAATTAAACTATTGAGGAATAGCTATGAATATCAACCTCACATTGATTGGCCAAGCAATTGCGTTTGCGATGTTTGTCGCATTCTGCATGAAGTTTGTATGGCCACCACTAATCAATGCGATTAGTGAACGTCAGCGTCGTATCGCTGATGGGCTAAATGCTGCTGAAAAAGCTAAAGCTGACCTTGCCGATGCGCAAGCTCAAGTGAAAGCTGAATTAGATGCGGCAAAAGCACAAGCGGCTCAATTGATCGAACAAGCGAACCGTCGTGGTGCACAATTGATCGAAGAAGCGCGTACCCAAGCAGCTGCTGAAGGTGAGCGTATCCGTCAACAGGCGAAAGAAACTGTTGATACTGAAATCAATGCTGCACGCGAAGAATTACGTCAACAAGTTGCTGCCTTGGCAGTTACTGGCGCAGAAAAAATTCTGAACCAGCAAGTTGATGCGGAAGCTCACAATGCCATGCTTACTCAGCTGGCTGCTAAACTTTAAGCGAGGCGATTATGGCTGAACTCTTGACGTTGGCACGCCCGTACGCAAAAGCAGCATTTGCTTTCGCTTCTGAGCAAGGTGCAACTGACAATTGGTCGAATGTGTTACAAGTGCTCAGTGCTGCGGTGCAAGACGAAGCATTTTCCGCTTATTTGAATCGCCCTGAGCTTACTCCTGCTGAGCAGGTTAGTGTTTTTGCAAAAGTTTTAGGTGAGAATCAAACTCAAGAAGTGTCAAACTTTTTGACTCTTCTTGCAGACAACGATCGTTTAGCGTTGTTACCTGAAATTGAAACAGAATACGAACTGCTCAAATCACAGAATAACAATACTGTGGATGTTGTGATTGAATCAGCATTCCCTGTAACTTCTGTACAGGAACAATTACTGGCTCAAGCGTTAGAGAAAAAATTTAACGCTGCAGTAAATGTAACTGTAGAAGTTAACCCTGCGTTAATTGCAGGTGTTGTTATTCGTGCAGGCGACCAAGTGATAGATGACTCTGCACTTAACAAGCTTGAAAAAATGCGGACTCGTCTTCTTGCGTAATTCGCTTGAAAATAGCGACGTATAAGAAGACTGAACTTTAAAAAGATTGAGGTATAGCGCAATGCAACAACTGAATCCATCCGAGATCAGTGCGCTCATTAAACAGCGTATCGGCGATCTGGACACCAGCGCGACCGCTAAGAACGAAGGGACCATTGTTATGGTTTCCGACGGTATTGTGCGTATTCACGGCCTAGCTGATGCTATGTACGGTGAAATGATCGAATTCGACGGCGGCTTATTTGGTATGGCACTGAACCTAGAACAGGATTCAGTGGGCGTCGTTGTTTTAGGTAACTACTTAAGCCTTCAAGAAGGTCAAAAAGCTCGTTGCACAGGTCGTGTATTAGAAGTTCCGGTTGGTCCAGAACTTTTAGGCCGTGTAGTAGATGCTTTGGGTAACCCAATTGATGCTAAAGGCCCAATTGATGCAAAATTAACTGATGCTGTTGAAAAAGTAGCACCAGGTGTAATTTGGCGTCAATCAGTGGATGAGCCTGTACAAACTGGTTATAAATCAGTAGATACAATGATCCCTGTAGGCCGTGGTCAACGTGAGTTGATCATTGGTGACCGTCAAACTGGTAAAACAGCAATGGCGATCGACGCGATCATCGCTCAGAAAAACTCTGGCATTAAATGTGTATACGTAGCAATTGGTCAAAAACAATCGACTATCGCTAACGTGGTACGCAAGCTAGAAGAAACTGGCGCTATGGCGTATACAACTGTTGTCGCAGCAGGTGCATCAGATCCAGCAGCAATGCTGTATTTGGCTCCGTACTCTGGCTGTACAATGGGCGAATACTTCCGTGACCGTGGTGAAGACGCGTTGATCATTTATGATGACTTGTCTAAACAAGCTGTTGCGTATCGTCAAATTTCATTGCTTTTACGCCGTCCACCAGGTCGTGAAGCGTATCCAGGTGACGTGTTCTATCTACATTCACGTCTACTTGAACGTGCTTCTCGTGTATCTGCTGACTACGTTGAGAAATTCACTAACGGTGAAGTTAAAGGCCAAACTGGTTCATTAACTGCATTGCCGATTATTGAAACTCAAGCGGGTGACGTATCTGCATTCGTACCGACCAACGTAATTTCGATTACAGATGGTCAGATCTTCCTTGAAACATCATTATTCAACGCAGGTATTCGTCCTGCTGTGAACGCGGGTATCTCTGTATCTCGTGTTGGTGGTTCTGCGCAAACGAAGATCATCAAAAAATTGTCTGGTGGTATCCGTACCGCTTTGGCTCAATACCGTGAATTGGCAGCGTTTGCTCAGTTCGCTTCTGACCTTGATGAAGCAACTCGTAAACAGCTTGAACATGGTCAACGTGTAACTGAATTAATGAAGCAAAAACAATATGCTCCATATTCAATTGCTGACCAAGCTGTTTCAATTTATGCATCTAACGAAGGCTACATGACTGACGTTGACGTTAAGAAAATCGTTGCATTTGATGCGGCGCTTGTTTCTTACTTCCGTTCAGAACACGCTGCGTTAATGCAAAAAATTGACGAGACTGGTGCTTGGGATAAAGAAATCGAAGCAGCATTCAAAGCTGGTATTGAAAGCTTTAAAGCGACTCAAACTTACTAATTTTAGCAATTGCTAAAAGCTAGTGGGCTTGGTTCACGGAATCAACCTTCGGAGGCTTGAAAAAGCCTTCGAATACTAGGTTAAGCGTATGGCAAATTTAAAAGAAATTCGCGCCAAAGTAGCTAGTATCAAGTCGACGCAGAAAATTACGCGTGCGATGCAGATGGTAGCTGCTTCTAAAATGCGTCGTGCGCAAGAGCGCATGGCTCAAGGCCGTCCGTATGCCGAAAATATGCACCGTGTAATTGCTCATTTGGTCCAAGCGAACCCTGAATACAAACACCGTTATATGGTTGAACGTCCGGTAAAACGCGTTGGCTATATCATTGTGTCTTCAGATCGTGGCCTTGCTGGTGGTTTGAACATTAACCTGTTCAAGAAAGTGGTTAAACACGTCCAACAGCAACAAGAGCAGTCAATTGAAGTTCAATTTGCTTTAATTGGTCAAAAAGCGGTTTCGTTTTTTAAAAACTACGGCGGTAAAGTGCTGGGTGCAACCACTCAAGTGGGTGATACACCAAGTCTTGAACAGTTATCTGGTTCTGTACAGGTGATGTTAGACGCTTATGATAAAGGCGAGTTAGATCGTATTTATCTAGTGTCTAATGGCTTCGTGAATGCCATGACTCAAAATCAAAAGATTGAGCAACTCGTTCCTTTGGCAGCTGCTGAAGACGGCGAGAATCTGAACCGTACATACGGTTGGGATTATCTCTATGAACCAGAAGCTGAAGAGCTATTAAATGGTTTATTGGTTCGCTATATCGAGTCTGTGGTGTATCAGGGTGTGATTGAAAACATCGCATGTGAGCAATCTGCACGTATGGTGGCAATGAAAGCTGCGACCGACAATGCGGGTGACATCATCAAGAGCCTACAACTTATTTATAACAAGCTGCGTCAAGCCGCGATTACTCAGGAAATTTCTGAGATCGTTGGTGGTGCCGCTGCCGTTTAACATTATTTTGAATTGAGGAGACAGCAATGAATAGCGGTCGTATCATTCAGATCATCGGCGCGGTTATCGACGTCGAGTTTGAACGCAACAGCGTTCCTAAGATCTATGACGCTCTCCATGTTGATGGTACTGAAACTACTTTAGAAGTTCAGCAACAACTTGGTGATGGCGTAGTTCGTACTATTGCAATGGGTTCTACTGAAGGCCTTAAGCGTGGTTTGAACGTAGTTAACACTGGTGCTCCAATCTCTGTACCTGTAGGTACAGCATGTTTGGGTCGTATCATGGACGTTCTTGGTCGCCCAATCGACGAAGCTGGTCCTGTTGCGACTGAAGCACGTTTACCGATTCACCGCGCAGCACCTTCTTATGCTGAACAAGCGGCTTCTACTGACCTTTTAGAAACTGGTATTAAAGTCATCGACTTGCTTTGCCCGTTTGCGAAAGGTGGTAAAGTTGGTCTGTTCGGTGGTGCCGGCGTTGGTAAAACTGTAAACATGATGGAATTGATCAACAACATCGCGAAAGCTCACTCAGGTTTATCTGTGTTTGCTGGTGTTGGTGAACGTACTCGTGAAGGTAATGACTTCTATCACGAAATGAAAGATTCTAACGTTCTAGACAAAGTAGCAATGGTCTACGGTCAGATGAATGAGCCACCAGGAAACCGTTTACGCGTAGCGTTAACTGGTTTGACTATGGCTGAATACTTCCGTGACGAGAAAGATGAAAACGGTAAAGGCCGTGACGTATTGTTGTTCGTTGACAACATTTACCGTTACACATTGGCTGGTACCGAAGTGTCTGCACTTCTAGGTCGTATGCCATCTGCAGTAGGTTACCAACCAACTCTTGCAGAAGAGATGGGTGTTCTTCAAGAACGTATTACATCTACTAAGTCTGGTTCTATTACGTCAATCCAAGCGGTATACGTACCTGCCGATGACTTAACAGATCCATCGCCTGCTACAACGTTTGCTCACTTAGACGCAACTGTTGTATTGAGCCGTGACATCGCATCTTCTGGTATTTACCCAGCGATCGATCCACTAGACTCAACTTCACGCCAATTAGATCCGTTAGTTGTTGGTCAAGAGCATTATGAAATTGCACGTTCTGTACAGAACGTATTGCAACGTTATAAAGAGCTTAAAGACATCATCGCGATCTTGGGTATGGACGAGCTTGCTGAAGAAGATAAATTGGTTGTTTACCGTGCGCGTAAAATCCAACGTTTCTTCTCTCAACCGTTCCACGTAGCTGAAGTATTTACTGGCGCGCCTGGTAAATTAGTATCTCTTAAAGAAACGATTCGTGGCTTTAAAGGTCTTCTAGCTGGTGAATACGATCACATTCCAGAACAAGCGTTCTATATGGTTGGTGGTATTGACGAAGTTATTGCTAAAGCCGAGAAACTTTAATTAGCTACTCTAATTTAGGAGATTCTCATGGCGACTATGCAATGTGATGTTGTAAGTGTAAAAGAGTCTTTGTACTCGGGCACTGTAACTATGCTAATTGCGAAAGGTGCTGGCGGTGAGTTGGGTATTATGCCTGGCCATGCTCCGTTGGTAACTTTGCTTCAACCGGGCGCAATCCGCGTTCTGTTGGAAAACGGTACAGAAGAATTAATCTATGTATCTGGTGGTGTTCTAGAAGTTCAACCGCATGTCATCACGGTTCTTGCAGATACTGCAGTCCGTGCTGAAAACTTAGATGAAGCTGCAATTCTTGAAGCACGTAAAAATGCTGAAACTTTGCTAGCAAATCAAAAGAGCGATTTGGACTCTGCTGCTGCTTTGGCTGCTCTTGCAGAAACTGCTGCACAGTTGGAAACGATCCGCAAAATCAAAAACCGCGCAATGTAATTGCTGGTTCGAGATTGAAAAAACCACCCGAAAGGGTGGTTTTTTTTATGTTATAAATATGAAAAATAATAGGAAAATATAAATGGCTTTTTTTCTAAGACTAATTTTACTTATTAGCTTTTTAGTCTATTTGGGGGCTTTTAGTTGGGGGCTTTATTCTTCGGATGAGGAATATAAACAAATTTTTATAAAAATGCTAACAAGTGCTGCTGGGTTGAGCATTATTGTGGCTTTCTTTGCCTTATGGTTAACATTAGAAAACTTTCTTAGAAAAACAAATTTAAATATCTCTGGAAAAGTAGAAGTTTTTTCAATATCAGAGCTGAATAAAAAAGAATCATACGACTCAGGTGTTTCGAGCTTTCAACTAAATAATTATAAAGATAAAACAGTGATAATTTATAAAGTGTTTTTGAAAATAGAAAAAGGTCATTTTATTAAATTATTAGATGTTAGAAAAAAACCTATTTTACTAAAGGCATATGACACACATTTTCATGATTTCAAACAACCATTATTTTATAACTTAGCAAATACACCTAAAAGGATATCAAGAATAGATTTAACTAAATCTAGCTTATATTTGGATACTAATGAAGGAAGATATAAAGTTAGAAAAGCAATTAAGCATTGGAACCCTAGTGCCAATAAAATTTTAATACCTCTGACCACTGATTGTAATTATGAATTAGGAAAAAGATTTATTGTGACTGATCATAATTGGCTTAATAGAGATTATTACATTGAATTTGATCAGGAAGATATTGAAATTTCAGGCATCACTATTTCGCTAAAGGAAATAAATGATTCTAAAGAGTTAGAATCTTTATTAAACTTAAAATTTTCTGCAATATCACGATTTTCGGTATCAGAGCCATCTAAAGATGTAGCGAATGAATATCCACAATGGAAGGATTCTACTTTTCTTTAATTTATTTAATAGAATTAATTTTTTATATTGAAAAAGCTTTTATTAATATGAGTGTATTGAAAACTTCCCATTCCCCATAATCTCCACCTTATAAATCTCATCAAAACTGTTTGGTCTATTTTCCTAAATCCAAACTCTAGTTTTTATCTTCTTTAAAGAAAGCTTCTCTGAGCTGACCTAACAGCAGATGATTCACTCTGTCATTTTGCATCTTAATCAATTGCTTTAATTTTTCAGCTTTTGGTGTATCTGTAGGGACAAGAAATTCTTTTTCAGACTGATCCGCATATGAAACAGGTCGAGGATTTGCTGTAACCAGATTAGATGAAGCGCGGTGTTCAACATGCCAAAGCTGAGTTAAAAGCGCCTTAATGTATTTGTATTCATCCGTATGTGGGTGAAAACGTTTATACAGTTGTAAATCTTGCAATGCTTCTGAAGGACTGTGTATTGCAGTTGAGGATGGACTTTGCCATTCGGCAATAATCGGGTGAATCTCATGTTGTATTAAATGGTAGTCAAGCCAGTCGCCAAGTAAGCTGTGGTCAATATCGGCAACATAATCGCTGTCTTGCTGGACTAACTGTTGTAATCGTTGCAATACGATAATTTCTTGTTGTTGCAGCGCATAACGTGCTGCAGTATCCAGTTGCTGAAACTCTGCAATGGGCAGGTCTAATAAACGTTGTTGCTGTTCAAAAGCATCAACAATATTGCTTTGATGGATATTATTCCATTGCTGTAGCGCATGAATCTCAAGTTGTTGAATTTCTTTAAATGCTTTGCTTCGATAGTGACTGAGCTTAAGACGCTGAATATTTTGCTGGTTGAATTCAATGCGTTGCTTTATGTATTCAACATAAGCAGCTGTTTGCTTCGGATTGACCGGTTGAATGACATCAACCAATAATAATTGATGTTGTTGAGTGTGTTTAAGCCAGTCCTGAATCAGTTGAACATCTTTGATTTGTTTAGAAAAAAACTGGTTTAAGCGTGGTGTGTTTTTTTCAGGCATGCTGAAATGCAACACGCCATATGCCATGATTGCTAAACAGACCACCCCAAGAACAATTTTTTTCATTATATAAAATGTTTTTCTGCGTTTTAATCTGCACATTTTATAGTAAAAATGAGAAGTGGTTACTGTTTTTTATAAAAGCATCAATTATTTATAGCAAAAATAGAAAGCTTCCCATTTCCCGCAATATTTAGCTGAAATATTTCAGCAAGCTTTCAGCCAAACATAGGTCTTCATTTTATGAAAATAAGCCTGCTATTTTCATCGTAATCTAAAGTGTTATTCCTTCAAATGATGCTGTGGCTTATGCTTATAAAAAATCTTTGAATGATAAATTGATGAGTATGAAAATAATCGAATTAGAACCACATTTTTGGGAGCTCTATCAAGAGCGTGAACAGTTATATTTAGCAATTGCGATTGATGTCAGTTCTGTGGTGTCGTGTTGGGATCTGGTCTTAACTCAAATAGAAATAGAGGCTTATCAAAATTTCGGTCACGACAGTATTGATCAACTTGCGAAAAAATTGGTGAAAGAGGTCTTTCGTGGCAATTTTTCTAATCTTGAAAATCGTCCCGCATCAGAAGCAGAAAAACAGGCGATGCAAGTCACATTTAAAAGCTGGCGTGACAGTCAAAAATAGTTTGCTTTTAAGTTTCGGTTAAATGAACCGAAAATTCTCCATTACCTACAATTTTCAACTTAAAATTTCATCAAAACTTTCACCTAAACTTGGTGCTCCAAGCTTTTAAAGGTTGCTCGAACACCGACTTTAAGAATGTGTGCTTTATTGGTATGTTGATTATTTCGTTCTAAAGTACTGTTTAAGTCTATTTCAAAATATAAGAAATCACGTCAAAACGGGTATCGTTGGCACGCTCAATATAACGTGCACGATCTGTTTTTGTCGGGTTGATGTCGAGTTGATATTATCAATGACCCATTTAGCTTTATTGGTTAGATACATTTCAAAAATGAGATTTTCATTAAATAAAATTTTGATTAAATCGTGCAATGACAGAGATGGCGGAATTTACCGTAAATGACCAGATTTTAAATGATCTGGTTTTAGTTATTTTTAATTTACGATCAATTTGACCAGACCAATTCAATCATGCTGAATTGGTCTAAATCGCTTTAAGCATTAGCCTTCCTGATCTGCTTCACTCTGGTCTTGTTCATTTTGTTCTGCTTCATCCTGACCTTGAGGAATCATCATTCCAGCCAATTTGATCATTTCCATTTGGATGCTGCCCATCTGTTTTTCAATTTTCTTGAAATCGACCTGACTCAAATCGACGTCACCATTTAAAAGTGGGGTAGCAAGGGCTTGCTGATTGGCTTGCATGATATTTTGACGAATCGAATCAATTTCCTGACTTTTCAGGTTCAAGCCAGTCAGTGCCTGATTAAATCCAGTCAGTTGCTGTTTCAGGGTTTTGGCAGTGCTTTGTAGCTGCTGTTGGTCTTTGTCATTGATTGCAGTTTCTAAATCAGTTTGAGTCTGCTTGAGCTGTTCAACATAATCGCCGGCTTTCAGCTGCATATCTGCAACGTCACGCACGATATAAAACATGTTGCCGCTTTTCAGCTCAGCCTTGGATGTTTCTGCTGAATCTGTCGCTGATTCTGAAACCTGTGCAGATACTTCGCTTGATTGTGAAGTTCGGTCTTCGGTTGAATCAGGAGAGTTGGCTTGCTCGCAACCAATCAACAAAATGCCCGCACTAAACATCGCAAAAGGAGAAACCACATTTTGGATGAATTTTTTCATAACCAATTCATATCTTTACTTTAATTCTGCCTAATATAAGGGTGAAATGTGTAGAAAAGAATGATTGTTGCAAAGCGATAACAAATTTATTTTCAGGCATTAAAAAAGAGTACCGAAGCACTCTTTTTTCACCGAGATTGTGGGGATTAGCCAGCAATGATTTTGATAATATTATGATTCATGACATTGGTTAAAACATAATCACCATTCACTTTAATCCATTGCTGGTTTTTACCCGGTTTGCTCAATTTTTTAAATTTTTTGTGGTCTACTTTATAGCTTTGGCCATAGTATTGAGTGGGTACTTTTTGACCCACTCTCCAGTCATGTGACGGATTCACCGCTTTTTTATGTACAGCATTGTGGTGTTGCTGAACTGGTGTCTTATGGTGATTTTGAACAGGTTGATGGCCATATTGCTGGTGATGTTGTTGTGGATTATGCTCTTGTGGAGCAGCCATTGCAGGTGCAGCAACCAGAGCTGTAGATAATGATAAAACGATTGCTTTTACTAGAGTATTCATACTTCACCTTGTGTTCATGGCGGTTGGTTTATGCGTCCACTATATTGCTAAGTCATTGATACATCGTGGATGAAGTGTTGTTGAATAATTAAAATAAAGGATGAACTGTGAAGTATTAAAGTATGAGTTTTTATGTAATTAAGCTATTGTTTTTAAATAAAAAATATAAGTACCTATAAGCGGTATAGATACTTACATTACTGTTACAAATTACTTGGCAAGTTCTGCATTCACCGCATCAACGATACGTGCATCATCCGCAGTAATATCTGGTGCGAAACGTGCCACAACCTCACCATTTTTATTGATCAGGAATTTTTCAAAATTCCACAGTACTTCCGGTTTAGGGTTCGGGGTTAAACCATAATCAACCAGATCTTTCCACCACGGACCTTCACCCATACGTTCTGGAATGGCTTGAGTCAGAGTTTGATAAAGCGGGTGCTTGTCTTCACCGGCAACCGAAATTTTAGAAAACAGGGGGAAATTCACTTGGTAATTGAGTGAACAGAATTCCTGAATTTCTTCATCAGAACCCGGTTCTTGTGCCAAGAAATTGTTGGCAGGAAAACCTAAAATCTCAAGTCCCTGATCTTTCTTTTCCTTATACAGTTTTTCCAAGCCTTCATATTGCGGAGTAAGACCACACTTAGATGCGGTATTTACAATGAGCAGAACTTTACCTTGATATTGGTTCAGTGTGGTGTCATTGCCTTGAATGGTTTTGACAGGAATGTCATAAACGGATTGGCTCATTCTGTTGTCCTTAAGTGCTTGAGATTATCGCTGTTTTGTTTTAACGGTTATTGCGCCTATCGACAAGCATTTATTGGTAATTTTAAAAATTTATCCCAGATAAACCAATTAAAAAAACAGGCCAAAAGACCTGTTTTTTTAACTCACCTTAAATTATTGGGCGGTTTGCGCTTTGGTTTGCAGAGCCTGCATTTCAGTGACTAATTCTTTTTGCAATGCAGTGGCCCGGTTTTGCAGTTCAGTGATTTTTTTGGTATCCGGTGTATTGGCAATACTCGCTTCAGAAAGTTCTATACCAATATTATTGGATTCTTTAATTTTGCCACGAACAGCATTAAGCTCTGTGCTTTTCAGGCTTAAAGCGTCGAGGTCCTGATTGAAGCGTGCAATGTAACCTTTCATTTCTGCAACTATCGAATTTAAAGAGGCTTTATCACCTTTTTGCGCAGCTTGATTGGCTTTTTCTTGCAAGGCTGCGGCTTCTTTGGCCCGACTGTTGGAGAGTGTCTGAATCTGGTTTAAATCATTTTTAATATCTGCGGCATTGTTTGAGCTTAAGGCAGCAGTTGCAGGTTGAGTATTCGCAGGAGGGGTAGATACCGCTGAACTAGTCGATGACGATGCCGGTGCTTCATTTGGTTTTTTATCGCACGCCGTTAATGCCATGGCAGCAAAACACAGTGAAGCCAATAATCGTTTTTTCATAACGCATCCTCACAGGTTTAATTTGAATCATCAAAACTGACTCTATTAAACCTGACTCTATTCATTCAAATTTAAAAATACGGCACATACTAATGTTGAGTATGGTTGTCAAAATCGCATACTTCTATTGCTGCTGACTATGGTTTTTTTGTTGGCTTATCTACCATAAATTGCAAAAAAGGTAATTTAAACTCGTATAAAGATTAGATGTCACGCAGTTGCGCCGGCGTTTGTTCGGTATAGCGTTTAAAGAACTCAATAAAGCTGGAACTGTGCTGATAACCCAGTTCATAGGCCAATTTTTTCACGGTTTTGCCTTGGCGAATCTGCGTGATTGCATATAAGATTTTCGCCCGATTACGCCATTCGGATAAGCTCAATTGTAATTCTTGCTGGCTTAAACGCAGTAAATGCCGTTCACTTATGGATGAGTCGTGCAGCAACTGCTGCAAGCTTTTCTGGAATAGCTGTGGATTGGCCAATTGCTGTAATAGCGGTTTGAGCAGAACATGACTGGTTTGCGGTAAATAATGTTCATAAGCCGGTGCAGTTTTCAGTTGATCCATCAGCACGTGTAATAAATGCGTATAATGTGCGGTGGTTATGCCTTGCTGTTTTTGTTCCAGAATTTCATGCACCAGATGCCGAAGAAAGGGGCGAATACTTAAGGTTTTGGTACAAGCTGCAAAATGTTCACAGAGTGAAGGATGCACTCGAATACAGACATAATGGGTGATTTGTTCATCTAGGGCGATAGACGCATGGGCTGTTTGAGGCGGCAACCAGATACCGTAATTCGGTGGCGACAGATAAATTTGTCCTTCAATTTCATATTCTAAAATACCGTTCAAACTAAAATTGAAATCGCCCCACAAAGAACTGTGTGGCGCGACAATCTCATCCTTTTGATAAAAGAAATCATCCACCTCTACATATTGTTCAATCTGTTCCGGCATGTGAACGTCCTTATTTTGGTTCTTCTATGTCACTACATCAATTCTATAGAGAGTACGAGTTTCCCTCACGCAGCACTAAGCAATCTAAGCTGTGTCTGTAGCGCAATATTGATGTCTGAAATCCGATATTCTAATTATTTCAGACTTCAGTAAAAATGCATACTGGATATTTAAGCACAGGAAAGGGCATGACACAGCCAAACAAAACAGTCTGGTGGGCACTGGCTTTGCCATTACTGGCGGTTTTAATCTGGTCGATGAATATTACGGTGACACGTTATGTGGCGGACTATATTTCTCCTGTGAGTATCAGTTTTTATCGTTGGCTAATTGCTTTTATTGTATTAACACCTTTTATGTGGGGCAAAGTCTGGCGTGAACGTCAGCTGGTGATGCAGCACTGGAAACAGCTCGCTGTACTGGGTGCTTTTGGCATGGTGTTGTATCAAGGCCTGGGCTATACCGCGGCACATTATACGACGGCGACCAATATGGGCATTATCAATGCCTTTATTCCGGTGTTTACCATCTTTGTTTCCATGCTCATGCTCAAGGATATTCCGAACCGTTTTGCCGTGGTGGGCAGTATCTTATCTTTTGCCGGTTTGCTCTATGTCATGGCACAGGGGAATCCGCTTCATCTGCTGCAGTCAGGCGGCCATCTGGGCGATGTCATGATGGTACTGGCAGTATTTTTCTATGCTTTTTATGGCGTGTTCTTAAAAAAATGGCAACTGCAAATTCCGTTGATGGTGAGTTTGTATGTGCAGATTATTTTTGCCTTGCTTTACCATTTGCCCTTTGTTTTATGGTTAGGGCTGGATGCGATTGATCAGCACAATGTCGGCAGTGTTCTGTATGCCGGTATTTTCCCCTCCCTGATTGCTCCCTTAGTCTGGATGCTGGCAGTACAAATGATTGGACCGAATCGAACCAGTATTTTTATGAACCTGATGCCGGTCTGTACCGCAATTATTGCCCATCTGTGGCTGGCTGAAGCCTGGACGATTTATCACAGTATTGGGGGCGTGATCATTTTGCTGGGAATTTTATTGGCCCAAAAGAAAGTGGTAACAGCAGAAACAGCAAAATTGAATACTTAAGCTAAAAGATAGATGAAAAAACAAACAAACGTATTTATTTTTTTACCTGTTTTTAATTGGATTAAGAGATGAGTAATCGTTTTAAGAATAGCTTGAAACGATTATTTAGAAAAAACATAATTAAAAAATAGTGAGATAATTTAAATTGTTAAGAAGGTGTGATGAATGTTTGATAGCTTTTAAGTGTTTTATAAGATAAATAATATATTTGTATAACAAAACAATCTATTAGATAATATTTATATCGTAAATGTTTAAGTTATTCTTAACAATATTAAACTTTTGCACCCAGATTTACAGACCCTCTGGATGTGATTTATGCACATCCTTTTTATGCTCAGCCGTCCCTATATGGTTGAGCTTTTTTTTGCCTAAAAATTAGGATGGGTCAATCCAGTCATCAAAATGATCCGCCTTAAGCGCGGATCACTTCACCTGTTTCAGCATCAATAATCCGGCTCGGTTCTTGGCTAAGACCTAGATCACCGTTTAGGTAATTGATTTCAGTTGAGAAATACTGATTAGCTTGTTGCAGAGAGTGGGCAGGTGTACCACCGGCAGGATTGGCACTGGTCGATACAATAAAACCATTAAACGCATTGCATAGCGCCACGCATAAAGGGTGGGTGGTGACACGTACCGCCACTTTAGGATGGTTACCTTTAATCCATTTTGGAATATGCTCGCCTGCAGGAAGTAACCAGGTGGTTGCGCGTTCAGTCGGTGAACGATGACTCCAAGAATCAATCACTTTTTCACGCATTTCTGCAGTGAGGGGTTCTAAGAGAGGCTCAACTTGTGCGATCTGGGCTGCCAATAAAATTACCCCTTTTTCAATCGGGCGTTGCTTTAAGCGTAAAATTTCCATGAAAGCCTGTTCATTAAAAGGATCACAGCCTAAGCCCCAAACTGCCTCTGTAGGGTACGCTAAAACCTGTCCTTGTTTTAAACATTGAGCAGCTTCGGCAACAGAGGTGGTAATCATTGGATCTTATCCCTTCAAATACATTTAAGATGGATATTGTGAACCTTATTTGCCTGGACGACAACGTAGATACAAGCCTGCCTGCTGCATACATAAGCCAAGTAGCTCTAATTCCATCAGTTGGCTGGTCAATGTAGCAATATCGGATTGCAGTTTAGCGACCAGATCATCTATGCTTTGCCCGACCCAATCCAGCTGGTTATACAGCGGCGTTAAGTGAGGCGGTAATGCAGTTGGTGCTTGAAGGCTATTCGAATTTTTGCATTGTTCAATCTGCTGCTGATTCTGCCATTGGGTCGGCAGGGCCAAGTCTTCAATCACCTGTTCGGGATGATCGACCAAAATAGCACCTTCACGAATCAGTTGATGGCAGCCTTGATGATGCTCACTATAAATATGACCGGGAATGGCAAAGATTGATTTGCCTTGTTCGGCCGCCCATTTCGCCGTAATTAAAGAACCACTTTTCAGGGCGGCTTCTGCAACGATGACACCCAGACTTAAACCGCTCACCAGGCGATTGCGCCGTGGAAAATGCTGCTGTAAAGGGGGTGTTCCTGGCAAGAATTCAGTCACCACTGTACCTGACTGGCTAATGATCTGTTGTCGCAGTTGCTGATGCTGTGTCGGGTAGGTTTGGTCCAAGCCAGTACCCATCACGGCAATGGTTCGACTGTGGCGTAAAGCCCCTTGATGTGCGGCTTCATCAATCCCTTCAGCCAAACCGCTAATAATGTAAAAACCTTGATCACTTAAATAATAGGCAAAATCATAAGCCACCTGCCGCCCGTGGCTGCTCGGTTTGCGGCTGCCGACAATTGCAATTTGTGGCTGCAACATTGCCTTAGCATCACCTTGGCCAAACAGAATAGGCGGCTTATCTGCATAAGGCAGCAGTTGAGTAGGGTAATCTGGATGTTCGAGTGTAAGAATAAAGTCGCTATGTTTGTGAATCAGGGCGACACAATGCTGAAATTGCAGCTGTGATTCAGGAAGATGAAAATCTCTCAGGCGCTGAATATGATTTTTGTGAATGCCCAGCTTTTGCCAAGTTTCAATTTGATCAGGCTGTGTTGCTTCAGCCAGATGGGGATAGTATTTATTGATTTTATAAAAGCTGGGCAGCGAGTGTTGTACCAGAAACCATAACCGAATGTAATCCAGCTGCAAGGAGCTTAATGAATTGAGCATAATGAGACCTTTAAATATGTCTTCTTTTTATTGTTTAAAAAAATTTATTGTTTAAAAAATAAAATGAGGCTGAATCACAGCCTCATTTTTAGATTTGGGCTTAAGGATTATTCATCCATCAATGGTGGCTGAATGCCAGCACCGACTTTAATCGGTAATTCGCTATCCAGTACATAAGCATAGCTTAAGTTCTCAAAGCTTTTGAATACCATGATGTTACCAATACGTTGCCCAGGCAATTGCACACGTTCTTTGGTTTTCGGATCAGTGACGACTTCACCTTTCTGGTTCACTGTGAGCACATGTCCAACTTGAACACCTTGCAGGCTACCCCGGTCAATGGTCACTACACTGTGTTTTGCCGCTGTGCCGATCGAACCCATCACGCGAACAACCTGACCACCTGCAACCACCTCTTCGGCATTGGTCGGGTAGAACAAGGTTGGCAACATTGGATCGTATTCAGGAAGGACACGATCACCACGACGAACTTCAGCATTATAAGTATCTGTCAGTTCAAGGGTGGTAATGTCATTTTCACCGCGAACTGCAACACCTGAAGCGACTTGAATTAGCTCAAGGCCAGCATTGTATTTTTTACCATTGGCATCGGTAAACATATACGGTTCGCCTTCACGGTAAACTGCATAGCGTTGACCGACTTCCAGGCCATTTCCGCGTGCATAGACGGTTTGGCCTTTGGCAGCAAGAACACGTTGATCGGCAGTACCTAAAATGTATGGTGTACCTTGAATCGATTCTGGTGTCACAATGGTGCTACGTTCCAGCCAGTGTTTAATGTATTCCAGAGGAATCACTGGAATGGCATTGTTTAGAGATTCAACCCGAACTTGAGGTTGCAGTTTAGTGCCGGTACCACCGGTATAGCGACGGATAATCCCTTCACAGCCATCACCCTCATCTTTACCAATAATCGGTTTGCCATTATAGGTACACATCAGCAGGCGGTCGCCCGGGAAAATCCAATGTGGATTTTTCACGTGTTTGTTGCTTGCCCAAATCTCAGGCCAGCGCACTGGATTTTTTAGAAATCTTTTGGAAATATCCCATAAAGTATCACCTTTTTTCACCACATAAACTTGTGGCGCACCGGCTTTTAATGCAGGTGGGTTTACATTTCGAGCGGGTGCCGCTTCAGCAACACTAACAACGCCGACCCCAACACTTACACAAACGGCAAGTGCCAATAATTGTTTTTTAAACCCCAAGGCACTAAAAGTTGGCATGCCCTTCAAAACCTTTTTCATTATCATAATTCCTAAAATTATGTATGTAGTTGCGTTATAATAACGATATTACACACATTTTTTTGATGAAGCATTCCTTCATTTTGTTTTTTGATCAATGGCATAAGTGAGGACACCGTATGGCCTTATTACCTATTTTAAGTTTCCCGGATCCCCGTCTTCGTACCATTGCTAAACCAGTCGAAGAAGTCACTGATGAAATTCGTCAGCTTGCAGCAGATATGTTTGAAACTATGTATGAAGCGCCTGGTATTGGCTTGGCTGCAACACAAGTGGACTACCATATTCAGCTGATTGTCATGGATTTATCTGAAAATAAAGATCAACCCATGGTGTTTATTAACCCCAAAGTTACCCCGTTAACTGAAGAAACTCAGCCCTATGAAGAAGGCTGTCTGTCAGTGCCTCAAATATACGATAAAGTTGAGCGTCCGTCACGTGTAAAAATCGAGGCCATTAACCTTGAAGGTCAATCATTTGAGATGGAAGCAGACGAGCTTCTCGCTGTTTGTATTCAACATGAAATGGATCACTTAAATGGCAAGTTATTTGTCGATTATTTATCGCCATTAAAGCGTCAACGTGCACGTGAAAAAGTCGAAAAAACTGTTCGTCAACGCCAAAAAGAGAAAGTTGCGGTAAAACGTTAAGCACAAATATTTAGATAAAATGAAAATTTACAAAGCCCAATTTCGATTGGGCTTTGTTATACTTGAGTTAGACAAATTTTAGGGTTTGCCGGTGCTTTTGCGTAGTGGTCTGCTGCTATCTTGTATAGCGGTATTTTTACAGATTGCTGTTTTTTTACAGCCCTTGCTACCGAAGCAATATCAGATTGCTCCGGTCTGTGAAACCATTACGCGTGCATTATTACTCAGCTCTAGCGCTATTCATCAAACCTCCACTTCTGAACATTCTTATCATCCAGTCAATCAAGATACTCAATTGCATGAACAGCATGCAGGGCATGATCATGATGCCAACCATAAGTGTCAGTACTGTACTGTTTACGGTAATTTGGTCTTGCCTCCTGAATTGGACGTTAAAGAAGTTTTAGATCGTATTCAAATTCGTTTAATTGCATTCCAAAAGACCTTTAGTCATGTCTGGTTTGTTTTACAGCGACTCTTTCTTCTGCCCCAAGGGCGAGCCCCACCACTATTTGCATAAATCGAAACCTGTTTTTCGGGTCTTAATTGACTTAAGCCCTTGTGCTGCTTCAACCGCAGCTCATATTTATGTATTAGTGAGATTGAAAAATGGCTCAGCCAAAATTCTTTTTACAGCCTCTTGCAGCTGCGATTTGTGTTGCTTGTTATTCAGCTTCAGTATTTGCTCAAGAACAAACTGCAATTATTCAGACTTTAGCCCCAATTGTGGCAACTGCACATCAAGGCAACGATGCCAATGGACTCATTGTGCGTGCAGATCCTAAGCAGCCGATTCAACCAATTCCAGCCAGTGATGGTGCTGATTATCTACAGAGCATTATGGGATTCAGTTCGATTAAAAATGGCGGCAGCAATGGTGATGTGACTTTCCGTGGCATGTTTGGTTCGCGGATTAAAATTTTAGCGGATGGCACAGAAAATTTGGGTGCCTGCCCAAACCGTATGGATGCGCCAACTTCTTATATTTCACCGGAAAGCTATGACCGTATTTCGGTGATTAAAGGTCCGCAAACGGTTCAATATGCCAATACCGGTTCTGCTGCGACCGTTATCTTTGAACGCGAAGCGGAAAAGCTGAGTCAAGATAAGCCTTATCGCGGTCAAGCCAGTGTCTTGATGGGTTCATATGGTCGCCTTGATCATAATGTTGAAGCCGCAGTAGGGGATGAGCAGAAATACATTCGCCTGAATGCCAATCGCTCAGTTTCAGATAGCTATAAAGATGGTAATGGCAATGCTGTTCCTTCGGATTGGGAGCGCTGGAATGCTGATGTGGCGTTAGGTTGGACACCGGATGAAAACACTTGGGTAGAACTTAGCGGCGGGAAATCAGATGGTGAAGCGGTCTATGCCGGACGCGATATGGATGGCTCGCAATTTGCCCGTGAAAGTCTTGGACTGCGTGTAGAAAAGAAAAATGTCACCGATGTCATCAAGAAAATTGAAGCGCAGGTGAACTACAGCTTTAATGATCATGTCATGGATAATTTCAGTTTGCGTACGCCACCGACTGAAAAAATGATGCATGACGGTATGGAGATGGAGATACCGAATCCGTCTTCTATGCAAGTGACGCGCCGTACCTTAAATGCCCGGTTAGCTGCTGTCAGTGAATGGGATCGACTTCAGCTGACGACAGGGATCGATTCCCAGCAGAATCATCATGCCGGTAGCATGACATCAATGATGATGAATATGCCGATGCAAACCAATATGAAGTTCCAGTCTTATGGTGCGTTTGGTGAGTTGGCTTACCAGTTCGATAATGATTACAAGTTGGTCACAGGTGCACGTGTTGATCAGGTGAAAATTGATGCCTTAAAGCTCAATGATGACCGTAAAGAAACATTGCCAAGTGGATTTGTTCGTTTGGAGAATCAGCATCCAGAGCATGATGCGAAAACCTATATCGGCGTAGGTTATGTCGAGCGTGTACCGGATTATTGGGAGCTGTTTAGTGCCAAACATGGTAATACTGGGGCACCTGTCCCTGCATTTAATGATCTAAATACCGAAAAAACTTTACAGTTAGACATGGGCTATCAACATGAGCATGGTGCACTCAGTTCTTGGGTTTCTGCCTATGCTGGACTGATCAATGATTATATTCTGATGAGTTATCATGATCATTCAGGATCTATGCCTGGCATGGCCCATGGTGGTGCTGAAAAAACAGCTGGCGCTAAAAATGTAGATGCGACCATTGCCGGCGCTGAAGCAGGAATTGGTTATCAATTTAGCGATCATCTGCAAGCGGATGTCAGTGCCATGTATGCTTGGGGTGAAAATACCAACGATAATAAACCTTTACCGCAAATTTCGCCTTTAGAAGGTCGGGTCAATCTGCGTTATGTGCAAGATAAATATACCTTGGGTGCGTTGTGGCGTGTTGTGAATAGCCAAAATCGTATCAGTCAAGATCAAGGCAACATTGTCGGTTATGACTTGGGGGAAAGCAGCGGTTTTGGAACTTTATCGCTCAATGGCACCTATCATGTTCAGGATGGTATAGACCTTTCTGTAGGGATTGATAACGTGTTGGATAAAACCTATAGCGAACATTTAAATAAAGCGGGGAGTGCCGGTTTTGGTTTTGCAGCGGATGAGCAATTCAATAATATTGGTCGTAATTATTGGGCACGTGTCAGTATGAAATTTTAATTCAAACTGAATTTCTTGAACAAAAGCCATTGCTGCCTTCAGTGATGGCTTTTTTCTAGATAAATAGGTCATCGATTCGATCTTTTTTTAATGGATTTATTTTGCTTGATCACAGCATCTTGTTTATTAAATAACACCAATGTCGAAGAAAGCAGCAACAATCGTTCTCTAAATAAACATTAATAAGAGGTTTTATTTTTTAATATAAATAAAATCAGTATCTTATTGTATTTTAATTACGGGTTTTAAAAGAAGAATAAAAAATTTAAAATTAATTAACCATATAAAACAATAGTTTATATTTATATTAGAATATAAAACCAACAGCCAGATAAAAACTTTCAAAAACAGGGTTGCACCTGACCTGAAATGCTGTAGAATGCACATCCATCGGCGGTGATGTTGATTAAAACTTGTTGAGAAACAAGGATTTAGCCCAAAGGGTAAAATCTGGAAGTCTTGAAGAAGTTAAAAATTAATTGGCAAAACCTGTTGACTATTCTTGGAAAGAGAGTAGTATAGCCGACCTAGCTTGCTGGTGACGAATCAGCAAGAAGATCATTAAGAGATTATGAAGAACAACTTG
>NZ_JBRATK010000022.1:0-26476 GCF_052712855.1 Acinetobacter sp. F16
AAGCTAAAGTGTAGCTATGAGGGTGCAGTTGCATTAGCTTGTGTATTTATTTGGCTACCTTTATCGGGTAAATTCTATACTTGAAATGTCAACAGACCCTAATGTTAGGAAAAATATGAAACATTTTCTCTGTGTTGGGTTACTGTTAATTACTGGTTGTGCAAGTACAGGAGTCATCCCTATTGGTACTGATTCTTATTTTATTGGCAAAAAAGATGGCTCACCTGGGCTAGGAGTATCTTTAAAAAATAAAGCTTCTGTATATAGAGAAGCTAATGACTTCTGTAAAAAAGACAATCAAACGATGATAATTCTGGACGAAAAAACGATACCCGCTATTCCTGCAAGACCAGGTTCTACTGAATTAAAATTTAGATGCCAAAAAAGCTAAGTTTAATATTTAGTAAAAGTTAAATTTAATGAAATATTAAAAATGAAATTAATTTTACGGTAAATATGGGTATTTTCTCAGCTGAATATTGACTATCTGTATGTAACTTTCAAATACTTAATCTCTACTTTTCAACTGAATCTGAATACTTGTCGTTACCGAATTTCTGAATTATCAAATAACGATGAGATTTGGTATAACTTAAATAAAAATATACATTTTAATGAGTTGAGGAATGAAAGGGTCAAATATTAAGAATATGGATAATTGGGCAAAGCTCGAAATGAATATCTGGCTTTGATTCAAAAGCAATTATTCAATTTACTCTTAACTAAAAAAGTAAAAGAACTAGCAGCTAAATTTAAAATCAATGAATCAACTGAAGTTTCAATCCAGATCAGCATAGCCACCGCCCCCTAAATTTTGTAGAATACTCCTTTTATCCCATGGTGCTTTTCAATGACTGCTTGGACTGCTCACGTTACGGTTGCAACTGTTGTCGAAAAAGACGGAAAATTTCTGTTTGTTGAAGAACATACGGAAGGTGTAACACACACCGTGTTCAATCAGCCTGCGGGACATGTCGAATGTGGCGAAACCATCATTGAGGCTGCCATTCGCGAAACCATGGAAGAAACTGGGCATGATGTCGAAATCGAATCATTGCTTGGCATCTATACCTATACTCCTCCAATGTTTCCTGACCGTACTTACTATCGTTTTTGCTTTCTGGCGCGTGATGTTCAATATCATCCGGATGCCAAGCTCGATACAGGTATTATTGGTGCAGTCTGGATGACCTTGGATGAGTTAAAAGAATCTGCACGAGCACGTAGTCCTTTAGTGATTAAAGCCGTGGAAGATGCTTTATCTGGTCAAAAATACCCTTTATCGCTCATTTACGAGCACCAAAATTCTCCCTTAATTTCAACTTTGGATGCTTAATCCTATGCAACAACGTGTCATCGTCGGTATGTCTGGTGGTGTAGATTCTTCTGTTTCTGCAGCGCTTCTTCTTCAACAAGGATATCAGGTTGAAGGACTTTTCATGAAAAACTGGGAAGAAGATGACGGCACGGAATATTGCACGGCAATGGAAGACCTTGCCGATGCGCAAGCCGTTTGCGACAAAATTGGCATCAAATTGCATACCGCCAACTTTGCCATGGAATATTGGGATCGTGTATTCGAGCACTTCTTGGCTGAATATGCGGCCGGTCGTACCCCAAACCCGGATATTTTGTGTAATAAAGAAATCAAATTCCGCGCTTTCATCGACCATGCCATGAACTTGGGTGCAGACTTTATTGCCACCGGTCATTATTGCCGTCGTGGTGAAACCCTGACCAACTCGCGCGGTGAAGAATACGCGCCTTTATTACGTGGCTTTGACCAAAACAAGGATCAAACTTATTTCTTGCACGCGGTACATGGTCGTGAAATTAATAAGACTTTGTTCCCTGTGGGTGAAATTGAAAAACCGGAAGTGCGTCGTATTGCTGAAGAGCTGGGTCTTGCAACTGCCAAGAAAAAAGATTCAACCGGCATTTGCTTTATTGGCGAACGTCGTTTTAATGACTTCTTGAAACAGTATTTGCCTGCCCAAGCAGGAAAAATTTACCTAGATACAGGTAAAGAGGTTGGTGAACATCACGGCTTAATGTACTATACGCTCGGTCAACGTGGCGGCATCGGCTTGGGTGGTCTTAAAGGTGAATCTGAGGGTGCATGGTTTGTTCTTTATAAAGATATTGAAAACAACCGCCTCGTCATTGGTCAGGGTCATGAACATCCACTGATGCAAAGTACTATACTTTGGAGTGAAGCGATTGACTGGGTAACGGGTGAGCAAGAGATTCCAGAGACGGGTTTCCGTTGTACTGCGAAAACGCGTTATCGCCAACCCGATCAAGACTGTGTGATTTATAAAGATACCGATATGCCAAATGGCGTACGTGTTGAATTTGACGAACCGCAACGTGCGGTGACTCCAGGACAAAGTGTAGTGTTCTACGCAGATGAAGTTTGTTTAGGTGGCGGTGTGATTCATCATACCAATGCGCCAAAACCTGATTTTATTTAAAAGGAAGCGATAGGCATGGCTGAGTTACCCTTTCAACAGCCTCAAACTTTGAATATACGCCAAAACCGTGCTTTGGCGTTGGCAGCTGTGTTTCAATCGACACAGCTGACCCATATGACCGCCATGTCGGGACAGCAGAGTATTGGTGAAAGCGGCAGTTTCTATTTAGAACAACTCATCAAAGCCAGCCTGAATATCCGCCCTACCGCCAATGAATCCTGCCAGACCTTAGATTTTTTTAATCAGCTTGCCGACATTTCCCTCGGTTTAAAAACCTTAGAAAATAGCATTAACCAACCGTTTAACACCTCCCCCAAATCCCGTTTACCCAAGCTCTCTAGCGCCAAGTTACCGATGAGCTATGCTATGACCCTGTTACAGTTAGAGAAAAAAGTCTATAGCAATCCAAAATTCGTTGAAATTATTGAAAAATCACAACAAAAAATATTAAAGCAACTTTCATTTTTTGATAATAATTATCTGCATCCCAGCATTATTGCCAACCTTGCCCAAACCTATATTGAAACTGCGGGACAAATTAATCCGCGCATTATGGTCAAAGGCAATGCTCAGGCGTTTAAAGATACTTCCCATACCAATCGTATTCGTGCTTCCCTGTTTACTGGCCTGCAACTGGCGCACTTATGGCGTCAAATGGGCGGCAGTTCATGGGGTATGATTTTCAGTAAGCGTAAGCTGCTCCAAGATATTCAAGATCTTGCCCGTTTACAGTATCAGGTGGTTTAACTGATGCTGTGCAGGCTTTGTTTTACGTTTAATTCCAATGTTTAAGGAATCGCTATGAACGCTTTAACCGCACTTTCTCCATTAGATGGACGCTACGCGAGCAAATGTGATGCTCTCCGTCCTTTCCTCTCTGAGTTTGGTTTAATCCATGCTCGTGTGACTGTTGAAGTGCGCTGGTTACAAGCGCTTGCAAACCGTCCTGAAATCACTGAAGTTCCAGCTTTTTCAGCAGCAACCAATGCTGCTCTAGATGCAATTGTGACTGATTTCTCTGAAGATGATGCAAACCGCATTAAAGAAATTGAACGTACCACCAACCACGATGTAAAAGCGGTTGAATACTTTCTTAAAGAAAAAATTGCCCACATTGATGAATTGAAAGATGCGGGTGAATTCATTCACTTTGCATGTACTTCTGAAGACATCAACAACTTGTCTCACGCCCTGATGTTAAAAAATGGTCGTGAGGTTCTGGTTGCTTCAATGCAAAGCATCATCGATGCAATTGCAGCTTTGGCTGAAACGCATGCTGAACAACCAATGTTGTCTCGTACGCATGGTCAAACTGCAAGCCCAACCACTTTGGGTAAAGAAATGGCAAATGTGGCTTACCGCCTTGCACGCCAAATCAAACAATTTAACAATGTTGAATTGCTGGGTAAAATCAATGGCGCTGTAGGTAACTACAATGCACATTATTCAGCATATCCGGACATTAACTGGCCTGCTCATTCACAAGCTTTTGTTGAATCTTTAGGTTTAGCGTTCAACCCGTACACCACTCAAATTGAACCACATGATTACATGGCGGAACTTTTTGATGCGCTTCGTCGTTTCAATACTATCTTGATCGACTTTAACCGTGACGTTTGGGGTTATATCTCTTTAGGTTTCTTCAAACAACGTTTGAAAGAAGGTGAAGTGGGTTCTTCAACTATGCCACACAAAGTTAACCCGATTGACTTCGAAAACTCTGAAGGTAACTTAGGTCTTGCCAATGCTGTATTGGCTCACTTGGGTGAAAAACTTCCAGTATCTCGCTGGCAACGTGACTTAACTGACTCTACTGTTCTTCGTAACATGGGTGTTGGTTTTGCGCAAAGCTTGATCGCTTTTGAAGCTTGCTCTAAAGGTATTGGCAAATTAGAGCTTAACGCTGCACGTATTGCTGAAGATTTAGACCATGCTCAGGAAGTACTGGCTGAACCGATTCAAACGGTTATGCGTCGTTATAACGTAGAAAAACCATACGAAAAATTAAAAGCCCTGACTCGTGGTCAAGCAATGACTCGCGAAATGATGGTGAACTTCGTAAATGGTAATGAACTTGAAGCTGTTCCTGCTGCGGATCGTGCACGTCTTGCGACAATGACACCTGCAACTTATACAGGTAATGCAGCTGAGCAAGCCAAACAAATTAAAGATTTAATTGCTAAAATCTAATTAAATTTCAGTCAGAAAAAGCGAAGCTTCGGCTTCGCTTTTTTATTATAATTCCAATACTTTATAGTCGAAAACCATAAGATGATTGAATACCAGCTCACCTTGAAACACTGGCTTGGTTTAGGTTTTTTAACCCTTGCCATTGTGATTGCAAGTATTCAACCGCTCGAATTATTCTCTTATGTGCTGCATCAGGTCGGTACAGCATTTATGCTGATAGTCCTGTTGATTTGTTTAAAAAAAATCGGGCTGACTTATTTCAGTTTTGCTTTATATCTCTTGTTTTTACTGATTCATATTATCGGTGCGCATTATCTTTATTCTTATGTGCCCTATAATGAGTGGCTGATTCAGCTGTTCAATTTTGATTTAAATCAGTCTATGGGCTGGACACGGAATATGTACGATCGTCTGGTGCATATTGCTTTTGGCTTGTTGCTTTATCCTTTTTTCTATCGCCTGTTTCAAGTTTGGCTGCCGACATTGAAACCGAGCGTACTTTTTCTATTGGTCATTCAATTTGTCATCACCTCAAGTCTTCTCTATGAATGGATTGAATGGTGGATTGCCATTGGTTTATCCCCTGAGGAAGCAGAAAACTATAATGGCCAGCAAGGTGATATTTGGGATGCGCATAAAGATATTTTACTGGCAACAATAGGTGCAATGATTACCGGTATTCTCTGTTTAATCAAAGTATCAAAACACAAATATTGAATAAATAGTGAAGCTTTTAGATTGCCTTTTTTTATTGCTGAATCGAGGTGGGTTCAATCCATTTCAGAATTTTAGATTCACCCAGATTCTTATTTTTAAACTTGTCAGAGTACTCAAAACAAATATGCTCCCCCTTCTGTTTACGTACTAGATATTCTTCAAACCTTAAATGGCGATTATATTTTGAACCATCAAACTGAATCGCGATCCGTTCAAAATGATCACGTTTGACTGAATAGGTTTTATAAAATTGCACTTTTCCACAAGCCTGATAAATATCTACCGGTTTTTGAGCATATGAATGAAAGCCGATACCCACCATTACACAACCCGGCATAGCCAACAACATGGGAGCACTTGCCTTCCAATCTTGAGGCTCTACATGCGGAACAATATACATGATTGCCAGCATCGGCAGCACCCCAGTCAGAATAAACCCAAAAACAAGAAGGAAAATTGTCATTATCACTATATATATTATTGATATTTAAGTTTTTATAGTAACACCAATTTTATTCTGAATATCTAAGAATAAAAAAACGTGCCGAGGCACGTTTTAAAAAATCACTTAGCAAACGAATTAAAGCTTAGGATCACGCAGTTGAATAACATTAGCACTTGCTTTTGCCAAAGTTTCCATTACCTTATTCACCACTGCAGGCACCAAACCATCTGCCATTTGTGCTGCCTGCAAGCCCAGCTTTTCACCCAGCGTCGGTTTACGGCGAGTATCAATCACATACACATCATGCTGTGCCAATAAGCCCAACAGATATTCATCTGAAGTTTGCAGTTTGTCGACCAGGTTTAATTCAAGCGCATCTTTTCCATACCAATGTTCACCAGTTGCGACTTTTTCAACATTCAGCTGTGGACGGTATTTTTCAACAAAGTGCTTAAACAACTCATGGGTTTGCTGCAACTCTTCTTCGAATTTGGCTTTACCTTCAGCCGTATTTTCGCCAAACATGGTCACAGTACGTTTAAACTCACCTGCGGTATAAAGCTCGAAATCGATATGCTTTTCTTTCAATAAACGGTTGAAGTTGGGCACTTGCGCAACCACACCAATTGAACCGACCACTGCAAACGGCGCAGAAACAATTTCGTTGGCAATACAGGCCATCATATAACCGCCGCTGGCTGCGACTTTATCGACACAGATGGTCAGGTTAAAACCGGCATCACGCAGACGTACCAGTTGTGCAGCTGCTAGACCATAGCCATGCACCATACCACCCGGGCTTTCCAGGCGAACAATCACACGGTCACGCCCTGCTTTTGCCGTTGCCAAAATAAGCGTGATTTCTTCACGTAAACTTTCTACCGCAGATGCAGCGGTATCGCCCTTAAAATCGAGTATATAAATTTTTTGATTATTCTTTTTGCGTAAACGCGCTTCCTTCGAAAGCTGTTGAGTGAGCTGCAACAGTTCAAATTTAGATGAGGTGGTTTGCGCTATTTTTTTTCGTTGTTCATTAATACGCGCATTTAAATGACTGATACGAATTTCAGCCGGCAATTTTGGGGTATGAAATAACATAAAAAATGATTTCTCTAATTGTATGTGCTGTTGTCTTTAACATGAGGTCAAAACATTGAAAATTCAATATGAATTTTATTAATCATCCAATTACAGAGATGTTTTCCTTTTAAGTACTTGCGGCATTGAGTTATTTTCTCAGCATAAAAACACATGTCTAAAGAGCATAATCGGATAAAAAATAAAGCTTAAATGATTGCTAGCTGAACACGTTGCATTCCGTTTTTAGAGAAAAATATTTGATAAAAAATTGATGATTAAATAAAAAAAGAGCCTTTCGGCTCTTTTTCACTACCCTTATTTCATTAACCAAAACGACCGGTAATATAAGCTTCTGTCAATTGATGATCTGGCTGGGTAAAGACTTTTTCAGTGGCATTCACTTCAATCAAGTCACCTAAGTGAAAGTATGCGGTACGGTCAGAAACACGCGCAGCCTGTTGCATCGAATGCGTCACAATGGCAATGGTGTATTGGGTTGAAAGCTCTGAAATCAGTTCTTCAATTTTCGCCGTAGCAATTGGATCCAGTGCTGAACATGGTTCATCCATCAAAATCACTTCCGGACTCACCGCAATAGTACGTGCAATACATAAACGCTGTTGCTGACCACCGGAAAGCCCAGTTCCCGGCTGGTTTAGACGGTCTTTTACTTCGTCCCAAAGACCGGCTTTATGCAGGCTATTTTCAACAATTTCTTCAAGATCATATTTGTCACGCGCCAAACCGTGAAGTTTTGGACCATACGCCACATTGTCAAAAATTGATTTCGGGAAAGGATTGGGTTTCTGGAACACCATCCCGACTTGTGCACGCAGCAATACCACATCTAAATTTGGATCATAGATATCCTGATTATCCAGCATCACTTTACCGGTTACCCGACACGAATCAATGGTGTCATTCATTCGGTTTAAAGTACGCAGGAAAGTGGATTTACCACAACCGGATGGACCAATAAAAGCAATCACTTCATTTTCATAGATATTGATATCAATACCTTTAATCGCTTCTGCTTGACCATAGTACACATGGACATCTGAAGTGCTTATTTTCACATTGGCGGGTTCATTTTCTTTTTTAGCCGAAGGACTGGTATCAAATTGAGAAACAAATGAAGTACCTTGAGATTTTTTATCTACTTCGAGTGAGGTAAATTGTTTCTGATCTTGATTCACGGTTTGATCCTGTTCTAAGGAATTTGTTTTTGACATCGCTGTTACAGTATTCATATATTGCCCTCTCTTACCAGCGCACTTCAAATTTCTTGCGTAACCAGATTGCCAGACTATTTAAGCCCACCATCAGTGCAAGTAAGACAATAATGGCTGCAGCGGTACGTCCTTCAAAAAAGTTACGTAATTCATTACCCTGCCATAAGAAAATTTGTACCGGTAATGCAGTGGATTGATCGAGTGGCGAAGCTGGAACACTCGCCACAAAGGCACTCATCCCAATCAGTAGCAGCGGAGCTGTTTCACCTAGGGCCTGTGCCACACCAATAATCGCACCGGTTAAGATCCCCGGTATCGCAAGTGGTAATACATGGTGAAATACCGTTTGTACTCGAGAAGCACCCAAACCCAATGCCGCCTGACGAATGGAGGGTGGTACAGCTTTAAGCGATGCACGCGTGGTAATAATCACGGTTGGAAGTGTCATCAGACTGAGTACCAGACCACCGACCAAAGGCGCAGAAATCGGTAAATGCATCCAGCCAATAAAAATGGCAGCACCAAGTAAGCCAAAGACAATCGACGGTACAGCTGCCAGGTTATTAATATTGACTTCAACAATATCGGTAATGAAGTTTTTAGGTGCAAACTCTTCCAGATAAATGGCTGATGCCACGCCAATTGGAATCGAGATAAAAATCACGATCAGCATCATGAACAACGAGCCCATGATTGCACCGGCTAAACCAGACGTTGCTGGTGAACTGCGCGAGTCTGGATTGGTGAAAATATGAGTATTAAAGCTATTTTCAAGCACACCTTTGGCTTTTAAATCATCAGCAAGTTGACGTACTTCCGGGCTTAATTGTTGCTGATCATCCGGTAATGAACGATCAATATTCCCTGCCAGCCAGACATCGACATTAGCATCGGCCAAAATATTTAAATCTTTCTTCTGACCAATCAAGGCTGGATCTGCGAGTACCAGATCACGTAAGCGGTATGTTTCTGAACTGGTATACAGGCTTCCGATCTCATCACGTTTTGACGCAATAGTTGGGTCTTTTGCAATTAATCCATTCACGATTAAAGCATCCCAGTCGACCATCCCCATTTCAGTTTGCCAGGCGATAAAGCGCTCTTGAAAATGGGCAGGAGATTCGCCTGCTTTTTGAGTTGGCTTCGCACCAGCATTAATAATCGTCGGGTCAAAATAGACTGGAACATTCATACTGGTTTGCCAAAATGCCGGCAAGCCCTTTGTCAGAATACTTCCGAATAGCAGGACCACAAAGAACAGACCGGTAATGACTGCAGAAAAGCCGAATATGCGAAACATTTTTTCTTTGCGATGACGCTTGGCTAAGGTATTACGAATCCTTTGTTTGCGTTTTTCACGTAATTCAGCCGCAACGCGTGGATCAAGTGGCTGATCCATGGAAGATGTATTCGAAGTGCTCATTCGTATTGCTCGCGATATTTACGCACGATAAACAGTGCAACGATGTTCAAACCTAAAGTAATCACAAACAAGGTTAAACCCAATGCAAATGCCACCAATGCTTGTGGGCTGGCAAAGTCGGTATCACCTGTAAGTTGATTGACGATAGTAATGGTCACGGTTGAAATCGCTTCTAGCGGATTGGCATGCAGTAACGGACTGTTCCCTGCGGCCAGAACCACGATCATGGTTTCACCAATTGCACGAGATGCTGCCAGTAAAAATGCGCCAATAATGCCCGGCAAGGCTGCAGGCAACACTACCTGTCGAATGGTTTCTGACTTGGTCGCACCGAGTCCTAAAGAGCCATCACGTAACGAGCGAGGCACCTGGGTAATAATGTCATCTGATAGTGAAGATACAAACGGGATAATCATAATCCCCATTACGAAACCTGCAGTTAAGGCACTGGTGGCATTAATTTCTAGCCCAACACTTGCTCCAAGCATTTTAAAAAATGGGCCAATAATCATCAGTGCAAAAACACCGTAAACGATGGTCGGAATGCCGGCTAAAACTTCAATTGCCGGTTTTGCCCAAGAGCGAAAGCCAGAGGATGCGTATTCAGCCAAATAGATTGCAATCATTAAACCGACGGGTACTGCGACCAATAAAGCGATACCGCTGACCATCAGCGTACCCCAAAGCAACGGCAACAGACCATAACTTCCTTCAGCATTTCCTGAGGTACTAAAACCCGGATTCCATTCAGTTCCGAAGAAGAAATCGAGTGGACTGACGAAGTGAAAGAAACGCATAGCTTCGCTAAACATCGACATCACAATACCAATGGTGGTTAAAATAGCCACACCAGAACATAAAGCTAAAGCGACATTAATGGTTTTTTCGACCTGATTACGTGCGCGAAATTGTTGAGCGACACGTTTTTTTGCCAAAACCAGCCCCGCTAAAGCGGCACAGATTACCACTGCCAATTTAGCGAAAGAACTAATGGTTTCAATTCTGGATAACTGTTGTGCTGCTGCAATTTCATAGGCTGCGGCTTGGTCACTGACCCCAAAACCAGAGGCAATGGCCTGAACACGGTCAATCACCACCTCCATGCCAGATCGATCTAATGTTGCTGCAATATTTGCAGGTACATTATCCAAAATCACATGTCGTAAAATATTCGGTTCAACAATGTTCCAAACCAGTAAAATTAAAAAAGCTGGGATACCGCACCATAAAGCCACCAACGCGCCGTAATATCCGGGACGTGAATGCAACTTTGCAGAGTTATTTCCCTTACCTGCCAGGCGACGGCTTTTAGATAACCCGATTTGGTAGGCTCCGGCAATTAATGCCAATAACACACCTAAGAGGAGCAGATTCATTTATTCTCCGGCATTTTTTCAATTTTCAGGCTTTGAAAAAACTTTGTCTTTGCAAAAAAGCTGATGCTAGAAATGATCTACCACCAGCTCATTTATCCTAGTTACTTCACCGCTTTACCGGATTTTAAATCTGCCAGTACTTTTGCGCGTTCTTTATCCGACATTGAAATCAGACCGGCTTTTTCCAGCTTGGAACCTTTACCTGACACTTTCTTATTTAGGAAGTATTCAGAATATTGCTGTAAACCTTTGATTGATTTAAGGTGCTCACCTTTCACGTAGAAGAACAATGGACGTGAAACGGGGTAAGAACCATTCAGGATGGTTTTTTCTGATGGCACAACATTGTTTACTGTCGCTACACGTAATTTGTCACGGTTTTGATCATAGAAACCCAGACCAAATACACCTACCGCACTTGGCGAAGTTTTTAAACGTGCCAGTGTTTCAGTATAGTCTCCTGCAATTTCAATCACTTTTCCATCTTTACGGAAATTCGAGCATACTTTTTTCTGTGTATCTTTATCTAAATTTTTGAAATATGCGTAAGATTCACAACCGGCTTCAACCATTTTTTCCTGGAACACTTCACGTGTGCCGTGGTTGGAAGCTGGAATCACCAAGGTAATGGGTTCATTTGGAAGTGATTTGTCAATCTGGTTCCAGCGTGTATAGGGGTTTGCAACCAGTTTGCCATTCGAAGGCAATTCTGCTGCAAGCGCTGCAAATACATGTTGGGGACGTAATTTATAAGACGCTTTCTTTGAGTTAGACGCAAATACAATACCATCATAACCTACTTTAATTTCAATCACTTGATTCACGCCTGCTTTTTTACATGCAGCTAATTCAGAATCTTTAATTTTGCGAGATGCATTGGCGATGTCGATGGTATTGTCACCCACGCCTTGACAGAATTGCTTCAAACCGCCCGATGTACCACCAGAACCCACAACCGGTGTTTTAAACTGCGGAAAAGTATGACCAAATTCTTCTGCTACAATACTTGCATATGGTAAAACAGTTGAAGAACCAGCAATCTGGATGGTGTCACGAGCTGCATTTGCTGTTGTTGCTACAGCTGCCCCTGAAACTGCTAAAGCAAGTGCGATGTGATTTAAGCGCATTCTTTTCTCTCTTTATTAGATGCAATTTTGAAGTACGCTACTTTTCATAAAGTATTGTACTTATTTCGATCATTGCATTTTGATTTTATAATATGACAAAGAAGTTACAGGAAGATGACGATTTGATGATGCATGATTTTAACCACAGCTCTCATCCATTGAGTTTAGTACACCTTAAAAATGATCATTTTGTAAGAAACTTCTTCTTACCTATTTTTTATAAAATAAAAAACGATTAGATCAGCAATATTCTGTTAATTTAAAGAGCAATAACTTTTATCTATTCAATATTTTTCAATCACTTAGATGATCTTCATCACCTCTTTAATTTTCTCTTTTGTTACTTGGTTTTCTCGCCTCTTTTGCTTATGTTTCAGGTCAACAAAATTCGCATTGAATGACACAACCATTGCGATCTAACGTATCAAGATCCTGTTAAAACTATAAAATTCATTTTTTCATTAAGAAACAATGAATTAATGTAAAAAGGATTCAAAAATGTTAAAACAAATAAGTTTCATCTTTTTCGCCAATCTCATTGTAACAACCCAATCCGTATTTGCAGTAGAAGGCGGTATTGGTCGTCCTATTACTGGCATGCAAGTCCAACCTTTAAACGGTTTACTGCCCACTAAAGAAGGCGGTGTCTTGACCTTATCTAGTATTTATTATGACGGTAATTTTGAACGTTCCCGTAGCATACCTATTGTTGGCACATTAACGGCTGGCTTGAACTATGACGTGTCTTATAATTTTCTTAACAGTATTTTTGTTTGGAACACTCACGAAAAGTGGAGTCTTGCCACCACTGTGGGTGTGCCCTTGCAATACACAAAAATTCAAACCTATCTGAATAACTTTGAATATCAAGAAAGTTCGACCAAATTTGGTGATGTGATGTTTTCACCATTAATGGTCAACTACCATTTAAACCCGATTATGCATGCCTTATTCGGGGTTTCTATTTATGCGCCTACTGGCAGTTATGAGGTAAATAAACTGAGTAATGCTGGTCAAAACACCTGGACCTTCGTACCCAACTTAGCTTTCACCACGATATAACCGCGCATGAATGCCGAGATTAGCACCAATATGGCCTATGAGTTTTACACCGAAAATGACAAAACCGACTACACCAATGGCGATATCTTTCGCTTAGACCTATTGGGCCTGAAACGTTTTGGTGAACTAGGTGGAGACGGTTTAGGTCTTGGTGCTGTTTTTGGCTGGATTGAACAAACCACCGATGATGAAGGACAACTAGCAGACCGGCTCAATGGTTTCAAAGGACGCTCCTTAGGGATCGGGCCAATCATGACTTACGATAAAAAACTGAGTAAGACCTCAGCCATTTCAGCATCCTTACGTGGCATCCATGAATTTGATGTCGAAAATCGCCCTGAGGGTGAAGCTTACCAATTGGCGATTAACTTCCAATACTAAAGCGAAGTGCACTATTGGGCGAATGATAACGACAATAGTGCAAAAGATTTTGATGCACGTCTGATTAGCCCCTTTATTTTCCCAAAATAAAAGGTGATTCGACTTGGAGAAATAACTTTATGAAAATTCTAAATACAATACCACTGGTACTCTTGATTTCAGGTTCAACTTTGGCAGTTGCTGCGCCCATTCCCGTGACTGTAGACAACTTTGTCCGTGCCGAGTCAGATTTATATTTCCAAAATTTAAGTAAATTACCAGGTGGTTTCGGGGGGCTGAATCACACACGTGAGCCCTCTCCCGTGGAGAAGCAAAATGTTATTCGATTAAATCGTGATACGCTGTATTCGTCTGGTATTTTTGACCTAAAAGCAGGCCCTGTCACGATTACCCTCCCGAATACAGGCAAACGCTTTATCTCAATGCAAGTGATTAACCAAGATCACTACACTCCAATGGTCAACTACAAGCCCGGACAATACACCCTGACTGAAAAAAATGTGGGTACACGTTATGTCGCTGTCGCGATTCGTACCTTTGTAGATCCCACAAATCCGAAAGATTTAAAAGACGCACACAAGGTACAAGATCAACTTAAAGTCTCTCAACCCGGCGGTCCTGGCAAACTGGAACTGCCTGAATGGGATATGGCAAGTCAAAAGAAAATCCGTGATAGCTTGATTGTCTTGAACGACAGCCTTCCAGATACCAACTTTATGTTCGGTAAGAAAGAAGATATCCAACCGGTTCGCCATTTAATTGGTTCTGCAGCGGCTTGGGGGGGCAACCCACAAAAGGATGCAACTTATCTTAATGTCTATCCTACAAAAAATGATGGTAAGACGGTTTACAGCATGACTATACCTAAAAACGTACCGGTAAATGGGTTCTGGTCAATTTCCGTGTATAACAAAGACGGCTATTTTGAGAAAAATGAGCTGAATAGCTACACCTTGAACAATATGACTGCGAAAGCCAGCAGTGATGGTAGTTATAACATTCAATTTGGAGACTGCAATAAGTCTTCTGTGAATTGCATACCAATTACCAATGGCTGGAACTATATGGTTCGCCTATATCAACCACAGCAAGCAATTTTAGATGGCAGTTGGAAATTCCCTGTGGCACAACCGAAATAATTCTTTAAGGGAAGCTTCGACTTCCCTTTTTTCATCTTTTTGATAGGACGATATAACATGATCAAACACAAAATGCTCATGTGTGCCATGCTTGGCATCAGTCTAGGTATGAGCCCTGCCATATTTGCAAAACTTACTGAAGCCGAAGCTGTGGCATTGGTCAAAAAAGCCTATATTTTTGGTTACCCTGTGGTAGACAGTTACCGTATCCAATATTCTTATTTTGTTAATCAAAACAACCCAGAATATAAAGGTGCGTGGAACGAACTGCATAATGTTGCACGCGTGTTTACCCCAAAAGATGTCGCCATCCAAACCCCAAACTCAGACACGCCTTACAGCTTTGTAGGTGCAGATTTACGCACAGAGCCTTTAGTGCTGAGTGTGCCTAAAATTGATGACAAGCGTTACTATTCCATTCAATTTATTGATATGTATACACATAACTTTGCTTATGTCGGCAGCCGTGCCACGGGCAATGAAGCGGGACATTTCTTATTGGTCGGGCCAGCCTGGAAAGGAACAAAACCCGCCAATATTAAACAGGTGATTCGCTCGGAAAGTGATTTGGCTTTCTTGCTGTATCGCACACAATTGTTCTCTGACAAAGACATTGAAAATGTCAAAAAAATTCAAAGCCAGTATAAAGTGACACCACTCTCGCAATTCCAAGGAACGAAAGTCCCTAAAGCTGCACCTAAAATCAACTTCTTAACGCCACTCACTGTAGAGCAACAAAAAACCTCACCTGAATTTTTCAATGTACTGAACTTTGCTTTGCAATATGCCAATGTGCATCCTTCTGAAAAAGCGATGCTGAAAGAGTTTGAGCAAATTGGGATTAAACCAGGTCAAAAGTTTGAACTGAGTAAATTAGATCCTGTGATCCAAGCAGCCATTCCTAAAGGCATGGAAAAAGCCTGGCAAGACGCCTTAGCATATAAAGCATCTGAAGTAGATACAGGTGAAATTTCTGCTGCTGATGGCTTTGGTACTCGAAAATTTCTACAAGGGCGTTATCTGGATCGTATGCTGTCAGCTGCGTATGGCATTTATGGCAACAGCAAAGAAGAAGCGCTTTACCCTGCTTATTTTGTTGATGCTGGAGGTAAACCACTCGATGGTAATAACAAATATCAGTTGACCTTCCCCAAGGGTCAATTACCACCCGTAAAGTCCTTCTGGTCGCTCACCATGTACAAATTGCCTGAAAGTTTACTCTATGACAATGAACTGAATCGCTATTTAATTAATTCATCCATAACCAATCAATTAGTAAAAAATAAAGATGGTTCTGTAACCTTATATCTACAAAATGCCACGCCTGATGCCAAATTAAAAGCCAATTGGTTACCTGCCCCTAAAGGTCCTTTTATCAGTATTATGCGTCTGTATTGGCCTGAACAGGCTGCCTTAAATGGCTCCTGGAAAGAACCGAAACTGATAAAAGTGAATCCTTAATGTTTTGTGGTAAACCTTCAGATTTACCCTTCCAAGTTCTGATTTTTGCAATCACTTGGGCAAATCTTTGAAATTTACAACCACATCTCCCGCCAATTAAATCACTTGAAAGGCGACATGGATGTCGGCTTTAGACAAAGGTTATAAGCATGTACCTTTTGCCTAACCAAGGATTTTGGTATACCTTGCGGAATATATTCCTCACCCTTGAAAAGTAAGGCACTCCCTACACAATGATATTTTTTTCTAATGAATTTAATTGCGGTTGTGCAAGCTTACTTTCTAATTGATATAAAAAAGGAGACCCATTGGTCTCCTCCTTTCACACATACAATCAATTAATCAATTGCAGGTGTATAGGTACCATCCGCGATTGAACCTTTGATACGATCAGCTTCTGCAAGCACAAGGCCAAGCAGATTCTTCACGTTGTCTAAAGTCGCTACCGGGCTTAAAGTCGTCATCTTCAAGGATTGAACATCACCTACTTTCGTTACCCCAATATTCGCTTCACCACGCGCAAATAATTCATCTGCAACGTTCTGGTTCAGTGTATCCAGTAATTCTGTTGGATAACCTTCAGGAATCACACGAAACAATACAGAAGCAAATTGTGGATCAACCAGCATCTCTAAACCAGCAGTCGCCTTGATGTAGTCAGCCACTTCACGAGTCAACTTCACACCATGGTCGATCATCGAACCGTAAAGCTCTTCACCAAGTGCCTCAACCGTCATCCACAATTTCAACGCATCAAAACGACGGGTTGTTTGTAAGGATTTAGACACCAAGTTTGGAACGCCATGTTCTTCATCATAAGCAGAGTTTAAGTACTCAGCTTCATAATGCATGAAACGGTAGTTCGCTTCATCTTTCAACAAGAATGCGCCACAAGAAATGGTTTGGAAGTAATGCTTATGAAAATCAAGCGTCACTGAATCAGACAACTCAATACCATCAAGCATTGAACGGAACTCATTCGAAAGAATCAGTGCACCGCCCCATGCTGCATCAATATGCATCCACGCGCCATACTTGTTGGTAATGTCACGAATCGCTTTTAATGGATCGATCGCACCAGCATCCGTTGTACCTGCGGTCGCAACCACACATGCAACGATTTTGCCATCAGCCTGTAGTTGCGCCATGGTTTGCTCGAGAGCGACAACATCCATCTGTGCATTTTTGTTCACTGGAACGGTTACTACTGACTGGAAGCCCATGCCCATCATCGCCATGTTCTTTTGCACAGAGAAGTGTGCATTTTCAGAACAGATGACTTTGACGTTACGCATCGCATCCGCAGGGATACCGTCACGCTGAACAGACCACGGATTGCCGTTTTCGTCTTTCCAGTTTTTCGAGATGCAGGCATCACGTGCCAGCAAAACACCCATCAAGTTCGATTGCGTACCGCCAGAGGTGAATACACCTGCCTGACCTGTACCATAACCGACTTTTTGACGTAGCCAGTCAATAAGTTGTACTTCCATCAACGAACCTGCAGGGCTTTGATCCCATGAGTCCATTGACTGGTTGGTTGCATTAATTAAAACTTCAGCAATTTGGCTCACTACCATGGTTGGGCAATGTAAATGTGCTAAAGAATGGGGATGGTGTACTTTTAGGCTCTTGTTTAAAAAAAGCTCAACCATACGCTCAAGCGATTTATGCACGCCCAAGCCTTGTTTAGTGGCATTAAAAGAAATCGCACTGCGCAAATCTTTAATGCTGCCACCCGTGTACATTTTGTCGTTATGCAACCATGCTGCTACAGCTTTTGTAGCCTCACCCATTGCTGACTCATAGTCAGCAATAGATTGAGCATCATTGCAGAGTAACGCTTTACGGTGTTCTGCAAAATCTACCATGTATTATGCGCCTCGAGTAGCAATAAGCGCTTCAGCAATTGCTTTCTTAAAGCGGGCAATCGCTTCAACACATTCGTCATGCGTGATGATGAGTGGGCAAAGTAAACGAATCACTGTACCGTTACGACCACCTTTCTCTAACAAAAGTTTGTTGTCGAAACATGCTGCCTGAATTGCAGCAGCCAATTGAGAATCACCAGGTAATGAACCCATGTGATCTGCTTCTTGGCGTTCATCTACAATTTCAACACCAATCATCAAACCACGACCACGTACGTTACCGATACATGGAAATTCTACAGCCAATTTCTTCAATTCAGCTTGTAAAAAATCACCACGCTCTTGCGCGTTTTTAGCCAAGTTCTGTTCTTTAATGGTTTTGATTGTTGCAAGACCCGTACCCATTGCCAATTGGTTACCACGGAAAGTTCCTGTGTGACCAGCAGGCTGCCAAGCATCAAACTTACGTTTAATCCCAAGCACCGCAAGCGGTAAGCTACCACCCACTGCTTTAGACATCACCACAACATCAGGCTCGATCCCTGCATGTTCAAAGGCAAACATTTTGCCTGAACGGGCAAAACCAGCTTGAACTTCATCAAGAATAAGCACGATATTGTGTTTTTCAGTCACTTCACGGATTTTTTTCAACCATTTGGTTGGCGCGGTAACCACACCACCTTCACCTTGAATTGCTTCAAGAATCACGGCTGCAGGTTTGGTTACACCACTTTCTACATCTTCAATGAAGTTTTCGAAGAAGTAAGTTAAAGCATCTACACCTGCTTCACCGCCAAGACCCAATGGGCAACGGTATTCATGCGGATATGGCATAAACTGTACGCCTGGCATTAAGCCATTCACCGAATTTTTAGCAGATAAGTTACCCGTCATGGCTAAAGCGCCATGTGTCATTCCATGATAGCCACCGGAGAAGCTGATCACGGTACTACGACCTGTATAAGTCTTCGCTAATTTAATTGCTGCTTCTGTACCATCTGCACCAGACGGACCACAGAACTGTAGACAATACTCTTCCTTACCACCCGGTAATTGCTCAAGTAATGCTTCAGTAAATGCATCTTTTAAAGGCGTTGTTAAATCTAAAGTATGTAATGGCAAACCACTTGCTAAAGTGTCTTGAATACTTTGGATGACCGCAGGGTGATTATGGCCTAAAGCCAATGTCCCTGCCCCAGCTAAACAATCGAGGTACTCTGTACCTTCAACATCAGTAACCCAGCAGCCTAAGGCTTTTGCTATCGCTAACGGCAATTTACGTGGATAGCTACGAACATTGGATTCCATCTGGCTTTGGCGAGTCAAATAGTATTCGTTAGTAGACTTAGTGGCAGGATTTACAGAAGAAACGCTCATATCGAATTACCATCTCTGATATGGGTTGAAAGAAATAAGTCGGGTGACTTGCGGTCCTTTGACTCGGTGCTTTATAGTTCTAGCTAGACTTTAATTTATTTGTCATAACTAGAGGGCGGATGATACCGAATTTTTCTGAAAAATAAACAACTTTCGGTATTTTATCTGCCCTATTTTATCGAAAAAAATATCAAGCTAATCTATAGCTTGAATTATCATCTTACATTGTGACAGCGTAAAGAAAACCTCATTTTCTTATGCTTTTTTTGATAAAGTCGTGTAATAAAGTAAAACTACTTGCAAATTAATTTATAAGTGTATAATTTTTCTTTAATTTTATAATTAAAAATGAATAGGTTTTTTTAAGCTTATTTTTACAATCCCACCACAAACTCTACTAAAATTCACCATAAACACCGTTTAATATCACTCAGATAGATTCAAATTTTACTTACAAAAATAGGCTAAAAAAATGCGTTACTTAACTCTATCTACTCTGGTTTTAGCTTCTGCTTTCAGTGCATCTGCCTTTGCTCAACAAAATGAACAACTTAATTACAATGTCATCAATATACAAGCAGAAGCAGCACGCCAAGTGTCGAATGATGAAATGCATGCTGTTTTATACATTGAAAAAAGCAACAAACAACCGGCTGAACTTGCATCACAAATCACGCAATTAATGAATCAAGCTATGGCTTTAGCAAAGAAATATCCACAAGTTAAAGTAGAAACAGGCTCTCAAACTACCTATCCCGTTTATGACAATGACAGCCGTAAATTAAAAGAATGGCGTGGTCGTGCCGAAATCCAGATTGAAAGTACTGACTTTAAAGCGGCCAGCCAACTGATTGGTGAATTGCAACAAAATTTCCAGACCGAGTCGATTAACTTTAGCGTTTCAGATGCGCAACGTAAAAAAGTTGAAAATGAGCTGATGGTTGAAGCTTCAAAAAACTTCCAGCAACGTGCACAAATGCTGAGCCAGTCATGGAATAAATCGGGTTATAACTTGGTAAATCTTAATTTGAATACCAGCAGTCAATATCCACAACCAGTTATGATGCGTGCCAATATGGCGAAATTCTCCGGGGCTGAAGCTGTCGACGCTCAAAATGTAGCAGCGGGTGAATCTAAAATTACCGTGAATGCCAATGGTGCGATTCAGTTTAAATAAATTATTTATGCTAAACAGATAAGAACCGTACCTTATGTACGGTTTTTTATAAGCAGAATATCGCCTTTGCAACGTAATCACACGATTTAAGTACAATGTCGCGTTTCAATTAATCAATAAAATTATTACATTAGCCATCCTGTCTTTGTATGTCGCTCCTGCCGCCATGTCCCTCGAAAGTCTAAATCTTGAATTGTTTAACCTATTAAATGTGCCTGAACACGCTTCTGCTTTAATGCAGCACTTTTCCACTTTTATTGCCCACGACCTGGTTTATCTCATGGTCGCTATTTTTGCGCTGCTGTGGTTACGCGGTAACAATCTTACTAAAACCCTTCTGGTCAAAGCTTTTATTTTTACCGTTATCGCACTCTCGATCAGTGAAATAGCATCTTATATTTTAAATACACCACGTCCTTTCGTACTGCATGTCGGCCAGACTTTAATTGAGCATGATGCCACAGGTTCATTTCCAAGTAATCACATGACGATTTTTAGCAGTATTGCCTTTGCCTATTATTTTTCGGTGCGACGAGATATTGGCAAAGTCCTGCTAGCCGTTGCATGGCTGGTGGCATGGTCACGTATCTATGTCGGTGTGCATTTCCCGATTGATATGGTCGGCGGATTTATCATTGCACTTGTTGTAAATTTAATCGGTTTACCCCTTTGGTTTAAATATTCAGAACAATTGATGTCTTGGATTTTATATCTGCATCACTTCTTATTTAAGCCGCTCATTAGCAAAAATATTATTAGATAATTCAAAATACATAAAAAATCCCGCTCTTAAGCGGGATTTTTTATTACGAAAATCTTTTAGTAAATCGCCATATGATTACGATGAATCATTTCCAGCGAACGTGCTTCACCTAAAACCTGATGCACTTTATCTGAAGATAAACCTTTCACAATTTCAGCTGAACGCGAACTAAAGTTGACCCGACCAACAGCAACACGGCCACCATGTGTATCGACACATTCAACCACATCACCACGATCAAAGTGCCCTTCCACCGCTTTTACCCCAACAGGCAATAAACTGCGGTGGTTTTCTTTAATCGCCTTCACAGCACCATCATCCAGGACTAAACGACCAGCCGTTTGCAGATGTGCAGCCAACCATTGCTGATGTGCAGTGATACGGTCATTATCGGTAATAAACAATGTTCCGAGCAATTCACCAGACATGAGGCGGGCAAGCACATTGTCACTTTCACCACTGGCAATCAGCGTTGGACAACCTGATTTCGCCGCCAAGCGTGCCGCACGAACTTTGGTCAACATACCGCCACGACCAAACTTTCCGCCGCCACCTGCCATATCAAACAGGCTTTCATCTAAAGCACGAACCGTATGGAACAGTTTTGCATTTGGATTAGAACGCGGGTCAGAATCAAACATACCTTGTTGATCGGTGAGGATGATCAACAAATCTGCATGGACTTGACCTGCCACCATAGCAGCCAAGGTATCGTTATCACCAAAACGGATTTCATCAGTCGACACCGTGTCATTTTCATTAATCACAGGTATCACATGCCAGTCAATCAAATGCTGCAAAGCATCACAAGAGTTTAAATAGCGACGACGGTCTGCCAGGTCATCATGAGTCAATAAAACCTGCGCCGTTTGAATGGAATGCTTTTCCAACACACTCGACCAAGTTTGAATGAGGCCCATTTGACCAATAGCAGCACACGCCTGAAGACTCGGTAAATCAGTGGGTCGATTCGACAATTTCATCCGAACCATCCCTTCAGCCACAGCACCTGAAGACACCAGAATAATCTCGTGTCCTGCATTGTATAGATCTGCAATTTGTTTCGCCCAATGCGAAATTGCATCCAAATCTAAACCTTGCCCATTTGCTGTGAGTAAAGATGATCCGATTTTAACAACGATTCGTTTACAACCCTTGAGCTGACGTTGCCCATCTACCACTTCTATCATCTTGTCCTCAGTACTCTATCCCAAGAGCTTAACGTACGTAAAACACTTCCACATCGTTATCGTCGTCTTCATCATCTTCATCGTCTTCTTCAGCCAATAGACCAGCAAGACGTTGTTGACGACGCATTTCACGATAAGCTTCTTTCGCTGCAATGGTCTGTTCACGTGTTTCAGCTTCAAGCTGATCACGGAATGCTTTCATTTCTGCTGCGTATTCTGGATCTTCAACTTCGCGTTCACGTTGTTGTTCAATTTGATCCATCAGGTAATAAACAACTTCTTTGGTTCCTTCCGACATCAAGCCAGAAGTCTGGAATACCGGACCTTCCCACTGCATTTCTTCCAGAAGATGTTTACACCATTCTTCTTTAGTGTCCGGGTCAAGTTGGTCAACTTTATTCAGCACGAGTACAACTGGCAATTTTGCCAAAGTTGGAGAGAAGTTCTTCAACTCTTGTAAAATTGCATTGGCATTATGAATAGGATCTGAACCATCAATCGGTTGAACATCTACAATGTGCAACAAAATACGGGTACGTGCCAAATGTTTAAGGAAACGAATACCCAGACCCGCACCTTCCGACGCACCTTCGATTAATCCTGGAATATCTGCCATGACGAATGAACGGTGGCTATCTGCATCGACCACACCCAGGTTTGGAACCATTGTGGTAAATGGATAATCTGCAACTTTTGGTTTTGCTGCTGATACTGCACGAATAAATGTAGATTTACCTGCATTTGGCATACCCAGCAAACCAATATCCGCAAGAACTTTAAGCTCTAAACGAATTTCACGGTATTCACCTTTGGTACCCGTTGTGCACTTACGTGGCGAGCGATTTGTAGATGATTTGAAGTGAGTATTACCCAAACCACCTTCACCGCCTGCTGCCACCAATACACGCTGACCATCAGTGACCAAGTCGCCGATGATATCGCCTGATTCTGTATCAACAATTGTTGTTCCTACTGGAACTTTTAATACAGTGTCTTCACCGCCACGGCCTGCGCAGTTTGCACCACGACCGTTTTTAGCACGCTCTGCACGGAATCGACGTGTATAACGATAATCTACAAGAGTGGTGGTGTCGTTTCCGGCTTCAACATAAATGTTACCGCCACGACCACCATCACCACCATCTGGACCACCAAATGGTACAAATTTTTCACGGCGAAAACTGGCTACGCCATTGCCACCGTCGCCAGCCTCTACGGTAATGACTGCTTCATCAACAAAGCGCATATTGCCAATCCTCTAAATACTTTAAAACCGCATATTCTGCCATATTTTACAAAATTTCTCGAATAGTATTATTCAGCATTACATGATTTTTAGTATTGTTAAGATGAATTTGGCTTGAACTGGGCGGATATTATCTGGCTAAGTTCAATTATTCACTTAGAAAGTTAAAAGGAACCATCTACTTAGCCAGGAAAAACTGCTTTCAGGTTGAATTCCAGTTACTTTATTTTTTAATCATTCAAATAAACTTTAATCTAAAATTGATACTCATAGATTTCAAAAAAATTAATAAAAATAATAGTGGGATATGTCCAGTTAAATTATTCCCCTAAATGTATTTCTGCTACTTCTAAGTTTTCGTTTTTAGATTTTTTGAAAATTCATTCTCTGGACTTATCTCAATAAATAATTCCTTTTAAATAAACATCCTGTCATTTAAATATCACATGAGACACTTAAAATATTCATTGCTATTATTGAGCAACACGTTGTTTATTTTCTAAAATTTCAGGTAAATTTCGTTCAATCCAGCCAATCAGTAATGTCATTTTTTCAGCGGCTTGAGCACCCAGAATAGTCAGCTGATATTCCACTTTAGGTGGCACCACCGGATAAACTGTACGAATCAGAAAGCCATCTTTCTCCAGTACCTTTAAGGTTTGAGCCAGCATTTTTTCACTCACCCCTTCTATGCGCTGCTTTAACTCGCTAAAACGATGTACACCTTCACTTAAACAGCGTAAAACCAGCACAGACCATTTAGTGGTTAAGTGTTCCAATATTTCACGTGAAGGACATTCATTGGATAAAACCTGTCCAAGTAAATGGCTCGTTGCATAATTTGTCATGACATTGTCTCGATATTCTTTTTACTTACTAATTTTAATTTACTTACTGTTTGTAAGCTAACAGATTAATATTTCATCAGCAAGTTCTGTTATTACTCTATATTGAATCCAGTAAAATCTGTGTTAAATAAAAAATAGACATAAAAAAAGAGCTTCAAATGAAGCTCTTTTTGACTACTTTACAAATTATGCATTTGTTTCAGCAGGAACTTTTGGATAGCTTACGCCACACATTTGTTCAGCGATACGCAATACCTGGCAGCTATAGCCCACTTCGTTATCGTACCAAACATATGCTGTTAGGCGAGTACCTGAAGTGATTGTTGCTTGCGCATCAAATACACCTGCAGTACGTGAACCGATAAAGTCACTCGATACAACTTCAGTAGAATTTGTATAACCGATTTGACCTTGAAGGCTTGAGTTGATTGAGATTTGACGAATGTATTCGTTCACTTCTTCACGATCAACTTCTTTCTCAAGGGTTAAGTTAAGAATAGCAAGTGATACGTTTGGAGTAGGAACACGTACAGAGTTACCAGTCAACTTACCTTTAAGCGCAGGAAGTGCTTTAGCAACCGCTTTCGCAGCACCAGTTTCAGTAATCACCATATTCAAAGTCGCAGCACGACCACGGCGATCTGCCTTGTGGTAGTTATCGATCAAGTTTTGGTCATTTGTGAATGAGTGAACAGTTTCAACGTGCCCATTAAGCACTTTGTATTTGTCATCTAACACTTTCAACACTGGTGTAATTGCATTTGTTGTGCAGCTCGCAGCAGAAATGATTTTGTCTTCATCTAAAATGTCTGTATGGTTTACGCCATACACCACATTTTTCATTTCGCCTTTACTTGGAGCAGTCAATACCACACGAGCAACGCCTGGGCATTTCAAGTGTTCAGCAAGACCTTCAGCATCACGCCATTTACCTGTGTTATCAATCACTAAAGCATTATTGATACCAAAAGCAGTGTAATCCACTTCGCTTGGGCTTGAAGCGTAAATCACTTTAATGAAGTTACCGTTGGCAATGATTGCTTCGTTTTCTTCATCTACAGAAATTGTGCCTGCAAATGGACCGTGAATTGAGTCACGACGAAGTAAAGAGGCACGTTTTTCCAAATCACCGTCAGATGATTTACGAACAACGATTGCTTTAAGGCTTAAACCGCGACCAAGACCTGATTGACCAATGATCAAACGTGCAAGGATACGACCAATACGACCGAAACCGTAAAGAACGACATCTTTAGGTTCAACAGTTGCAGGATTGCCTTCTAAAGATTTAACGGCATCAGCAACAAATGCATCGATGTCGCCGCCTTTTTCTTTAAATTCAACAGCCAATTTACCTAGATCGATTTCAGCAGAACCAATTTTCTCAACTTTAGCTAATGCTTCCAAGATTGGAAAAGTGTTAACCACAGAAAGTTCAACATCCATCACCCGGGTACGACGGTGTGCTTTTAAAATCTGGATAACTGAACGGTTAACTAAAGAACGACCAAATACAGAAGTCACGATATTTTTTTCACGATACAACTGACCAATTAAGGCAATCATATGTTCCGCGATTTCTTCACGGTTTTTCCAGCGACCTTGGTGATCTGCATGTAGGGCGATGATAGTCTCTTTGCTCACAGATACGTCCTCTAATTAATTGTATATCTAGGCATAAATTTCAAAACCCGACAATTGTAAAGGAATTATCGGGAAGTTTGAATCAAAAGCTGCTTCTGACCCGCATATTTTGCTATATATTCATTATAAATAGGCAAAATAGTTGTAATTATTAGGGTCTGTTGACATTTGTTGCTTAAAAAAATAGCGAGGTAGTAAAATTAAATCGCCAAACCCAATTTTACTCTCGCTATGCCTCGTACAATGCTGAATA
>NZ_JBRATK010000023.1:0-19628 GCF_052712855.1 Acinetobacter sp. F16
CGGCTTTGGCTTTATTGGCAGCGTCGGCTTTGGCTTTATTGGCAGCGTCGGCTTTGGCTTTATTGGCAGCGTCGGCTTTGGCTTTATTGGCAGCGTCGGCTTTTGCTTTATTAGCCGCATCGGCTTTGGCTTTATTGGCGGCATCGGCTTTGGCTTTATTGGCGGCATCGGCTTTGGCTTTATTTGCTGCATCAGCTTTGGCTTTATTGGCAGCGTCGGCTTTGGCTTTATTGGCGGCATCAGTTTTAGCTTTATTAATAGCATCAGCTTTGGCCTTCGCAGCAGCGTCTGCTTTCGCTTTTTCAGCCGCGTCAGATTTAGCTTTCGCAGCGCTATCAGCTCGGGCTTTTTCAGCAGCCTCGGCTTTTGCCTTGGCTTGAGCATCTGCTTGAGCTTTTAACTTGTTTGCTGCAGCATTTTTTGCGTTTTCGGCGGCTTGTCGTTCCGCTTTTTGCACTGCTTCAGCCGCAGCTTTAGCTTCCTGTGCAGCCTTATTTGCATCAGGCTTTGCTGGTGCTGGTGCTGGTGCTGGTGCTGGTGCTGGTGCTGGTGCTGGTGCTGGTGCTGGAGTAGGAGTAGGAGTAGGAGTAGGAGGGCTAGGCTGCGCAACTGGAATAACAGGTGCAGGTTCAACACTCGGTTTTGCCGTTTGTTGAACTTGTTCTGCAAGTTTTTCATGTGCCGTTTCAGTCGAGTCCGTCTGTTCTAAAGGCACAGGATCGGGAGGGAGCAAGTCCTCAGGCGTGACCAAAACCATTTTAATTTGTTTAGGCGGTTCGACAGGTTTACTCATGCCCAAAAAAAGTAAGCCAGTGATTGCCACAGCATGGATTCCGAGGGTAAATCCAAGTGCAATTGTTTTTTCTTTGGATTGTGGCTTTTTCAAATCTTTCATACTTTATTCTAAAGGCTTAGTGAGTAAGCTAACTTGTGTTAAACCAGCATCTTGAAGACCAGACATTAAAGCCATGACATCTCCATAGGGACGCGTGGTCGCACCATTAATGACGACATTCATTTCCTTATTATCATTTTTGGCTTGAGTTTGTGCCTCGACTAAAACACTCGTCAACTGAGCCAGATCAACAGGACCCGTTTTCTGGTTTTTATATTCCAGATAATACAGACCATCCTGATCCAGCGTCACGATTGTGGGCGCATCTTTAGATTCGATGGGATTGCCATTGGCTTGAGGTAAATCGACTTTGATCCCACTGGTGATCATGGGTGCTGTGACCATAAAAATCACCAAAAGTACCAGCATGACGTCAATATAAGGGACGACATTCATCTCACTTTTTAGTGGTTTTTTGACCCGCTCAAAGCGTCCAGAACGCTGAATTGCCATTAGTCATTTTCCTGTGCAGAACTCACAGTTTGACGTTGTAATAGCGCCACCATTTCTTCAGCAAATAATGCACGGTTGGAATAGACTGTTTCACCTTTGGAGGTGTAATGGTTAAATGCCAATACAGCAGGAATTGCAGCAAACAGACCAATCGCGGTTGCAATCAGGGCTTCGGCAATACCCGGAGCAACCGTTGCCAAAGTCACTTGATCAACATCAGCCAGACCAATGAAGGCATTCATAATGCCCCAAACGGTACCGAACAGACCGATATAAGGTGCAACAGAACCAATGCTGGCAAGTGCACCTAAACCTTGTTCAAGCAAACCTTGGTCACGACTTAGACCGACACGTAAAATACGTTCAGTACCTTCAATCGTTTGCGTATTCGGGGCTTGGTATTTTTTCAGTTTAAAAAACTCGCCTATACCTTGATAGAAGATATCTTCCAGACCGGTACGTTTGGAATTGAGCTGGGCATTGTTGTATAGCGTATTGAGTTCAGCGCCAGACCAGAAGATTTTTTGGAAATGTTCATCATCTGCCTGGGCTTTTTTATAACTCATATGTAACTTGGCAATCAGATACCAACTGTATAAAGATGCCAGCAGTAGCACGAGCATTACCAGTTGAACGATGGGACTTGCGTGTAAAATAAGATCTGATATGTGTAAAGATGATTCTAGTTCTGTTGCCATAGTTACATGTGCCAATAAATTTTTTAGTCTTGTTCTAACTCTTTAAGAATTAGTTCACGAATTTCGTCTGGAAGTCTACGAGGTTTCATTTCTGCACTTATACATGCCAACTCGACCTCGCCAGATGCAAGCATGATTTCACCACGATAAATATTTTGTTGCAATACAAATGATGTCGCTTTACACGAAACTACACTTGCAGTCACGGTAATGAGGTCATCCATCAAGATTGGGCGTGAATATTTCACGTTAATTTTATGGACCACAAAGTTGTAATCTTTTTGGTGCCAATAATGATCCACACCCGATGCGCGCAGCCATTCGGTACGAGTACGTTCCATAAAACGAATATGATTCGCGTGATAGACAATGCCACCTGCATCAGTGTCTTCAATATATACACGAATGTTGAATTCGAATTTATTCGCCATGATTGTGTCCCGTTTTTCAATTCAGTTTTATGGTTTTAGCTGTACTTTTAGCGGCTTAAAAGATCTGTGAAAATGACGTTTTTTTCGCTAAGAGTCAAGCTGTGTAACGCGTTGCAGTTTAGCAGCTTGAGTTTTTAGTCCAATGGCACAAGGTTTCAAATGAAATCTATTCTATATTTACTCAACAAAACCTTTAGATATAAAAAAGGTGAGCAAAAGATGCTCACCTTTTAAAAATGTACTTTATTTTTTCGCAGCTTGCATCTTTTTCCAGTCTGACTGTACCTGTTCGGCAACTTTTGGATAATCAAGGATGAAGCGCACATGGCTTTCTACCCCAGTTTTTAAAGTTGCATTATCGACGATGAATAACGGGTTATGGTTAGGTGCGGCTTTCGTCATGTCCTGATCGGCAGGCGTTGCGCCCAAAAAGACAAATAAGGACGGCATGAGCTGTCCATAATAGGCAAAGTCCTCACTGGCACTGGCATTGTTGTCCAGAACATGCAGTTTATCTTCGCCATTGACTTGGGCAAGCGTGGGTTGCATCAGCTGGGTTAAGCTTTTGTCATTGTTGGTGACTGGCGCATATGGCGCAATTTCCACTTTTGCTGTGACATCGTTGGCTGCGGCATTATGTTCGACCATTTTCGGTAAAGTTTTCAAAATGCCCTGACGGACATCTTCACTGTTGGAGCGAATGGTGCCGACCATATTCACCTGATCGGGAATGACATTACCTGTTGTTCCACCGTGGATACTGCCAATACTGACTACGCCCATACCTTTGGTTAAATCTGCAGTACGACTGATTAAACTTTGCATGTTGTTGATCATTTGTGAAGACGCATAGATTGGGTCACGACCAAGCCAAGGCATAGAGCCATGTACCTGTTTACCATTCACTTGAATGCGTAAGTGGTCGGCACTGTTCAGAATCGCGCCATCTTTATACAGGATATTGCCACTTGGCATGCCTGCCATCACGTGCATTCCAAAAATCACTTCCGGTTTTGGATTGTTCAATGCGCCATCGGCAATCATTTTACGTGAACCGATTAAATGACCTTGGGTAAAGTTATCAATATCGGCACCACCTTCTTCAGCCGGTTGGAATACAAATACCACAGTACCTGCAATTTTATCTTTATTGGCGGCTAAAGCTTTGGCGGCACCCAGTAACATTGCGGTATGTGCATCATGACCACAGCCGTGCATAACATGAGTTTCTGCGCCTTGATAAATGGCTTTGGCTTTACTGGCATACGGGAGTCCAGTTTTTTCTTCAATCGGCAGGGCATCCATATCTGCACGTAATGCCATCACTGGACCCGGTTTTGCCCCTTTAAGTACACCAATCACACCTGTCTTGGCATAGCCTTTACGTACTTCAATGCCATAAGATTTTAACTCTTTTTGTACCAGCTCAGAAGTTTTGAATTCCATATTTCCAAGTTCAGGATGTTGATGAATATGTTGGCGAAGCTTAATAGTATGTGCTTCAACATTTTTAACGGAATCATCAATCCAGTCTGCAAAGCTCAGTTGGCTGCAAAGGATAAGGGGAAGACAAAGGGAGATCTGCTTGTACATGTTCATATTTTGGGAGAACCTTAATAGTTTGAAATAGTTAAAGTGACTCTATAGAATTGCATATTGTTTTAAATTTAACCAAAACCCTGTAGGTATCTTAAATATACCTTTAAGGTATGCTTTATTTTAGTGATTGGAATAAAAGGTTTTTATTTATAATTTTGCTTTGTAAATTTATGTATTTTACTTTGAAATTAACATCTAATAAGTTGCGGTTGTTATAAGAGTTAGTTTTTGGATCTGTGTCCCAGAGCTTTAATTCGATTCAATTTATTAAGTTATTACAGCCTAGCTAAACATTCGAGATTTAGATGAGTCGCTTTTTTAAATATATAGTTATTTTCGCCATTGGCTTTGCACTGTGGAATTATTGGCTGAAACCGGATAAAGGTATTTCAGATGCAGCTGATTATCAGACCACAGCGGGGATTCATCAGTTTAATGGCTATAGCATGACCAATTTGCAGCCTTATACGGGAGAGTTTCGGGTTTTATCTAAAGAAAACTATAACTTTGGACGTGAAGCTGAGATTAGCCCGGTCGATTTTGCTTTGGGATGGGACAAAATGGCTGATCCTGATGTTTATAAAAAGTTATCTATCCGGCAAAGCAACCGTTGGTATCATTGGCGTTATGAAAATGCTCCACCCATTCCTGTACGTGAAATTGAAACGCAAAGTGCTAATACGCATTTGATTCCTGCAACCAAAGCCATTGCCAAACAGCTTGCTCAAATTGATCAAGATGATTTGATTTATTTAAAAGGGCAGTTGGTGGAAGTGAAGTCTTCAGATGGATGGACTTGGCGTAGTTCTTTAAGCCGGGAAGATACAGGTGGCGGTGCGTGTGAGTTGATGTTGGTGGAAGAGGTACGTGTTATCTCTAATTTATAAGTATCTAATTGATTAAAATAAAAAGAAAAAACCTTTAAGATATTCCCAACAGCTATTTAAAAAATCAAGTTAGGGAAATATGGCAGAACAAGAAGGCAAACAAGCGTTAATGATTCAGCTTCCGTGGACAGTACCGCAACAGCCAAATGTACAAACGATTGTTTTACAACAGCCCGCTAAAACACACATGGAGTTGAATGCTTCAACAGATAAAACAGCCATTTCCTCTTTTGCACTTTCAGTAGCGATTGCTCTTATTTTAGGAGCATTGGCAACATGGCTAGCCTATTGGTACGGGCGGAAAAGTTTTGATTTAACTAAACAGTCTTTTGATACGGTTATTGCTCAGATAAAGAGTTCCGAAAAAATTATGCTCGAATCTAATAAATTGCTTATTAGTTCACAAAGTGAATTAAAGATAAGGGAATTGCAAATAAATAATGGTTTTAATGAATTATCAATATTTAGAGAAATTGTTTCAGAATATTATTATTGGGCAATTAAAGTTAATAATGAATCTATTTCAAGTATCCATACATATTACAATTTAAACTTAACTGATAAACAAAAGAAGGAAGTACAAGAAGTTGTAAGAATTAGAGTAGATGAATTAAATGCATTAATTTCAAAAATAATGGTACATCTTGATTATGATAAAGAGCTGCATAATACGGTTAGAAATAATTTATTTACAGTACAAATATCTGCATTTGACTTATATGCATCAATTGGTACTGAATTTCAAAATTCTAAAACAAAATTAAATGAATTTGTAGAAAGTTTTGGGTATACACAAGGCCTTCTAAATACTTTAATAAATAATGAAATGACAGAATTATATAAAGAAAAAAAAGCAGCCTAAGCTGCTTTTTTTAATCATTTATCTTTCGGCTCAGGTGGTGTCATCCCAAACTGCAAATACGCCATATTGGTTGCAATACGTCCACGCGCAGTACGCATCGCATAACCTTGCTGAATCAAATATGGTTCAATCACATCTTCCAATGTGCCTGAATCTTCCGCCATGGCAGCAGCCAACGCTTCCACACCGGCAGGACCGCCATCAAAACGTTCTAACAACATGCTTAAATAACGACGGTCTAAAGTGTCTAAACCATCTTTATCGACTTTCAACATATCCAGCGCACGTTGCGCCATATCCTGATTGACTTCACCGTTGCCTTTGACTTGTGCATAGTCACGCACACGACGAAGTAAACGGTTGGCAATACGTGGCGTACCACGCGCACGACGGGCAATTTCTTTGGCACCATCACCCGTCATGGGAACATCCATTAACGATGCTGAACGTGTCACAATATGGGTTAAATCTTCAACCGAATAAAATTCTAAACGCTGCACAATACCGAAACGGTCACGTAGCGGAGAGGTGAGTAAGCCTGCACGAGTTGTTGCAGCCACTAAAGTAAACGGTGGTAAATCTAGTTTAATTGAACGTGCACCCGGTCCTTCACCAATCATAATGTCGAGTTGGTAATCTTCCATTGCAGGATAGAGAATTTCTTCAATCACTGGAGAAAGACGATGAATTTCATCGATAAATAAAACGTCACCTTCTTCCAGATTGGTCAGCATGGCTGCCAAATCACCGGCACGTTCCAGTACTGGGCCAGAAGTCGATTTTAAATTACCGCCCATTTCCCGCGCGATAATATTGGCAAGTGTGGTTTTACCCAAACCGGGTGGGCCAAAAATCAAGGTATGGTCAAGTGCTTCACCACGGCCACGTGCTGCGCCAATAAAGATTTCCATTTGCTCACGTACCACCGGTTGACCAACATAGTCATCCAGTGAAGTGGGGCGAATGGCACGATCAAAATGATCTTCGGGTTTTTCAGAACCACTGATGAGACGGTCTTGCATATTTATTGAATCTATCCCTACATGGTTGATTTGAGCTGGATAAATTCACAGCCTCAAAAAATCTCTCGGACTCGTTTTGCCTTTGCGTAGGCAATATTTACTTTTGATAGGGCAAAAGTAACAAAACCCTTTTGTTAAACTGATGCTACTTCCTTGTAGCACAGTTTAACAGGTGACATCCATGTCACCTTAAGCGCCTCAAAATGAGTACAGTATTTTTAATAATGAGGATGCTACTTATTTGTTCATCGACTTTAATGCTGCACGGATAATATCGCCGGCTTCGGTGTAATCACCTTTCACGGCATTAATCAGTTTTTGAGCTTCAGCAGGTTTATAACCCAATGATTGCAACGCTGCTTCTGCTTCAGCAACAGCCGAATTCCCCATAAACTGAATTTGTGGTGCTGTTGAATTAGTCGGGACATTGCCTGAAGACATGGCTTTAAAGCGGTCGCGAAGTTCAATCATCAGGCGTTCAGCGGTCTTTTTACCCACACCTGGAACCTTAACCAGTGTATTCAGATCTTCATTTTCAACGGTATGAATGAGCAGGTCGATACTCAGAGTCGATAAAATACCCAACGCCATTTTAGGACCAACGCCGTTTACTTTAAGTAAAGTACGGAAAATGGTTTTCTCTTGTGCATCTAAAAAACCGTAAAGCAATTGTGCATCTTCACGAACGGTTAAATGCGTCCATAAAGTCACTTTTTGCCCTTTTTGCAATTGGCAAAATGTAGAAAGCGGTGTATCCACTTCATAGCCCACGCCATTTACATTGAGTAAGACGGTCGGTGCTTCCAAAGCAAATACTTCACCAATGAGACATCCAATCATTTTAATTTTTCACTTATCTATCGTTGCTTGCATAGTAGTGAGCATTTGCATGAAAGGCAAAATGCACACGCATGTTTTTTAAATTTAACAAAAATTCTGGTCAAAATATCTGCGAAATCTTTAAATTAAGCCGGCTTTATTGCCTTGTAGCTCTTGCGACAGGTTATAGGCCTGATGGTCTGAAAACTTCGAAATAATATCCAAAACCTGCATAATATTTTCATAGTGATTATTTTCAAAATTGACCCCGGCACGTTGCAGCATCGACATCAAGCGCTGTTCCTTAAAACTTAAAGTCTTATGCGGCGTGGTCAAAGGAATAAAGGCATCTAAAATATTTTGCAGACTTTGATGGGCAATAATCTCCAGTCCGGCTTTTTGTGGATGTTCAAAAATTTTGTCACGCGCCAGGTTCTTCGCCCGGTTAATACCGCGTTCAATATCTTGGGAGCAATATTGCAACAAGCTGCCTTTGAGTTGCCCAGACAAAATCTCAAAGTGATGTTTGGCAAAGGCTGTGGTTACTTCGTCCACCAGACGTTTCATCACCCGACCACGTAAAGCGGCAATTTTTTGCTGCCAGGTGGTGGTTTCCATGGAAAGTTCCTGAGGTGTTCCATAATCTGCAATCAGGTCGAGGAAAATCGGTTCCACTTCTTCATAAGACAGCATATTTAAAATAATGCCATCCTCAAGGTCAATCAGGGCATAGCAAATGTCATCTGCCGCTTCCAGTAAATAGGTCAGTGGGTGACGGCAATAGTGATATTCACCCAGTTGGATTAAACCAAGCTGCTCTGCAATTTGCTTCAAAATCTCTTTTTCAGACTGATAACAACCAAACTTTGCCCGTTGACTGGCAGGGCGGTCACCTTGCGAGGCAATGGTTTTAGACAGCCATGGGTACTTTAAGTAAGCCCCTAAGGTTGCGTAAGTTAGACGCATGCCGCCATCATTGGGATGGTAGTCAATTTTGGTCAGCAAGCGTAAACCTTGAGCATTGCCTTCAAACTGGCGTACATCGGCTTGTTCCTCAGGCGTGAGCTTTGCTAAAAAGTTGCCATGGGATGCATCATCAAACCATTCACGAATCGCATATTCACCGGCATGTCCAAAAGGTGGATTACCAATATCATGGGCAAGGCAAGCTGCCTGAATGATCGCCCCGACATCAGCAGGGGAAATCCACACCGGAAGTTGATCTTTAATTTTTTCAGCTGCCAGCATGCCAAGTGAACGGCCAATACAGGACACTTCCAGTGAATGGGTCAAACGGGTATGAATACCGTCATGCTGTGTCAGCGGATGAACCTGGGTTTTACGGTTTAGCTGGCGAAAACTTTGTGAGAAAATAATGCGGTCATAATCTTTATGAAAGGGGCTACGTGCCTGTTCTGTACTTTGCTTTTTGCTACCAATACGAACTGTTGAAAGTAATTCTAACCAACGCATTTGTTCCATTTATGATTATTCAGTAATGACCTGAAATCATCATGCCAAAAAAAAGCCAAACAGACTAGAGTGGTGCGACATGATTTGTCTTTTGAATAGAGCATATCAACAGGCAGGAAAATGCTTCATGTTTTCTGAATGCTTTTAATCACATTGATTATGCGGGTTCAAAGTCGGAGAATGTTACGGTCTTGAAGCTCGATTATTCTATTTAATGAACAAATGAAAGCAGGTGTGTTTGAGTTTTCATCGTGTGATCTCAATCCTTGTGACAGCGTTGATCAGGTTGATCTGCAATCATTTAAAATTGTAGCAGCGGCGGTGGTTCATCTGCTGAAAAACCTTGATGGGTAATCACTCTACCCATTTTAAATCACATTTAGAAACAAGATGCTAAAGAATCCGATCGCGATGAAATTCAAAATTTTTATCTGAAAATTAAAGTATTCTTCAAGATTCTTGTATGAATAGATGGCACATTCGTGAATTTCTATCTAGCTGATTTAGTCAATACGAAGTAGAATATGCGCTCTCTCTAAGTCACATTGGCGGTATGGTCCAAAAGACCTGCCCGTGGAGCCAAAATCAGCATGTTTATCGTGGCCGGTGCACCAGCACACTCTTCTTTTAAGAAAACTCAACTCTTAAACCGTTTAGCGTCAATGAGTTCTGTTCAATCAATTGAAAGTCAATGGATTTATCTGTTTGATCAAGCGCTCAACGAGCAGCAGCATCAATCTGCATTACAACTGTTAAATGACGGTGCGTCTTTTGAAGTTCGCCAAGCGGCAAGTGATGAAATTCAAATTCTTGTAACACCGCGTTTGGGGACAATCTCTCCGTGGTCTTCTAAAGCGACTGATATTTTTGCCAACTGTAATACCCCGATACACCGCCTTGAACGCGGTGTTTTGTTTACTTTAAAGGGTGTTTCTGAAATATCGAATGAAGTAAAACTGGCATTGCATGACCGCATGACTGAAAGCGTTTTCAATCAAATTGAGGATGCCGCTGCTTTATTTAACGAGACTGAACCAAAACCTTTAAATAGCATTGATATTTTAGGTCAAGGTAAAGAAGCACTGGTGAAAGCCAACTCTGAATTTGGTTTTGCATTGTCTGATGAAGAAATCGACTACCTGACTGAAGCTTTTACCAAGATGGGTCGCAACCCACATGACATCGAGCTGATGATGTTTGCTCAAGCAAACTCTGAGCATTGCCGTCATAAAATCTTCGGTTCAGAATGGACCATTGATGGTGAAAAACAGCCATTATCATTGTTCCAGATGATCAAGAACACCTATAAAGAATCACCTGCAGATGTGTTGTCCGCATATAAAGACAACGCCTCTGTAATCGTGGGTTATGACACACAACGTTTCTATCCAAAACCGGATGAAAACGGTCACCACGTTTATAAATACAAGAGCCAGGCTGCTCATATCCTCATGAAAGTGGAAACCCACAACCATCCAACAGCGATTGCACCATTTGCCGGTGCTGCGACAGGTTCAGGTGGTGAAATTCGTGACGAAGGCGCAACAGGGCGTGGCGGTAAACCAAAAGCGGGTTTAACCGGTTTTACCGTGTCTAACCTGAATATTCCCGGGTTTGAACAACCTTGGGAAGACAACTACGGCAAACCATCGCGTATGGCGTCTCCACTACAGATCATGATTGATGGTCCTTTAGGTGGTGCTGCGTTTAATAACGAATTTGGTCGTCCTGCGTTAAATGGTTACTTCCGTACTTTCGAACAAAATGTAAATGGCGATGTAAAAGGTTTCCACAAACCGATTATGATTGCCGGTGGTTACGGTAACATCCGTCCTGACCATGTAGAAAAAGATCCAATTCAACCGGGCGATTTATTGATCGTTCTTGGCGGTCCTGCAATGCTGATCGGCTTGGGCGGTGGTGCGGCATCTTCTGTAGACAGCGGTAAACTCGGTGAAAACCTGGATTTCGCATCTGTACAACGTGAAAACCCAGAAATGGAACGCCGTTGCCAAGAAGTGATTGATACTTGCTGGCGTATGGAAGATTACAACCCAATCGTATCTGTGCATGATGTCGGTGCGGGCGGTGTATCGAATGCGATGCCTGAGCTGGTGAACGATCACGAATTGGGTGCAGTCCTGAATCTTCGTAAGATTCCTTCATTAGAGCCAGGCATGTCTCCAATGGAAATCTGGTCGAATGAGGCGCAAGAACGTTATGTATTGGCGATTCGTCCATCTTCACTAGAATTGTTTGAATCAATCTGTGCACGTGAACGTTGTCCGTTTGCAGTACTCGGTGAAGCAACTGAAGCGCGTCATTTGACCGTTGAAGATCCATTGTTTGATAACAAAGCTGTGGATATGCCAATGCAAGTCATGCTGGGGGGTACACCTCGCATGAGCCGTACTTTCGAGACCATCGAACGTAAAGGCGATGATTTCACTGCTGCAAATGTTGATTTAAAAGATGCGATCTACCGCGTTCTTAAGAACCCGACAGTAGCAAGTAAATCGTTCCTGATCACCATTGGTGACCGTTCGATTACCGGTATGGTTGCACGTGACCAGATGGTCGGTCGCTGGCAAGTTCCTGTAGCGGATGCTGCAGTAACCACCACCAGCCTTGTCGGTTACACAGGTGAAGCCATGGCGATGGGTGAACGTCCTCCAGTTGCATTGCTCAATCCTGCTGCTTCTGCACGTTTGGCTGTGGCTGAGTCAATTTCAAATATCATGTGTGCCAACATTGAACAGATTAGCGACATTAAATTGTCTGCGAACTGGATGGCGGCTGCAGGTCAAAAAGGCGAAGATCAGGCATTATTTGAAGGTGTTAAAGCCATCGGTATGGAAATGTGTCCAGCCTTGGGTATCGCGATTCCAGTGGGTAAAGACTCATTGTCTATGCGCACCACTTGGAACGATGAAGGCATCGACAAAGCTGTTACTTCACCAATGACCGGTGTGATTACTGCATTTGCACCCGTTGGTGATGTGCGTAAAACATTAACACCTGAATTGAAAAATGAAGATTCAGTATTGGTTCGCATTGACTTGTCTAAAGGTCAGTTCCGTTTAGGCGGTTCAATCCTTGCTCAGGTTTACAAAGCCATTGGTTCTGTGACGCCTGACGTAGACAGCTTCGATGACTTCAAAGCCTTCTTCGCATTGGTTCAAGACTGGAACAACCGCGGCTTAGTGAAGGCTTACCATGACATCGGTGATGGTGGTTTACTTGCGACTGTTGCAGAGATGATGTTTGCTTCACGTTTAGGTGTAGCGCTTGAAGATCAATCGACTGAAAGCTTATTTGCCGAAGAAATTGGTGCGGTACTTCAAATCGCAGCAAGCGATTGGGAAGCTCTTCAAGCTGAAGTTGCTGCATCAGTATTGAAAGATGCAATTAGCGTTGTTGGTCGTGTAAACAATACCGATCAATTGTCTATCAATGGTCTGGTACTTGAACGTAGCGACCTGCAAGTGGCTTGGACTGAAGTGTCGCACCAAATCCAGCGTCTACGTGACAATGTCGAAACTGCGGATTCCGAGTTTGCTTTAATCACAGACAAGAACCACAAAGGCATCATTGCACAGCCGACATTTGACTTGAATGAACCCGTTGAAGCGCCGTTTATTAATTCACGTCGTCCAAACATGGTGATCTTGCGTGAACAAGGCGTAAATGGTCATGTAGAAATGGCTGCGGCATTCGACAAAGTTGGCTTCAACACTGTCGATGTTCACATGAGTGATTTGATTGCAGGTCGTATTAGTCTGGATGATTTTGAAGGTCTGGTAACTTGTGGCGGTTTCTCTTACGGTGACGTCATGGGCGCAGGTGGTGGTTGGGCTAAATCGGTTCTATTCAATCCTAAACTTCGTGACCAGTTCGAGAAATTCTTCAATCGTCAAGAAACCTTCTCTCTAGGGATCTGTAACGGTTGTCAAATGTTGTCTCAATTGGCTCCACTGATTCCGGGTGCTGATGCTTGGCCACGTTTCCACCGCAACACTTCAGAAGTTTTTGAAGCGCGTGCTGTTAACGTCCGTGTTGAAAAATCTCACTCGATTTTGTTAGACGGTATGGAAGGTTCGATTTTACCAATCGCGGTTGCGCATGGTGAAGGTCGTGTGGTTGCAAGTGAAGACAAGATTGCCGCATTAAATGCAGGCAACCAAGTTAGCTTGCGTTATGTAGACAGCTTCGGTAACCCTACACAGCAATATCCATTGAACCCGAACGGTTCACCGGAAGCGATTACGGGTGTAACGTCTATGGACGGTCGTGCAACAATTATGATGCCGCACCCTGAACGTAACTTCCGTGCAATTCAGCATTCATGGAAACCTGAAGAATGGACTGAAGATGGGGCATGGTTACGCATGTTCCGCAATGCACGTAAGTTCATTGGTTAATTCTGAAGTGTTTTGAAAAAAGCCACCTTCGGGTGGCTTTTTTATTTTATACATATTTTTAATTTAATTTTTATTTCTCCCGCTGGACTTGGTTTGGATTTTGCTTTTATATTGGAGTGAAAGAGTATTTTTGTGTTTTGTGCAAAATGATGACGCAATATAGAGGAAAGATGGTTCACTAAATATAAGTTCAGGATTGAATCTCTAAGTGAGGTGACACAATGCTAAAAACTGTGACATATACAAATGTTGATAAAGCGACTTTACGTAAGAAAGGCTGGATGTTTTTTATGGCAGTCGTCGGGTTACAAATTTTGTTCTTGATCGGTAGCTATTTGCTTCAAAGTTTTTAATTTTTAGTTTGAAAAAGCCACCGAGAGGTGGTTTTTTTTGTGCTGTATATTTTGATTCTTTTACTTTTAAAGCATTAAAAGTAACAAAAATGCTTTGTTTGGTAGAGGATACGTCCTTATATCCCTACCAAACGTGCGACATCCATGTCGCTAGTCATGTGATTTAGTCTTTGAAAATGTTTTCGTAAAAATTATAAAAATATGGAGTTATAAAATATTTAGTTGGGTCTCTAACATCTGATTCTGGATCTAAATTTATGATAGGTCGAATAAAGTCAAAACTAACTAACTCTAAATTAGCGTTTTCAATAAGATCAGAAGCTTTTTTATAGCCTATTTGTCCATCACTACATTTCACAAAATTATCATTAGGCAGCTTAGGTAGTTTGCTTAAATGATCTATTATCAAAACTAAATGCCGGCTAATTTTAGTAATTATATAAAAGTATTTATCGAGTTCTTCTCTTGAGCATTCTTTTATAACATATAGCTTAAAAGCCTTTGCACTCATTTTAGCCTGTTTTTCTAGTAACGTATTTTCTAAAATTTTAAAAATCTCTAGCCCTAATCTCTGATGATTAGGATTATCCTGCATAAATTTAGAAATCTCATCTTCATCTAAATCTAATGTTTCTAAAAATGTTCTTACTTGAAAGGAATATAAAGCTTCATTATTTAATTTTGCTTGAGTATATATTTTTTGAGTTGCATTCTTTAACGCTTCCGGTATTCCAAGCAATGCACTATTACTTGTTTCATATAATAGTTCTTGGGCATAAGATCCCATGTAATTGAGTAGTGGATATTTTTTCATAAATTTTATAAATGATCAGAATACGATCATGATACTTAAAAATAAGATAATTTTATTCTAAAAATCATTTTTTGAGTCATAAAAAACGGCTTCAATAAGCCGTTTTTTATTTCTAAAATTTTTATGGTGCTAACGGTTCTTGCTGCTTTGGATCAGGCATAGGCGCTGATTCTTCCTCATCATTATAAGGATTTTCCAGTTCCAAAGCTTGATCAAGCTCAGAATCAAAAACGTCAGTCAGCATACTGTCGTAACGTTTTGCATTATAGGTCAGCAGACTGGATGCTTCCTGCTGAGTGATAAAGCCTGTCTTTACCGCATCTGCAAGACGTTCATCAAAAGTTAAACCTTTAAATTGCCCTTTCGATTCGGATTTTTTGAACTTTTCCCACAGCGGTTCTAACTCAAGCAACATGTTAAAGGTCGATTCCATACGGCCTGTAACATCATCTTCTTCTGTGTTATAGAACACGTGTTTTTTCAGTTCATCGCGGAAAGCATTGTCCTGCATAATGATCTCGCCAGCTTCTCGCTTTAATGCATCATTTGGTTTGCTCACAGGGCGACCAAGCGGGAAACAGATAAACTTGACTAAGCCCGCCGCAAAGCCGACAGGGAAGTTATCGAACAGACCATAAAAAGCTTCTTGCGCATTAAACAGAGATTTTTCTAGCGCCAGTTTTGCATGAACTTGTTCAGCTTCAGTTTTTTTGCCATGTTCATAATATTTAAGAATCGCTGTGCCGATAAACAGGTTGGCATGAATATCTGCCAAGCGTCCGGAAAGCATTTCTTTACGTTTAATATCCCCCGCCAGTAAACCTAAACACATATCGGCAGTCAGTGAAAAGTTGGCACTTAAACGGTTAATAATCTTGTAATAGGGACGGGTAAATTCATCTACGCTTTTTGGTGCATCCGATGAGCCGCCAACATATCCATACGCAAATGCACGCGCAGTACGGTTAAAGGTATAACCTAAGTGGTTAAACAGCATCTCGTTAAAGGTAGTCAGGGCATTATCTTTATCCTTAGCTTGTAGCAATTGTAATTCCTCAAATAGATAAGGATGACAACGCATAGAACCCTGACCAAAAATCATGAGTGAACGACTGAGAATATTGGCACCTTCAACAGTAATCGACACGGGAATAGTTTGATAATACAAGGATAGGAAGTTGCGTGGACCCATTTGTACGGCACGACCACCAACCACATCCATACCATGATTGACTACCCGGCGCATGGTCTCAGTCGCATAGTATTTGGCCATTGCAGTCATCACTGCAGGTTTGCCCCCCTGATTCAGGCCACAGGTCACCAAATAACGGAAAGCTTCCAGCATGTAAGTGTCACTGGCAATATCACTGGTGGCTTCCTGCACACCTTCAAATTTACCCACGGAAATTTTAAATTGCTGCCGGATTTTGGCAAAGGCACCTACGGTTAAATAGGTCATTTCACTTGCTGCCGTCGATAGTGCAGGTAAGGAAATACCACGACCGACGGCCAGACATTCCATTAACATACGCCAGCCTTTACCAATATTTTCAGCACCGCCAATAATCCAGTCCAGTGGTATAAACACATCCTTGCCATCTACCGTCCCATTCATAAAAGGAGAACCCGGATTGTGCCGTGCACCCACTTTGACTCCTTCATGGCTGGCAGGAATCAGCGCGCAGGTAATGCCATATTCCATCTTGTTTTTATCACCCAATAATCCATCTGGATCATACAGCTTAAATGCCAAACCAATCACTGTTGCAATCGGGGCAAGGGTAATCCAGCGTTTGGAAAAATTCATGCGTAAGCCAAGCACTTGCTGACCTTCGAACTCGCCATAACAGACAACACCGGTATCCGGAATTGCGCCAGCGTCTGAACCCGCTTCTGGGCTGGTAAGACCAAAACAGGGAATTTCTTCACCTTTGGCTAGGCCGGGTAAATATCTGTTTTTTTGTTCTTCAGTTCCATAATGCAGCAGTAACTCGCCCGGTCCTAAAGAGTTAGGTACCATACAACTCACGGCAGCGGTCAATGAGCGGGAGGCAATTTTGCTCATAATCCGGCTTTGCGCAAATGAACTAAAGGCACGTCCGCCATATTCCTTAGGAATAATCAGGCCTAAAAAACCATTTTCCCGAATATAGCGCCAGGCTTCAGGCGGCAAGTCTTTAAGGTGATGATGGATCTCCCAGTCATTCAGCATTGAGCATAAATGTTCTACTTCATTATCTAAAAAAGATTGTTCTTCTGCCGAAAGAGTAGGATAAGGATAGCTTTCAAACTTAGACCAGTCCGGTGCCCCCATAAACAGGTCTTTTTCCCACCAGCTAGTGCCTGCATCCAAAGCTTCGCGCTCAGTGGTGCTCATTGTTGGCATGGCATTCGCCAGAGCCTTATAGGCAGGTTTGGTAATCAATGCCATCCGTAATGAATCAATCATCACAATTAAACTAACGAGGATGAGCGGAATACCAAAAATCAGCGACCAGGGGCTAATAAAAGCAGTGACTACTGCAATAATGATTGTCGTAATCGCCCCGGTATTACGGCTCAATCCAAAAAAGAAAACTGCCCAGATTGTAAAAAATTGAATAAGCACACTGATGATGAATAGCATTTATTTTCTCCAGTTGCTTACACCGGCTCAAAGTCAGAGAAACAGGAAAGGGTATCTGGAAATCGCAAGATAACTTCTCGCACTGTTTTATTGGAATGACTTTAGGTGTAATAAAAATATTGTTGTTAAGACCGGGAGGTGAATGAAAAACTTTCATCCCGAATTTATAAAATTAAATCTCATTTTTAAAATAGAGTGTTTTTTGAACAGTGTAAAAGATTGAACTGTAAGAGAAATGTCACGAAAAGTAATAGCGACTTGTATCTTTTTCTATTTAGATTTTTATTATCTTTGAATAAGTAATAAATCATACAGAGAGATGCCTGCGTATGTAGTATTACTATAACAATCAATGAATTTAGAGAAAAATGGCATGCTTAAACTCATTTACTACGTTCCTGAATCTCATCTTGAATCAACCAAAAACGCCGTGTTTCAAGCAGGGGCAGGTGGGATTGGCAATTATGAGCATTGTGCCTGGCAGGTTCTGGGTACAGGACAATTTAAACCAGTGAAAGGGGCCAATCCCTTTATTGGAGAAGTCGGAGAACTTGAAAATGTTGAGGAATGGCGGGTAGAAACCATTGTGCCTGAAGATCAAGCATTCAATGTCGCAAAAGCGCTTAAGGGCAGCCATCCTTATGAAGAGCCTGCGTTTGAGTTTATACAGATGGTAGATATTAAGTAATTATGCTTAATTTAATGAGTTTGATCATTATAAATTCCTGCCTTAGGTATAAAGGTTAATGCTGTCCCGTAATGAGTTTTGATCCATTTATGATTTGAACAATTTTATTATCTCTGGTCGCACTACCTATAGAAGTTTAATTCCAGAATTTTTGATATTTTGAAACCCAGTACAGTTTGGTTTCTATATCGTAGCTACCATCCGGGTTCAAGGAAATGATGTAATGGATATTTTTGCCACGACGAGAATTACCTTTACCTTCAGGAACTTGATACTTGAATTTTTCTACATCCTTAGGAGGAGTGAGTACAATTCGTTTCCATGCAGTAGAAGGGAGGTCGTCGATAGTAGTCATTATTTTTTTTTCTATATTGTCTGCATGGGCATGTAAGACCTCATCTGATGGCCATTTATCTCTAGATAACTCATCTAAACGAAAGAAAGATCTGACATTCCCTAGACCAGCTTTTACCCGATCTTCATAAGTTAACCAAGGTGCATACTCAATAATAATTTGTTCAGGGACATAACCATCAGGAGAAACTTTGCAGCTATCTGATAAATCATTGTATTTTAATGATGGATTTATCTTAAAATTAGCACATTCAGGCCATGTATTTTTATAAATATAACTCTTGTTTTGCCCGTGTATTGCGAAACTAATGCTATTTTTCATCATAGATGCGCATCCCGTAACCAACATTATTATATTTATAAGTACGCTTGTTTTAATGAGTTTGACCATTATAAATTCCTGCCTTATTAGATTAAGGCTAATGCTGTCCTATAATTGGTTTTGATCCAGTTGAAGTCGTGTGTAATTTAGATAGCTTCATCTGTTGTGGTCGCACTACCTATAGAAGTTCAATTCCAGAATTTTTGATATTTTGAGACCCAATACAATTTGGTTTTTATGTCGTAACTACCATCGGGATTCAGGGAAATGAGGTAATGAATCTCTTTGCCTCGACTACGGTTGCCTTTACCTTCAGGAACTTGATACTTATATTTTTCTACTTCTTGAAGGGGAGTTAATATAATGCGTTTCCATGCTGTGGCTGGGATTTTTTCTATAAGTTCTTGTTGTTTTGTATTCCATATTTCAAGTTCACTTTTCTCTTTTTCTGTAGCAAAGCCTAGTACTATGTCACTTAAGGCCTTTTGAGGATACTCTCCTAATGTTTTTTGTACTTGTTCCATTGTCAACCAAGGCGCATATTCAATAATAATTTGTTCAGGGACATAACCTTTAGGAGAAACCTTACAGCGACTATAGGTTGTAATATATTTTTGCTTTTTTATAGCATCTGGTGTTCCTGATAAGTTGCCACATTCAGGCCAGTTATTTTTGCAAACAACGTCCTGTCCTTTTAAGTGATCATTTATCTGAAATGATATTGAATTTTTCATTGGCATAGCTGAACAGCCTGATAAAACTATAGTAATAACTAAGTTCACTAACAGTATTTTTTTTCATTTTTCTTTTAGGGTCTGTTGACATTTCAAGTATAGAATTTACCCGATAAAGGTAGCCAAATAAATACACAAGCTAATGCAACTGCACCCTCATAGCTACACTTTAGCTTA
>NZ_JBRATK010000024.1:0-12522 GCF_052712855.1 Acinetobacter sp. F16
GTTGCAATTGCAGCAGTTAAAGTTGTTTTACCATGGTCGACGTGACCAATTGTACCCACGTTTACGTGTGGCTTATTACGTTCAAACTTAGCCTTAGCCATGAGAGCTTCCTTTTATAACTACTCATGCAGGGTTACTGCATGAGCACTTGGTTTTTAACTATGAATTAGTTTGGGCTTATAGTAATCGAAAGATTACTCGTCGTCACCTTTTTTACCGCCAGATTGGAACTTAGTAATGATGCCTTCAGCCACGTTACGTGGAGTTTCAGCATATTTAGCAAATTCCATAGAATAAGTCGCACGACCTTGAGACATAGAACGCATAGAAGTTGCGTAACCAAACATCTCAGCCAATGGAACTTCAGCTTTAATGGCTTTAGTACCACCAGGTAAATCTTCCATACCTTGAACCATACCACGACGACGGTTTAAGTCACCCATGATATCGCCCATGTAGTCTTCTGGAGTTTCTACTTCAACTTTCATGATTGGTTCAAGAAGGATAGGATCCGCTTTCATGAAACCATCACGGAACGCGTAAGAACCTGCCATTTTGAACGACAATTCGTCAGAATCGACATCATGGTAAGAACCATCAAACAATGTCGCTTTGATACCCACAACAGGGTAACCAGCCAATACACCATTCTTCATACGTTCTTGAATACCTTTGTCAACCGCGCCGAAGAATTCTTTAGGTACAACACCACCTACAACTTCTTCAACGAATTGGTATTCTTTACCAGCTTCTTCGACATCCATAGGTTCTAAACGAACGTATACATGACCGAATTTACCTTTACCACCAGTTTGACGTACGAATTTACCTTCTTGCTCAACAGTCTTTTTGATTGTTTCGCGGTAAGCAACCATTGGTTTACCAATGTTCGCTTCAACGTTAAATTCACGTTTCATACGGTCAACAAGAATATCAAGGTGAAGCTCACCCATACCTGCAATGATTGTTTGACCAGATTCTTCGTCTGTGCGAACACGGAACGATGGATCTTCTTTTGCCAAACGACCAAGCGCGATAGACATTTTTTCTTGGTCAGCTTTTGTCTTAGGCTCTACAGCTAAAGAAATTACTGGCTCTGGGAATTCCATACGCTCAAGTGTAATGATGTTTTTCTCATCACAAAGTGTATCACCAGTAGTAACGTCTTTAAGACCTACACATGCAGCGATATCACCAGCGCGGATTTCTTCAACGTCTTGACGATCGTTCGCGTGCATTTGCACGATACGGCCGATACGTTCACGTTTAGATTTAACTGGGTTGTATACTGGGTCGCCTTGTTTAAGCACACCAGAATAAACACGTACGAAAGTTAAGTTACCTACGAATTTGTCATTCATGATTTTGAATGCAAGTGCAGAGAACGGAGCTTCGTCAGATGCTTCACGAACAGCTTTAGTTTCAGCTTTGTCGTCAAGAATACCTTCGATAGGCTTAACTTCAGTAGGTGATGGCAAGAAATCAATCACAGCATCCAACATACGTTGAACACCTTTGTTTTTGAATGCTGTACCACAAAGCATTGGTTGGATTTCACAAGCCAAAGTTTGAGCACGAATACCAGCAACGATTTGTTCTTTCGACAAGTCGCCATTGTTTAGGTATTCATCCATCAATTCTTCAGATGCTTCAGCCGCAGCTTCAACCATGTTGGTGCGCCATTCTTCAGCAGTAGCTTGAAGTTCAGCCGGAATTTCACCGTATTCGAACTGCATACCTTGAGAAGCTTCATCCCAAATGATCTGTTTCATTTCGATCAAGTCGATAACGCCAGTGAAGTTTTCTTCAGCGCCAACAGGGATTACAACTGGTACAGGGTGCGCACCAAGACGTGTTTTCATTTGTTCAACAACACGGAAGAAGTTGGCACCAGTACGGTCCATCTTGTTCACGAATGCTAAACGAGGCACTTTATATTTGTTTGCTTGACGCCATACAGTTTCTGACTGAGGTTGTACACCACCTACAGCACAGTAAACCATACATGCACCGTCAAGAACACGCATAGAACGCTCAACTTCAATTGTGAAGTCAACGTGTCCCGGGGTATCAATTACGTTGATACGGTGTTCTGGATATTGCTTAGCCATACCAGACCAGAAACAAGTTGTAGCAGCTGAAGTGATTGTAATACCACGTTCTTGCTCTTGTTCCATCCAGTCCATTGTTGCTGCACCATCATGTACTTCACCGATTTTGTGAGATACACCTGTGTAGAACAAAATACGTTCTGAAGTAGTGGTTTTACCAGCATCAATGTGAGCAGAAATACCAATGTTACGGTAACGAGAAATTGGGGTTTGACGAGCCATGATTTCTTGCATTCCTAAATTTGTTGTTTAAAACAGGACGCTTTAAGTTGCTAGCAACTTAAAGCGTTTTGATAACAGTACAGTAAAACTGAACTATCCTCATCCTGATTAAGGTCTTTAAACCTATTAGAAACGGTAGTGAGAGAATGCTTTGTTGGCTTCAGCCATACGATGCACGTCTTCACGTTTCTTAACTGCTGAACCCTTACCTTCAGCTGCATCAAGCAACTCGCCAGCAAGACGTAAAGCCATTGTTTTTTCAGAACGCTTAGCAGCAGCGTCTACTAACCAGCGCATAGCTAGGGCAGTACGACGGGATGGGCGTACTTCCATAGGCACTTGATAAGTAGCACCACCAACACGGCGTGCTTTTACTTCGACCATAGGACGAACTTTTTCAAGAGTAGTCTCGAAAAATTCAACTGGGTCTACTTTAGATTTTTCTTGAACGCGGTCTAAAGCACCGTAAACGATACTTTCAGCAATAGATTTTTTACCATCTTGCATTACGTGGTTCATGAATTTAGCGATTGTTTGGCTGCCGAACTTAGGATCCGGAAGGATTTCACGGGCAGCGACTACGCGACGTCTTGGCATTTTAATACACCTATAAATATGACACTTCAGGTTTATCCAGCATGAGTACAAAGTGTCATGTACTGTTCGCTGGCCTTACTACACGTCGCTTGAATTTTACAAAATTAAATGCAGAAATCAGACAAGCGAGACGATAAAGGATTGCGGTTCTACGTTCTTAAGAAGCTAATCTAAAAAGATTATTTCTTAGGACGTTTAGTACCGTATTTAGAACGTGACTGGTTACGATCTTTAACACCAGCGCAGTCTAAAGAACCACGAACGGTATGGTAACGTACACCTGGTAAGTCTTTAACACGACCACCACGGATAAGAACAACACTGTGCTCTTGTAGGTTATGGCCTTCACCACCGATGTAGCTTGATACTTCAAAACCTGAAGTTAAGCGAACACGGCAAACTTTACGCATTGCTGAGTTAGGTTTTTTAGGTGTAGTAGTGTAAACACGTGTACAAACACCACGACGTTGTGGACAAGCCTTCAACGCAGGAACTTTTGATTTTTCAATCAAAGTCGTACGACCCTTACGGATCAACTGATTTGTTGTTGCCATTTGGCAATTCTCCCGTTAATAAAAAGCCTCAAAAAAATACTACTTTTCGAGGGCAGACAATTGTAAGCGAAGATAGAAAAATGGTCAATATTCGAGGCCATATCAAATATCAACCATTTCCTTATAATTAGGGCGTTTGAAAGGATTTACTAGGCTTGGGCTTAACTTTTAGGATTTCTTTTTTGTAACTTTACTCTTTGTTGCAGCAGTTTTATCCTTTTGTTCAGATGTTTTGCTAGAAGATTGCGCTGATTTCTGTGCACTTTCTTCTCCCTGATCCTCTGAATCATAGTTCTCTTTAGCCTCATCCGATTCAGGCTCTTCTACAGGAACGGCTGGTTTCTGCGGTTCAACCTGTTCGTGCGGTTCAACCATTTGTTCTGCTAAAGATTCCAGACCCTGCTCAACCTGTTCATCCTGATGATCTTCATCGGCTTTAACAGCTTCTGTTTTCTTTTTGATGGTGACATTGGAAATGGCATTATTGTCAGGGATTTGAATATCCTGATCCAATTTAAGTTCACTTGGCTTCACATCAACTTCAGGTAAATGCTCTAATAATTTTGGTGTTGCCTGAGCCAACAAGGCCAAAGATTTTTCATAAGCCGCAATTGGCGAAATCTCTACCCCTTGATGTTGTTGCAAGTAACTTCGGGCGTGAGAAAAGATTTGTTGTGCTTTCTGGTTTACATCTTCAACCAGCTTCCAGCTATACGCAGCACCAATGCCCGCTCCTGCGACCGGTGTCAATTTGCTGATGATTGAAATTTTAGGAATATGATTCAACCACTCCCATTTCATTTCACCATTTTCATTGCTTAACCATTTTTTCAGTGCTGCCGCATCATTGCTTGAGCCCAACATTTGCTGGAATTGAGAAACATCATGGGTCTTCAACATTCCTGAAACCGCTTTTAGTGCCATCAATACACTTTGCTTTTCCGCAATCTGGCCTAAATCAATTTGTTTGAACACGAACTGAACAATATCCTGTTCTGTTTCTTTATTCAGCTCAAAACCATAGGCACGTCCAACCTGATAAATCATGCGCAAAGACATGATTAAAGACAACGGCACATCAATCGCTGAACCGACCACACCTGTGGCCCCGGTTACAGCGCCTTGCATAGAGGCAATCCATTTATTCTGTTCTGCCAAGGCCTGGCTAATTCGTTTTGAACGATCTACATCTTGGGTCAGTTCCTGTAAATCTTTTGCTCCAGCCTGATCAAGCACGGCATCGACTGAACTGAGATTTGAAGTAAACTGATTGAGCTGTTCAAAAAAATAATCCGATAATTTATCTGAAAATTGTGGGGAAACAAAATTGGCGACGCGCGTCACCTTACCATACTGACGACCAAGTAATTGCTTAGAGACATTGGGTAAATACTCGCGCAGCATTTGTTGAGGATTATCATATTTTTGGACTTCAAAGCCATTCGTTTGACGGGCACTGCCATCAATCACCTGACCATTTTTTGATGGCTGCAGGACCTTGGTCACTGCACTCGGAGCGGCATGATTCAGTGCACCCATTCCAGCTGCACTGATCTTTTTAGCCACTCCAAAGGCATTTGATAAGAATCCATGTGAATGTTTATTATTGATATCAGTCATTCTTTATCCTCGTTTTCACTTATTACAATTATTGATAAATACTAGGTATAGTCTAAGTTTATCTCAATTTTAATGTGTATCTTTTGGTTAATTAAACCGGATAATTTTCACAAATAGACACAGAGGGAAATAGGCATAATATTTGCCATAAGAATTCAAAAATCTTTCTGCTATTATGAATGTAATTGAAATACATGAGTAACGCGCTGGGTTTTGCTTGAGGCAAAAGATTCATTCAGCTGCATTTGCTCAAATTACTACCATATAAGGGATCTGTAGATGAAACGTGTTGTAATCACTGGCATGGGGATCAACTCATGTATCGGTAATTCTTTAGAAGAAGTAACAAATTCTTTGCAAAACGGGATTTCTGGAACACGTTTTAACCCGACTTATGCTGAACTCAATTTTAAAAGCCACGTGAGTGCAGCAGCAGAACAAAACTTTGACAATATTGATCGTAAACTAAAACGCTTTATGGGCGTTTGTTCGATGTATGCCTACAACTCTGCCCTTGCTGCAGTCGAACATTCAGGCTTACAGGTTGAAGAATTAGCCGGTAACCCTCGTTATGGTATTACCGGTGGTTCAGGTGGTGGTTCTACTGCATCTGTCATCGAAATGAACGAATTATTGCAAACCAAGGGTGCACGTAAAGTGGGTCCTTTCTTTGTTCCGCGTAACATGACCAATACCATTACAGCAAACGTGGGCGTTGCATTCAAATTGCAAGGTGTGGCACATACTATTACCAGCGCATGTGCGACTTCTGCCGATGCCATTGGTTATGCTTATAACCTGATTCAATTGGGCAAACAGGATTTAATGCTTGCGGGCGGCGGTGAAGAAGATCACTGGTCACAAAGCTTGTTGTTTGATGCAATGGGCGCACTTTGCTCTAAATACAATGACACGCCAGAAAAAGCTTCCCGTCCATACTCTGCTGACCGTGACGGTTTTGTGATTGCCGGTGGTGGTGGTTTTGTGGTGCTTGAATCACTTGAACATGCACAAGCGCGTGGTGCAAAAATTCTTGCTGAAGTAGTCGGCTATGCTGCAAACAGTGATGGTGCAGACATGGTTGCGCCAAGCGGTGAAGGTGCAACGCGTTGTGTGCTTATGGCTTTAGAAGAAGCCAAACAGCACGGCGTAGATAAAATTGACTATGTGAATACCCATGGTACATCTACTCCAGCGGGTGACATCACAGAACTTAAGGCCATGGAACGTGCATTTGGTGAAGGTCAGGTTCCTCCACTAAGCTCAACCAAGTCTATGACCGGTCACAGCCTGGGTGCGGCAGGTGTTCAGGAAGCGATTTATTCGGTTCTGATGATGCAAAATGACTTCATTGCTCCAAACATCAACGTGACTGAACTGGATGAAGGCGCAAGACCATTTGATATCGTACTTGAAAAACGTGACGCAAAACTGAATACTGTAATGAGTAACAGTTTCGGTTTTGGCGGTGTAAATGCCTGTCTTGTTTTCAAAAAATGGGAAGGCTAAGCTAAGAATTGTTGATCATCCGGTAATGGGTGATCAACGTTTACACTGCCCTTAAAAGGGTGAATAGATGGATGCTCCTTCTGATGCTTTCTTGTGGGTAAAAGCATTACACATTATTGCTGTGGTTTGCTGGTTTGCAGCTTTGTTCTACTTGCCACGTTTATATGTTTATCATGCGATGAGTGAGGATGCCACGAGTCATCAGCGTTTCCAGATTATGGAACGCAAGTTGTACCGCGGTATCATGTGGCCAGCAATGGTTGCCACCCTCATCACAGCGCACTTTCTCGTAGATTGGGGTGATGCAACTCGGCATTATCATGAAGCCCTCTGGTTTTACCTTAAAGTGGGCTTGGTCGGTTTACTGGTCATTTACCATTTCGTCTGTGGCTATTACCGTAAAAAACTGCTGGTCGATGCACATTACAAATCACACAAGTTCTGGCGTTTCTTCAATGAAATGCCCACGCTGATTTTATTTGCTGTAGTGATTTTGGTGGTGGTTAAACCGCAGTTTTAATCCAGAAGATTTAAAAAGCCTCTTAATAGAGGCTTTTTTTATATGTTTCCTAAATGACTAAATCTTCAATCCTTATTGAAAATAATTTTCATAAAAAGAGAGAGTGGCTTAAACCACTCTCTTTTTAATTGTCTAAATCAATGACTACTGTATTTCTAAAGACTGAGTACGTTTTTTCATCCGTGGCAAGTACAAGATACGATAAGTCACCCCCAGAATCACCAGCCAAAGTGGACTAATCATCAGGGCTTTTAAAGTATCCGGTTCTAAACTCAAAATAATTAAAGCAAACAGCATGAAAGCTAAAATGACATACGACATCCATACCCCACCCGGCATTTTAAAGGTTGATTTGGCATGCAATTCAGGACTACGTTTTCTGTAGCGAATGTAGCAAACCATAATCAAGCTCCAGATACTAATGAACAGGATTACGCACAATGAACTGGCTAAGGTAAACGCTTCAATAGTATTCGGTACGAAATACTGCAATGCCGCGCCCGCCATAATAAAGCAGCAAGAAAAAATCAGTCCTTTGGCCGGAACTGCACGCTTAGACAACTGACTTAAGGTTTGCGGTGCCTGACCATCTTTAGCCAAACCAAATAGCATCCGGCTAGTCGAGAAGACACCGCTGTTCATGGATGACATCACTGAAGATAGAACAACCAGATTCATAATAATGGCAGAGGTTGGAATTCCGGCATGCAGGAATAAGGTCACAAATGGACTCTGATCTCCCGGAATTTGGTTCCATGGCGTAACCGACATCACCACAAAGAGGGACAAGACATAAAATAGAATAATTCGCGTCGGAATTGCATTGATGGCTTTGGGCAAATTCTTTTCAGGATCTTTGGTTTCAGCTGCCATGGTTCCAATCAGCTCTACCCCGACAAAGGCAAACAGTGCAATCTGGAAGCCGGCCAAAAACCCGCTTGCGCCTTTCGGGAACATGCCGCCATGTGACCAGACATGACTAAAGCTTGCCACAGCACCTTGCGGCGGCTGGAACTGCATAAACACCATATATCCGCCAATACCAATCAAGCCCAAAATGGCTAAAATTTTAATCAGCGCAAACCAGAATTCAATTTCACCAAACAGTTTCACGGTGAGCAGATTAATGCCTAACACCAGCAGTACACAGCCGGCACTGATGGCGGCCTGCCCCATGGGCGTAAAGGTTTCTCCCGGTGGCAGCCAAAAGCCGAGATAATTGATAATGGCAGCCAAATCCGCAATACCGACCAGCACCCAGCCCAGCCAATACGACCAGCCGATATAATAACCCGCAGCTGGGCCAATCAAATCATGCGCCATATCGATAAAGGATTTGTAATGCAGATTGGAAAGCAAGATTTCACCTAATGCACGCATCAGGAAAAAGAACATCGCACCAATAATCATATAAATGATCAGGATGGATGGCCCAGCCAGGGAAATGGTTTTCCCTGAACCCATAAACAAACCCGTACCAATGGCGCCGCCAATCGCAATCAACTGCAAATGACGGTTGGAAAGTTTCCTTTGTAATTCATGCGGAGAAGATGAATCATCCAATTGATTCGTTGTCATATTTCAACATCCTTATAGCACTGTATAAACCAGACATTTGAATTGAGCCAAAGCTTCCTGATCGCTCAATCGTGCCTCTTGAAAATTTCTGCTTTAATCAAGACAGTTGCACTATTCCTTATCTAGTTGCGGGAGAGTATTAAAAAAATAAAAGTTAAAAATTACTTTTGCGCTGCGGTCACCGCAATTTCAATCAACCAATCCGGATTCACCAGATTCGCCTGAATAGTGGCGCGTGATGGTGCGACGCAGCCTTTTAACCAATCGACCCAAATCGCATTCACTGTTTTAAAATCTTCAAGATTCTTGATATACAGCTGTGCCGATAATAGTCTTGACTTATCGCTATTGGCCTGCGCCAATAAACTGTCAATGGTCGCAAGAATGTCCCGAGTTTGCAGTTCAATATCCTGTGCTGTGGTTTTCGGCACCTGACCGGATAAATACACCACCTGATTAAAAATAGTGACTGCACTCATGACTTCTGTGGTGTTGATGTTCTGGATATCTGCATGTGACATATTAATTTCCCTATTCTGGATAACTGGATCTGGAGTAAATAAACGTTAAATTCTAATGTTCAATTTCAAATTGCACCCGAGCCGTAACTGCACACATGAGCTCGTAGCCGACCGTTCCTGAACTGGCAGCCACATCATCGATGGCCAAAACCTGACCTGTTGACGATATCCCCCAAAGCACCACTTCACTGCCAATTTCAGCATCGGGAATATGGCTCAGATCAACGGCCAGCATATCCATACTGACCCGGCCCAGGGTTTGGGTACGAACTGAATTGACCAGCACAGGCGTACCGGTTTTCGAGATGCGCTGATAGCCATCGGCATAACCACAGGCCACAATGCCAAGCTTGAGTGGTTCCGGGGCAATAAAATGTGAACCGTAGCCAACACTTTCACTGGCTTGGACTTCTTGCACAGCAATGATCTTGCTTCGCAGTGACATGGTGGGTTGCAGCTGCCAGTCCTGAATGCTATGCGCTGGATAATCTGGGGAACTGCCGTAGAGCATGATGCCGCAACGGATATAATCGGAATGTAGTTGTTGGGAATAACGCAGGATAGCCGCACTATTACTGATTGAGCGCTGTCCCGGTAAATCCTTGATGGTGTCTTCAAAGATGTGTTGTTGATAGAGAATGCCCGGCTCACCTAGGCGTTCACCATCGGCATCAGAAAAATGCGTCATATGGGTAATAGATTTCACACACGCCAGTTGCTTCAAGCTGTGCCATGCAGTTCGGTATGCGTCTGGACTAAAGCCTAAACGATTCATCCCGCTGTTCATTTTTAAAAACACATCGAATTGTGCAGAGCCTTCAAACTGCTGCAACCAGTCTATTTGATACTGGCTATGTACGGTAAAACTGAGATCCAATTCAACACAATCATATAAATCCTGTGCGTCAAACAGACCTTCTAAAAGCAGAATTTGACCCTGCCAACCGAGTACACGAACACGCTTCGCTTCCGCAATATCGAGCAAGGCAAAACCATCAGCCTGTTGAAGAGCATCATAGACACGTTCAATGCCGTGACCATAAGCATTGGCCTTGACCACGGCAAAAACCTGACTGTCAGGCATCATGCCACGTGCAACCGCCAGATTATTGCGTAAAGCCGCCTGATGGATCACAGCCGTAATGGGACGTGACATATATTCATCCTTGAATAGTGATTTAAGGTAAATTAAGCCGCGTTGGGATAACGCTGAATCGATAAACCTTCGGTATTAATGTCGGTTTTATGATTGAGTACCAAATCGCTGATCAATTTGCCTGAACCACAGGCCATGGTCCAACCCAAGGTGCCATGACCGGTATTTAGAAACAGGTTGCTGAAACGGGTCGCACCAATAATTGGCGTGCTGTCCGGTGTCATTGGACGCAGGCCGGTCCAGAATGTCGCCTGTTGCATGTCGCCACCTGGAAATAAATCCTGAGTCACCATTTGCAAGGTGGCACGGCGATTTTCATTCAAGCCATGGTTGAAGCCACTGAGTTCCGCCATACCGCCGACACGAATACGCTCGTCAAAACGGGTAATCGCAATTTTATAGGTTTCATCGAGCACTGTAGATTGCGGGGCAAAAGCAGGATCGACAATGGGAATGGTCAGTGAATAGCCTTTGACCGGATAAACAGGTAAATCCAGATTCAACGGTTTGAGGAAATCACGTGAATAACTGCCAAAAGCCAGCACATAACGGTCTGCGGTGAGCACTTTTCCATCCACCACCACACCTTTGATTTCATTGCCTTCAACCACTAGTTTTTCAACGCTCTGGTTAAATTTAAAATCGACGCCCATGTCTTTGGCAAGGTTGGCTAGCGCATTGGTAAACAGGTAACAATCCCCTGTTTCATCATTTGGCAAATGCAGGCCACCGACCAGTTTATCTTGGGCAAAGGCTAAGGCCGGCTCAACTTTAGCCAAGTCTTCTTTAAGCAGTAATTCATAATCCACGCCGCATTCTTTCAGGACCTGAATATCACGTTGTACCGCGTCAAGCTGCGCTTCATTACGAAACACTTGCAAGGTGCCTTTGGAACGGTTTTCGTAGTGAATACCGGTAGCTTTACGCAAATCTCTTAAGCAGTCGCGGCTATATTCGGCCACGCGGGTCATGCGTTCCTTGTTAATGGCATAACTTTGCGGATTACAGTTTTTCAGCATTTGCGCCATCCACTGCAACTGCCACATGCTGCCATCCATATTGATCGCCAGCGGTGCATGATGCTGGAACATCCATTTTACTGCTTTAAACGGTATACCGGGTGCTGCCCACGGAGTTGAATAACCCGGAGAGATTTGACCTGCATTACCGAAACTGGTTTCTTCCGCCGGGCCTGCCTGACGGTCTAATACAGTCACGCTTGCACCTTGCTGCGCGAGGTAATACGCACTTGCAACACCAATGACACCACTACCCAATACAATTACGCGCATTTTCAATCCCTCGAGCAACATCTAGTTTATTTACCTAGTATATTTTTGGTTTAATAGTTTTTTTCACTGTTTTATTGACTATAATCCAGGTAATTCGATGGATTTATCGTGAAAAAAATCTAAAAAAAGGGAAAAACTGATGCGTAAATTAGACCGTATCGATCATCAGATTTTAGACATCTTGCAAAAAGACGGACGGATTGCGATTAGCGAACTGGCGGCTCGGGTAAATTTGTCGACTACGCCCTGTTCCGAACGGGTAAAACGCTTGGAACGCGACGGCATTATCATGGGCTATTACGCACGTTTAAACCCGGAACTGGTCGATCGGAATTTACTGGTGTTTTTAGAAATCAAACTGTCTGCCAAATCGGGAGATGTCTTTGATCAAGTGGCCCGTGACCTGGTCGAAATTCCGGAAGTTTTAGAATGTCATCTCATTTCAGGCGAGTTTGATTATCTGGTCAAAGCACGCCTGAAAGAAATGAGTGCCTATAGGCGATTATTAGGCGATCTGTTAAAAAAACTACCCTCTTCTGCTTCCTCACACAGTTATATCGTTATGGAAGAAGTCAAAGAAAGTTTTTATTTAGACTTAGGTTAAGGGGCGCTGTATTGTTTTCATTAGCGCAGATGTGTTTCGAGCTGCCTTTAAACACTAGACATTAAAAAAGGATCACCCGATCCTTTTTATGTATTTGAAAATAGGTTTTACTTTAGTACACAGACTCATTTAAATGCTAGGGTGTGTCCTCATTTGATGTACATATTTCATTCTTCTCATCTATTCAATTAAAATATCTTATATCTCCCTTCTAAAATTAAATTTTCCAACATGTCAC
>NZ_JBRATK010000025.1:0-10986 GCF_052712855.1 Acinetobacter sp. F16
AGAAATTGAGAAATTGAGAAATTGAGAAATTGAGAAATTGAGAAATTGAGAAATTGAGAAATTGAGAAATTGAGAAATTGAGAAATTGAGAAATTGAGAAATTTTATAGCTACATTTAGAGAAGTTGAATTATAAAAATTCATTTATTTTTAATATGTCTTTATATAATTACTCGCATAAATATTACCAAAATCTTTACTCTTAATTTGAATAACGTAAAAATATGATTAGTTATTAGCAAAAAATCCTAATTTCTAAATTAACTTTATTGATAATTAAATAGAAGGGGAAATTCCCCCCTATAATATTAGGAATAAGGTTTAAATTTTTTAAATATCATAATTATTTAAACCTCTAATTGTGGATAAATAGTCTTCAAATAAAAACATTCCCATGCCAAGGCTTTATTACGGTCAAAAAATACTGCACCGTCAGGATTTGAAGATAAATATCGCCCACAATCAGCACATAAACTTAAGGTATTATCTTTTATTTTCAACGTAAATCGAGAAGCAAGATTTAATTCATCCGTCACATTTTTACTGTCCATTGATAAATAGTATACTCGTCCTTGATGGATAATATAGATCAATACTAAATGATTTTCCAAGTGTTTCACTCTAAATAAATCATATGCTTGATTAGCAACAATATCCTTAGCCGTAGCTGAAAAAATCAAGTTTAGTTCACGATTGAAACATAAATAGCGTGAATAATTGGTTTTAATAACTGTACCTTGCCATAATGTTGGGCCGCGTAATGCCTCACTTTCATTATTCATCAAAACATGATTTTCAATTTCAATTTTTTTTAACCGACTGTAATCAGCTTCAATTTTTTTCAAATGCTGATAATCAGATACAACCTCTCGAATATCGTTATATTTTAGTGTGTACTGCTGTTGATATTTGGTAATTTTTTTTTCTAATTTTAGATTTAATTCGGCTTCATTTGTGACACTATGCTCACTAACATTTTGATAGCACTGATAAATCTCTAATATTCGTCTGTTAATTTGAGCATAATTGCTGCCACTTACCCAATATTCTGACAATAAAAATGCCAATAATTTTGGAATATTTTGATTATATACAGGCTTCTCAAACACGAGATGAACATCATCTAAAGATTGAATGATTTGAGTTACACGTGACCATTCACTTTCACCAAAGCAAAATACTGGTTTTCCAGAAATGAGTGCTTCCAAACTTACTCCCGAATTACCGGCCAACACAGCTTTGGATTGCGTGATTAGATGGGTGATTTCTGAATTACTAATGATTAAATATGGATTCTCTTGTGCTAATTTTAATAATGTGGCCCGAACCGCATTTGACTTGCACCACGGATGCTTTTTGACCACGATATATTTTTTTAACTGAAATGAAATCGTAGATAATCGTTCTAAAACATCCAGAGAATCTAAATATGTCTTTTCTGCAACCGAATCTGTACGGACTTGAAGTGGAAAAAAAACAAATTCATCAGGGAGGCTATGGTCAATTTCAGGTTGTTTATATTTGGTCATACCCGATTTTATTTTATTTTGATAATTCAAAATAATAGCTTCAGCATTCTCATCAGAAATTTGATTAATTCGTTCCTCATAATTCTCATAATGAATACAAATGTCACTCCACCCCGAATAACCGGATTTATCTATGCTATATAAGCCATGAATAGGAGATTCTTTAAATGACCATACATTTTCCGGATTTTCATAGCTATGAAATGCCAACAATATTGTATTATTTAACGGACTTCTTTGTATGCCATATGCAGGCCAACCAATAGAGATAGTGGATAGACTAATATCATTATTAATAATACTCTTCATCATATTATTTAAAAAAATCTTATGATATTTATTCGTGTCATTTTTCCATGCCATTGGATATTCCAACATAAAAGATACCATATTATTATTCACATCAACCATATATCAATCCACAAAAATATTGAGATGAGATGTGCCCTATAAAACACACATACTCTATTTTAAAAAACTGTTTAAAGCATATATTTCTTAGCAAGCTCAATATAACCAGCTGTTTTCAAATTTTCCGTAAGTTGTTTCACTTCATAAAAAGAATCTTGCTCAATCAATGCTTGATAAGTATCAATTTGGTGAATCACTCGCTGCACTAAATCTTCTGGAGCATTTTTTATAAGCTTTTTAAATGATTCATATGCTTTTTGTTTTTTATCCAACTTATACGCATTTATGCAAACTTCATAATTACACCAATATTGATAAATATCATTGCTTAAGAATAGCTTATTACCTTTTGGTAGAGACAATGTTTGGCCTTTTTCAGCAAAACACAATGCTAAATCATAATGTTTATCCCAGTTATGTCGTCGAGCAAGGTGATACCAACATTCAGCACGTGATGGATCGATACTTACGCCAAGTTGCCAGTAATAGAGTGCTTCCATAATTTGTTTTTTTCTCTCATACAGCAACCCTAATTGTAAAAAACTGAAGTAAACTTCCTGATCCCAATCTCCAAGTTCAGTTCTTTTTTTATACCATTCAATGGCTTGTTCAGGCTTTGCAGCATCCCGATAAGATTGCGCACAGTAAAATGAATAACGGGCGATTAAATCAGGATCGATTTGATCTTGAATTGCTTTTTCTAAAACTTGTGCATCTTTTAAATATTTATCGGGATCTAGACTACGATGTCCTTTACGACCAGAAATAACCACATAATCTCCCTCAATATAAGTGGTTTCTACAGGCTCTTTGGTACCTAAAAATTCGTGCAGAACTCCTCGCCAATAATGTTTTCCATCATTTTTAATAAGTAATTTTCGTTGGTATTTTACGCTACTTCCTTCATTGGTCATTTTCAAATAATAAGCATCTTTATCTAAAACTGCTAGGTTCACCCCCCCCGTAAAATAGTCATCAGCATCAAAAAATAAAATATAATCACTTTTTCCCTGACATGCTTTTAATGCAACATCACGATTATGACCAAAGTTTAACCATGACTCATAAATAATTTCACCTGTTATATTTTTCTTTTTAAAAAAACTCTCAATTAGTTCTACAGTATTATCTGTTGACCCTGTATCAGAAATAACCCAATATGATAATTCAACATGCTGGCAAATATTTTCCAAAGTTTTTTCTATAATATGACTTTCATTTTTTACAATCATATTTAAACAAATAGATGCCATGTTTATTACTACCACCTTAATAACTTTAATTTCTAAATTTCTAATAACCGATATTAATTTTCATTTCAAAAACCATATATTGGTATTAAATTTGTGTTTAATTTTACTACATTAACCTCTTAATGTTTTATTAATTTTTATAATTTTCCAATAAAAAAACCGCTTCATAAATGAAACGGTTTTTCTAAACTAAAACAGATTAAAACAATAACTGGTTATTATGTAATAACTCTTCCAGACTGGTATCGACATTTTTCAAAGTCAATAAAGGAGCGTTAGTCGGATAGTCATCTGCAACCAACTTATTGCTGGCATCATACGTTTTACCATCTCGGTCAATACTGATCACGGTATCATCTCCAACTTTCTGTACGCTCACATACTGACCTAAATAGTTCTGCGCACCAGCGACATCACCATTGTTAATCAATAAGTGCTCGTAATTACCATGATCAAAATCATTCAGCAATTCAGAAATATCAAATACATCTGCATTAGCATTAAACTCAGTATTACCTTTTTGGAATCCATACCAGGTATCTGAGCCGTGACCACCGGTTGCATCATCTGCATTAAGCAAATCATAAATCACCGTATCACGACCTACAGCTTGACTGTGGAACTCGTCATTTCCTGCACCACCATTGAGGGTATTATTGCCAGTACCGCCGTACAGGATATCATTCCCCTGGTTGCCCCATAAAGAGTCATCTCCATTACCGCCATAAATAGTGTCATCACCTTCTCCACCAGATACATAGTCCTTGCCATCACCTGCATTGATCGTATCATTGCCACGACCACCATAAATGGTATCGTTATAACGACTGCCCGTGAGAATATCATCCCCATCATAGCCATAGATCACTGCAGATTTAGCTGAAGCCGAACCATCGAGGCGGTCAACTGCATCATCACCTTCTATTAAATTCAAGCCTGAATTTAAGCCTGAGTCTTTCGTAATCAGACTCACATCCAGTAATTTACCCAATGATTCTGTGGTAGAAATATTCTGACTGTCTGTTGCTGTAACTTTAATGTTATTGAGCAAGTCCAGTGATAATAAATTACCATCTACAATACCAAGTGCAGCATCTTCAGTGGTGAATTTCACTGTTGCCAGGAATTGGTTAATTGCAGCATTACTAATATTTGGCTGTAAACCATTTGCACTGGTAATGGTTAAACTCATGGTCGGTGCAATCAGATTTAGCACACCTGTTGTGATGGAAATTTCAGCTTTAATGCCGAGCTCGGTAGCCAGTGTGCTCGAATAGGTAAATGTTGGTTTAGTCACATTTACACCCAGGACTTGTTCAAAGGTCAAGGTGACTTGACGCAAGTCATTATTCGGATCAATGACATAGATATCCTGCGCACCCAGCTCAATCAACCCCAAAACATCCAGGCCAACCAAACCTAATAATGAGGTGTCTTTACCAAATACCAGCGGTGCCTGATTATTTGGGTTAAATGACACATCCGTTAAATTCGTGGTATCGAATTTAAGATCAGTGCTTGCCGTATCACCATCGTTATCCTGAACCACAACCTTGACATCGGTTACCGTACTGCTAGACGTAGCATTAATGGCATTAGTGATTAATTTACCATTGGCGACAAGTGAATTGATTACTTCATAGTCAGAGTTGAATTGAGCTGCATAAGTACCCTCACCCTGTTGCAACAAGTTCACATTATCCAGTTTAATCACCTGATTAACACTCGACATATGCAAATCTGCGCTGAAACCACCAGTAAATAGACCATCTTTACTCATGTAGATAATAGTTTGATTTGTGGTTGCATCATAAGTGAAGTGCAAGTAATTAACCAAATTACCGGCACTAAAGCCAAAGCGGCCTGCACCTACAAGCAGATTTGAGAAATCAAGTACATCACCACCTAAAGCCACAGGACTAGTATCAAAGTCAGTAATACGGTCTACTGCTGCGCTAAAGCCATTCAGGTAATCATTTTTCTCCCAACGGAAGATATCTGAACCTTCACCGCCAGTCATAATGTCATTACCTTGACCACCAACAATGAGATCATTACCCGCACCGCCAACAATGGTGTCATTTCCCGAACCACCATATAAGATGTCATTCGCATTACCCCCCTGGATAAGATCATTACCACCCAGGCCATAAATTGAATAAGACAAATTATTGTCAATTGGACGCAATTCAGAACTGCGTGCTCCATCGTCTACAATCACAGTCGAAGCTTTTTCACCTGAAAGCAAGTCACCTAACAAACCTACATTTGCTAGTTCTGTATTGCTTTTCGATACCAATGTGGTACCGGCATTATTTTTTGCCTCAATCTTCACTGTCGGCAAAACAGATAAGTCTAGAATACCGCCTAAAGCACCACCATCCACAGTGACTGTCTGTAGTAGCTGATTCACTTTAAGTGCATCCAAATTGTTAATTTCGGTGCCATCAAGATTGGTAATGGTTAACTTCATCGGTACTACGCCTAGTGTCGCTTTCTCTGACACTACTTTTAAGCCCAGCTCAGTTGCCAGTTTTGCATTGAACAGCAACTCTTTCGAATCACCTAATACTGTGCCCAATAAGCCGCCGACATCAACTGCCGAAATACTTACTTCTACCGAGTGCATGCCTTGGCCTGACACAGAGAATAATTGGTTATTTTGTAGATCAATTAAACCTGCGACATTCAGGCCGACAGCACCAAGTAAGCTATTTGATTGACCACCTAGTGATACTGATACTGGTTCAGGTTGATTGTAGCTGCCAGGAGCTGCTTCAAATACAGAATAATGATATTCACCTGTAGCCAGATCAAAGGTAATCGTTTCACCCGACAAGGTTGTTACTAGCAATTCACCACCCTCTAGGCCCTTATAGTTATAGGCATAGGTAATGATTTCTGCTGATGCGCCTTTCTGGGTAACCGTATTTTCTTTAGGATCGAAGACAAATTCCACCCCAGACACAGTGACAGATTTAACAAAACCACCATCTGCACCATAGTTATACACATTGGTTGTTACGCTGCTGTCTGGTTGAGTGACATATTCAACAAAGACATTCCCGGTAACTTCATAACTGTTGGTAAGGTTATAAGTTTCGCTCGCCTTGGTCGTTGGATTATCATCCGTCATTTTTACCGTAATGTACTGCGATGCCGATACATCACCACGATCATTGGCAAAGTTCATACGGATATCAAATGCCATGACATCATCTAATGTACTATCCGCGACACCATGACCAATGGCCTGTTTCAGGTTCACACTGTAGTTACCATTGTCATCAATAGAAAAAACCACGACTTCAGCTTTTACAGCTTGTCCCTGAACGGTTTTATTGACATAACCAATCAGGTCACCATTGCTATTGTGTTCCCACAATACATCTAGTCCTTGTGAGGTTAATGGCGTTGCAGGTTGCTCCAGATAAATTTTCGAATAATCCGTACCTGGAATTGCAAACTGACCAGTAAAGTTTAAACCGGTGTCAGCATTTGCAGCCAATAATAAATCAGCTTCCTTAAATTCAACAATAGAATCAGCTTCGTCTAAATTGTTGGCTTTATAGTGCAATTCAAGACTTTCAGTTTGCGCTGCATTACCCGCCTTGTCAGTGACATTTGCGGTAATGGTCACCTGTGTATTATCAGCCCAGGTAATGTCATCCAGTAAGGTACTTGGAATATTGGCACTCCATTGACCGTTGGTCACTGTCGCATCTACAGGACCCAGACCATTGACCGTTACTTCAACGATCTGACCATCTTCTGCACCTTCAGCTGTACCACTGATGGTTAAACCTTGTTGTAGTTCAACAGCAGTGAGAACATCATCGACTGCTACATGATCAATTGTTAATTTAGGTGGAACAGTATCTACTGTTAATGTGTAATTTGAAGACGCTGAATTTTTAGCAACATCTGTAGCAATCACAGTAATCTGATATTGTCCATCGCTTGAAGGAACTCCTTCATTAGCTGGTAGTTGTTGTAGAGGTTTATTAGCCGTTAAGCTCCAATTACCTGAAGCATCAGCAACAGTTGTTCCATAAGAAACTTCTCCTACCTTAACTTCAACTGTAGCACCTGCTTCTGCCTTACCACTCCATGTTGGTGTTGTATCGTTGGTGAATCCATTCAAAACTTTGTTACCGGCACTATCTTCAGTTAATGAAATAGTTGGTGCTTGAGTAATTGTATCTACTGTAAATTCTCGAGTTGCTAATTCACCTGATAATCCTGTGCGCCCTAATACAACAATATATTTACCTTCTGAATATTTAGTCATATCCAGAGTTTCTGTCCACGTTGTATTAAATGAATTTCCAGCACTTAATATCTTAGAATCCACCTCAGTACCACGAGTATTACCATCAAATTTATAAATTTTCATGGTGACAAAACCATCTTTAGCACCAGTAATACTTACCCCCGCAGCTTTTTCACTTGCGTTAATAACATCATCACCGGAGATAACATTAATAATTCCTTTATAGCTTGAATAAGGGTCAGCTTCGCTAGAAATATCAGTTTTCGATGCTGTATGTTGATTACCGGCAGTATCCGTTGCTGTAACGTTAACCGTATATGGTGCATTACCTATTAGAGTAGATTGACCTGAAGGGAAAGTTGCAATCCATTTACCTGCCGCATTTGCTTCAGTCGTGGTAGTTTGACCACCTATAGTCACAGTAATGCTAGCATTTGCTTCTGAAGCTCCTTCAATAGTGAAACCCTTCTCCTTTTCAAATGCTTGAATCTTGTCATCTGAAGCTACTTTGGTAATACTGACTGTCGTCAAATTATCCACAAGGATAGATTTGTTCAGTATAGACTCACCAACATTACCTTTAGCATCAGTTTGACGAACTTTAATATCACCAACTTGATATAAGTTATCTGTGGTAATTGCGAAACTACCTGTAGTTGATGTACCAGCTCCATTATTCCAAGTTGAGCCACCATCAATTGAGTATTCCCAAGTTTGGCCGGATTCTAGACCGGAAACATTAATTGTTGCTGTCTTAGTAATACCATCAGTAGTTGAATCACCTAGGTCATCTTCTACTAATTCTAAGTTTGCGTTTGGTACTATCACATCACCCGAAATAACACCTGGTTCTGCAAGTGATGCAGCAGTATCGTTCACTTTCCCCGTTGTCGTACTACTAAATGCATCCGGATCTACAGTAATTTCCCCTGCTACCTCATTGCTGGCATCTGGAGTAAATACCGCGGTATAAATTTCAGGATCATTTACATCTTGACGTAAATTCGACAAGCTTCCGCCAGTGACATGGACATCATTAATATCAAAACCATTCACCAGTTCAGAGAATGTAAAAGTAATCAGCGTTGAATTATCAGCTGCATTTACAACATAACTATCAGAAGTGATGGTTAAAGTTGGAGGCAAACTTAAATCGACAGTTGTTACCGTACTTTGTGCAGCAATATTGTCATTACCCACCTGATCGGTAAATGTACCTTGTGCCAAGCTCACGGTTACAGGGCCGTAGAAATCGACATTGGTTAAATCTACTGTAGCCGGGTCGACAGAACTATTTGGATCCATTGGTACAAACTGAATATATGGCTGTGCATTTCCAGTTGGTGTAACAACAATAAATTTACCTTGATCACTGTCTAACTGATCTGCAACATCTTGCAGGCTTACTGCTGTGACTGCACCGTTGTCCAGTTTAAATAATGGTTCTGTTGATGTGACCTCAACCACACCATCTGCGCCTACAGTAATAGTGACTGTTGGTGCAATACTATCAAGCAGGATTGAATTGTCGTGAACAGTTGCACTCACATTGCCCACTGTATCCGTTGCTGTGATTTCAATATCTAATGAACTATCAGCCTGTTGCTGTTGATAGTCATTTAATGTTGTTAAATCTGCAGTAGATAAAGGTACATTCCATTCACCGGTTGGGTCTGCAATTACAGTATATGGCGTGCCCAAACCTTCAATGGCAACAACAACTGTTGAATTTGGTTCGGCTGTACCCTTCAAGACCACAGAATTAACCAGCTCGTCAGCATTAATGGCTTTATCAGCACCATAATTGCCGCCACCTGTTGTAGTAATTGCAGTAATCACTGGATTGACGGTTTGCGTATCCACAAGGAAGCTGAGTTGGGAGCTATCAACATTGCCTTCTGTATCTGTTGCTTTCACAACAATGTCATTTTGACCTTCACGTACTGCAATAGATACATCAAGTTTGCCAGCATCAATATCTGCCTGTTTAAGCACATAATTGTCACCATTGATATTAATTACATCGCCCGGTTTATTGGCACTGGTTAATGGAATAGAGATATCAATGCGGTTATCGGCCCCCAGTTCCTCTTTATTAATTGCGCCATCTTCAGGACTAATATCATCAAGTAATTTAATCGCACCAACCAAATCAGTCGTTTGTGTATCAACAACAAAGTCCAGTTGCGCTTGATCGATATTACCTTGTGCATCAGTCATTTTCGCAGTAAGCGTATTTGCATTTTCGACTATTGCAACATTGGTAATGACTTTACCTGCCAACCAATCGCTTGCCGTAACAACATAATCAACGCCATTAAGAGAAATCGTATCACCAGCTTGAGCATCACGCCCTAAACTGATTTCAACTTGTGTAGTCGTAGTAACTGCACCCAGCTCTTTGCTATTTAACACCCCATCTGCGTTCTGATCTGCAATCAACTTAATACCATTAATCAATTCCGCAGGCTTGGTATCAACAGTCACCGTAATCGTTTTTTCTTCGATTATTTTACCAGCAGAATCTTTCACAATAGCATCGAAAGTGTTTTGACCTTCTTTAACAGGACCTACGTTTTCAATAACTACAGAACTAGGGTCAAGGTTAATATCTTCTGAAGTGACAGTCTTAACAATTCCGTTAATTTCAACTGTGTCACCAATTTGAATGTCTGTGCCGAGTTCAACTTTAATATCAACCAAATTATCGACCGGTTTTTCATCAACATTGAGAATTTGATCGCTGTTGTCATCTTCAACAATAGAAACATTTCCGGTTAAGTCAGAACTTGTAACTTCAACAACTTTCAGGTCGCGTTCAACTTGTCCTTTGCTATTGGTCACTTCCACGACAATTGCATTAGTGCCAGGTTTCACAGCAACCAGTACAGCAATCTCTTCAGCTGCAATATCAGTAGCTGTTAATACGTGAGGTTGACCATTTACAACGACCACATTACCAACAACAAGATTATTTGCAGCGGTATCGTTGAATTTTATAAGAACTCTGGTTAAACCATCGCTTCCGACTTCTCTTGAATCTAAATCTTCTGAACTATTTGCATCATCAAGCAGTGTTACTGCTTGAATTAGATCAGCAAGTGAGCCTTCACCAGTATCCCCTGTTGCGCCGGTAGCACCAGTAGATCCTGTTGCACCAGTTGATCCAGTAGCGCCAGTTGATCCTGTTGATCCTGTTGATCCTGTTGATCCTGTTGATCCTGTTGAGCCGGTTGCACCGGTAGATCCTGTTGCGCCAGTTGATCCGGTAGATCCAGTAGAGCCGGTTGCGCCAGTAGATCCTGTTGCACCCGTTGATCCTGTTGATCCGGTAGCACCGGTAGATCCTGTTGCACCGGTAGATCCTGTAGATCCAGTTGCACCGGTAGATCCTGTTGCACCAGTTGATCCGGTAGAGCCGGTTGCACCGGTAGATCCTGTTGCGCCAGTTGATCCGGTAGCACCAGTTGATCCAGTAGCACCAGTAGATCCGGTTGCGCCAGTAGATCCAGTTGCACCGG
>NZ_JBRATK010000026.1:0-6516 GCF_052712855.1 Acinetobacter sp. F16
TGATCAGCATCTATATTTTATATCCAGTCCATGGTGATAAAAACCATCATAAACTAGACATTTTTATTGGTGAGAATATAGACACTTTAAATGGGTTCTAACACTTGAATTTCGTATAATATAGATTATGTTAAATAGTGCGCACTTCAAAGAGGTCGTTTTCTTATAGCTTTTTAAAGGTAGCATATATTAAAAACCTTTCTTTGAATTATTAATTGTTTGAAATATTTTATGCATCAGCACTGTTGTAAATAGGAAGATAAGCTGTAATTTTCTATGTTAATTACCTTTAAATTCCAACCCTCTCATTTTCTAACTAGCTCAGGTTATAATAATGACCTCCCAAAATATGGTTGATCTATCTATTATGAACACCTCTAATGACCCTTTACACGGCAAAAAACTTGCTGACATTTTGGATGAATTATTGGATTACTACGGTGGCTTTGAAGGCTTAAATCGTAAAATTGAAATTAGATGTTTTTGCATAGATCCAAGTGTTAAATCATCATTGCGATTCTTACGTACCACACCATGGGCACGTGAAAAAGTAGAAAGCTTATATTTGTATGTCTTACGCCAAAAAGCCAAACAGAAATCGTAGCTATCAAAACCCTAGCCTCAGCATAATATTTTATGCCAAATACTAAACTACACTTATTGAATAGCCACTGATTTTGTAGACACCTTTTAATTAGTGGTGGACTGCCACCACTCTCCTAGACAAATTTAGTATATTCTTAAGACATTTTTAGTCGAAAAATATATGTATTTAACCAGGTTCATGAACCAAGGATTTTACAAACTAGTAATTTAATCGCCTAAGTTATTAAAATTATTGTTAATTAAATATAATTTTAAATATGAACTAAACTTTAGGTAAACATCAGTTAAATAAGTAATAAATTCATTCATATAGATAAATGACTGAGAGCTTTAATTGCAAGTTTTCTTAAATATTAAGTTCGCTATAGATGACTAACTATTTGATTGACTAAATGAAAAATCATACTTTAACGCTAGAATCACTCCAGTACTAACTTCGTATTGATTTTTAATAGCTCATTGTAAATTTCCCTTCTCCATTCCTGTCTCCAAACTGCCATCAAAACGTCATAGCTTTGTCATTTATTCATGTTGAGATAAGTCCATAAATTAAAAAATATGCAATGAGGACAATATGGCAGGATTATCAATTTGGCACGTACTGATTTTTGCAATCGTCGTAATATTACTTTTTGGCACCTCTAAACTTAAAAATCTGGGCAAAGATGTCGGCGGTGCAATCAAGGACTTTAAAAAATCTGTGCGTGAAGAAGAAGCTGAAGCAGCAAAACTTCAACAGCCCCGCACTATTGATGCTGAAGTTAAAGCCAGCGAGAATTCAATCAAAAGTTAAGGTATTGTCATGCTCAATATTGGAATGACTGAGCTGCTGGCCTTTGGGGTGATTGCACTTTTAGTGCTCGGACCAGATAAGCTACCTGAGGCAGTTCGTTTTATAGGTAAATGGTCCACTAAAATTAAAAGAACCGTCAGCAATATACAAAATGATCTTGACCGTGAATTACGTCTGTCTGAACTACGTGAGCAAATGCAATCCGAGCTGAAACGTATTCAGGAACTGGAAGCCAAAATGCAGGCACAAATGGTTGATCTCAATACACCACTTGAGCCGGTCACAAAAATTTCAGAACAGCCGGTAATAGAAACTCAGCCCAGTTATCAACTGGTCAATCAACCAGTTTCTCCGGTTCATTTAACTCCGCCTAATCAGGTCACCAAGCAAGAAAAAAAATATCCTGACATCAAGGTAGCCGTATGAGTACTTTACCCTCGACTCAAGCCAGTAGCGATCCACAGAACATTCAGCTAGAAGAAATGCCGATTACCCGGCACCTAGTGATTCTGCGCAAGCATCTTTTCAAGATTGTCGGGATACTGATTGGACTATTCTTCTGTCTGTTACCCTTTGCGACGCATACTTATCAGCTGTTATCCGAGCCCTTGCGTGCCCAGTTACCGGCAAGTTCTACCATGATTGCAACAGATGTGACTGCGACTTTCATGGCCCCGTTTAAATTGAACTTTTTTATTGCTTTACTCATTGCAATGCCTTTTATCTTGTATCAACTTTGGGTTTTTATTAGGCCGGCATTATATGCAAAAGAAAAAAGTCTGGCTTTACCCCTATTCATCAGCAGTGTTGTCCTTTTTTATGCTGGTATTGCTTTTGCCTATTTAATCGCTTTACCTTCTATCCTTCATTTTTTTATCAGCGTATCCCCTGAGACTGTCGCGCCCATGACCGATATCAACAGTTATCTGGCCTTCTGTTTAAAACTATTTTTGGTATTTGGATTTACTTTTGAAATTCCGATTATTACCCTGTTACTGATTCTAATCGGTGTGGTGAGCACACAGACCTTGGTCGAAAAAAGACGCTTTATTGTGGTGGGGTGTTTTTTTGTGGCCATGTTTGTGACACCCCCTGATGCCCTGTCCATGATTATGCTGGCTGTACCCATGTGGTTGCTATTTGAGCTAGGTTTAATGGCAGGAAAATTTCTGGAAAAGCGGCGTCTGAAAATAGCTTAAAGAAGAAAAAATGCCTCCTCCGTGGGGCTTTTTTTTATTTAATTTACATATATAAATTAATATCTTATGTAATTATTATGAAATAAAATCTTCACCTTTTCGTCATATTTAATTGCTAATTTATTCCTGACTTTAAAACAACCAAACCTTAGTTGTGGGATTAAAACAATGACAGATTACCTACCTTATGATGAAAATCAGGAACTGGACAATAATACTTCAGACAATCATCATTTTCGGGATATTCTAGAACAATCTATGTCACGTCGTGACTTGATTGCAAAGACTGCAAGTGGGGCTGCAGCATTGGCACTGGCTTCTTCATTGACTGGTTGCGGGGAGGATAATGACTCCAATCCACCACCAGCAGAAACAGGACCAAATCCACCGGCTATTGATCCAAATCAAAAACCAGAACAGCTTAGTTTCACGCCTGTAGCCAAAAATTTAAATGACATAGTAACAGTGCCGGAAGGCTATGAAGCTAATGTGCTTTATGCAATGGGTGACTCGATTCATCCTGCCTATCCTGACTGGGACGATAACAATATCCCGAACGGTCCAAGCTTTCAGTTCCGTTCTGGTGACTGTCATGACGGAATGAGTTATTTTGGTCTGAACCTGAGCACTGGTCGTTATGATCCGATGGTGGCTGAACATGGTCTGCTGGTCATGAATCATGAATATATTAATGCAACTTTTTTACATCCTCAGGGACCAACAAAAGTTGATGGTCGCCGACCTGAAGATGAAGTCATTCGTGAGACCAATGCACACGGTGTTTCAATTGTTCATATCAAAAAAGACAGCACTAGCCAGAAAGTAGAAATTGTTAAAAATTCGGTATTTAACCGCCGTATTACTGCTTCAACGGTCATGAGCTTTGCAGGACCTGCGAGTGGCTCTGCCCTGCTGTCTACACGTTTCTCACCTGACGGTAAATTAACCCGTGGTACCCATAACAATTGTGGTAATGGCTATACTCCATGGGGCACATATCTTACCGCTGAAGAAAACTTTATTGGCTACTTTGTCCGTAACACCCTGGATGATGATAATCGCCTGCCCCAAGAAAAAATTGCTCTGGAACGCTATGGTTTAAAAGCAGGTGCAAGCTCACGTTATGGCTGGGAATCCGCAGTAGGTACAATTGAAGCTCAGGATCTTTATGACCGATGGAGTGCAGATGTTACTGCCGATGATGCAGGTAATGACTACCGCAATGGCCCCAATACTTTTGGTTGGATCGTAGAAATTGATCCTTTTGATAGCCGACAGGATCCGGTTAAGCGCACTGCCTTGGGTCGCTTTGCTCATGAGGATTGCCGCGCCAGTCGTGCCCGTGAAGATGAAAACTTGGCTTTCTATATGGGTGATGACTCACGTGGGGAATATATTTATAAGTTTGTGTCTGACTATAAATGGAGCGAAAAAGATCGTAATGGCGGTTACGCTGCAGGTGATAAATATATGGATCTTGGTAAGCTTTATGTTGCTAAATTCAATGCAGACGGGAGCGGTCAATGGATCGAGCTGAGCTACGGCGTTAATGGTTTAAATCAGCTGAACAGTGCCTATCCTTTTAGTTCTCAGGCAGATGTTGTGACCTTTGCTCGCCTAGCAGCAGATAGTGTAGGTGCGACTAAAATGGACCGTCCAGAATGGGTTGCGGTCAATCCTGAGAATGGAGAAGTCTATGTTACGCTGACCAATAACTCTAACCGTGGTACCACACATGCATTAGATGCAGCCAATCCACGTAACTATAACGATCCTGAAGGTGGCAAAGGCAATGTGAATGGTCATATTATCCGTTTACATGAAGATGCAGATACGACGACAGCTATAACGTTCAAATGGGATATTTATCTATTTGGTGCTGAGGCCAAAATGGCACAGAATATCAACCTGTCGGGCTTAAATGATAATAACGACCTATCTTCGCCAGATGGTATGTGGTTTGACCCTCGCGGAGTACTCTGGATTCAGACTGATGATGGCGCTTATACCGATACCACCAACTGTATGATGCTGGCTGCGCTGCCTGGTAAAGTTGGAGACGGTACTCGAACGACCACATCTTCAGGGCAGGAAACTATTGTCGGTGCTCAAGTCACAGATCAGACTTTAGCTCGTTTCCTGACGGGTCCAAAAAGCTGTGAGATTACAGGTGTAACCATGACACCGGACTATAAGGCCATTTTCATCAATGTCCAGCATCCTGGGGAAGATTCCCCGGCCTACAACAAACCAAGCAGTCATTGGCCAGCTTCACAGACCAACTCGTCTGCCACCTCTCGGCCACGCTCTGCAACCGTGGTCATCACTCGCAAGGACGGTGGTGTTATAGCAGGCTAAATATTTAGCTTCTCTCAAAATGCTGGCTCAATGCCGGCATTTTTGTTTTTAAAGGTTCTATTTTTAAAAATATTTAATTTCTTTAGGTTTTTTTATTTTAATAATTAACGAGTTAAAACGGATGTTTAAATATTAAAAAATATTTTTATATTAAATGAGTGCTCAAAAATTTTATATTTTTATTCAAATTAAATGTCTAACTCCAACTTTCTTCTTTTGCAATATTTAACACATCATCTTTAAGTCTTTCTAGGGCGTGTCATCAATTAAGCCAGATGATTGTTGAAGCCAAATAAATCGCTGATAAGAAGTTTTGAGCCAATTTATCATAGCGTGTGGCAATAGCACGATACTGCTTGAGTTTGGCAAAAAAGTTCTCGATCAGATGTCTTGCCTTGTAGAGATGTCGGTCATAATCACGCTGATCAATAGAATTACTTTTCGCTGGCATCACAACCTGACCCTTCGCCTCTAAAATTGGATCAATGACCCGATCCCTGGAGTTGTAGGCTTTATCCATAAGCCAGGTCTGGCTCAACGATAAGTCCAGCAACACATCTGAACCGTTTAAGTCATGGGCCTGCCCATCAGTGAGATAAAATCCTGTCGGGTTGCCTAAAGCATCAGTCCGGGCATGAATTTTGGTGCTTAAGCCACCTTTACTGCGTCCAATCGCCTGATTTTTTCCCCCCAGCGCTGTGTTGATGAGCACGTACAATAGTGGAGTCTAACATGGCGTATTCATTATCACTGTCATGTGACAGCACTTCAAAGACTCTCTGCCACACACCTGTTTTAGCCCAACGGCTAAAACGGGTATGTACGACTCTAAAATCACCAAAGCGTTCTGGTAAGTCTCGCCACGGAATACCTGAACGATACCGATACAATACCGCTTCAACAAATAGTCGGTTGTCTTTGGCCGTTACTCCAACAGCACCTATTCGTCCAGGTAACAGATCTTTAATCAGTTCCCACTGATCATCTCTTAATGCATAGCGTTTAGTCATAAAAATATAATGGGGACAAGGTGGGTTTCCTCAAGTTAATTGATGACACGCCCTAGCTCTTCAAAAACTTTTGAATTAAGTTTTAGGCGAACTTTTTCAAACTTAATTTTTAATAAATTTAAACTTTTTAAAAGCATAGAAAAAATAAGTTTCTTTCGTCCTAAGTGATCGGTAGCCTTAAAGGTCGCCGGATCTATTCTTAAGCGGAAATCCATATTTTGGCGTTTAATAGAATAGTAGATACTTTCTTCAAAACTATCTTCACCCATTATAATGATTATACAATCCCAACTATTTAATGGAATATTATAGAATTTATCATTTAGCCTCAGGTTTAAGGTATCAACAGCTGCATTACGTGCTTTACATTCCTGTAGAATTTGCTCTTCAGTTAAAACGTCTTTACTTAATTCAGCGCTTAACCATACTTTCATCAATATAACCTATTAGGGTGTGTCCTCATTTGATGTACATATTTCATTCTTCTCATCTATTCAATTAAAATATCTTATATCTCCCTTCTAAAATTAAATTTTCCAACATGTCACGC
>NZ_JBRATK010000027.1:0-5510 GCF_052712855.1 Acinetobacter sp. F16
AAGCTAAAGTGTAGCTATGAGGGTGCAGTTGCATTAGCTTGTGTATTTATTTGGCTACCTTTATCGGGTAAATTCTATACTTGAAATGTCAACAGACCCTATTCAAGTTTCGAAAAAAATGGTCTCCAGTATTCATCAGAGGTCAAGAATAAAGTTGAAGAACACAAAACAGAATCTGATATGATAGCTCACACATAGTGGGCTTTTCTTTACCACTTTTTACCCCACACCTCCCAAAGCGGGTAACTAAACGGGTAACTTGAAAACCACAACAGAATATATTTAGTCTTTTTAGTAGGTTACAGTGAAAATAGTTATTCTTAATAAACCTTATGACGTTCTCTCCCAGTTCCGTGCCGATGAGAAACATCAAACCATGGCTGATTTTACTCAAGACCCTGATCTTCGTATCGCAGGTCGTCTTGATCTAGACTCAGAAGGCTTGATGTTTTTAACCGATCACGGTGGCTTGAACCAGTTCATTACCAACCCTGCCAGCAAAAAGTTTAAAACTTATGTGGTACAGGTCGATGGTGACATTACCGAAGAAGCCTTAGAGCAACTTCGTAAAGGTGTTGAGCTTAAAGATGGCATTACCCTGCCGGCTCAAGCAAAAAAAATTGATGAGCCGGATTGGTTATGGGAACGCACCCCACCTGTACGTTTCCGTGCTAGCGTTCCAACTTCATGGGTAGAAATTCAAATTTGTGAAGGTCGTAACCGTCAGGTTCGCCGTATGACTTCAGCTGTAGGTTTTCCAACCTTACGTTTGATCCGTACTCAAATTGGTACCATTAGCATTGTAAAACTGGGCTTACAGCCTGGTGAGCAAATCGAGATTGAGCCTTTACTTTACCCAGACTTTAAAGATGTTCCTGCAGAAAAGCCGTATGAAGGTCGTTCTTTTGCGAAAAAGACTCCGACCAAGAAACAGCATTTCTCTGTGGCTAAAGACAAAGCACGTGAAGAAAAAGGCGAAGCGCCATTCAAAGGCAAGAAAAGAGCTGGCGGTGGTACAACGCGTATTTGGCAAATGGATGATGCGGATAAGCCACGTCGTAAAACCAATGGTACAACACGCCCGAATACTAAAGCACCGCGTGGTCGTGGACGTAATAACGGCCGTTAAGATTTAGTTTAAATAAGCTTCTTATTTAAAGGAATGTTCGTGCCCTAGACGTTAGGGACGAAAAAAAGCCGGTGCATATGCACCGGCTTTTTTTTGCATCACCGGCTAAGTTGCCGGCTTTGCATTAAATTAAGCTTAAACAGCAGCAAGCACTGTATTCAACGTCACACTTGGACGCATCACAGCATTTACTTTCTCTTGATCAAGAGCGTAGTAACCACCGATATCAGCAGCTTTACCTTGAACGGAAGCAAGTTCAGCAACGATCTTGTCTTCGTTTTCAGCCAATGCTTTAGCAAGCGGAGCGAACTTCGCTTTAAGCTCAGCATTTTCGTCTTGCTCAGCCAACGCTTCAGCCCAGTATTTCGCTAGGTAGAAGTGGCTGCCACGGTTATCAATCTCGCCAGTACGACGTGATGGCGACTTGTCATTGTCGAGCAATTTGCCAGTCGCTTGGTCTAATGTCTTAGCCAATAACTTCGCAGCAGCATTGTCTTCTTTGATGCCCATTTCTTCTAGAGAAACAGCAAGCGCCATGAATTCACCCAGTGAATCCCAACGCAAGTGGTTTTCTTCAACCAATTGCTGTACGTGTTTAGGAGCAGAACCGCCTGCACCTGTTTCGTACATACCACCACCTGCCATTAAAGGCACGATCGAAAGCATTTTCGCTGAAGTACCCAATTCCATGATTGGGAACAAGTCAGTCAGGTAATCACGCAGGATGTTACCCGTTACAGAAATTGTATCTAGGCCACGAGCAACACGTTCAAGTGTGTAACGCATTGCACGAACTTGTGACATGATCTGGATATCAAGACCAGTCGTGTCGTGATCTTTCAAGTATTTTTCAACTTTCTTGATCAATTCGTTTTCGTGCGGACGGTACGGGTCAAGCCAGAAGATCGCAGGCATGCCAGAGTTACGCGCGCGAGTTACCGCAAGTTTCACCCAGTCACGGATTGGAGCGTCTTTCACCTGACACATACGCCAGATATCGCCTTGCTCAACGTTTTGCGACATCAACACTTCGCCAGTTTCAAGATCGGTGATGTTGGCAATACCCGCTTCAGAGATTTCAAAGGTTTTATCGTGTGAACCGTATTCTTCCGCTTTTTGCGCCATCAAACCAACGTTAGGAACAGTACCCATAGTACGTGGGTCAAAGTTACCATTCCATTTACAGAAGTTGATCATTTCTTGGTAAATACGCGCAAAAGTCGATTCTGGCATAACTGCTTTACAGTCGTAAGGTTTGCCGTCAGCGCCCCACATTTTACCGCCACCACGGATCATTGCAGGCATAGAAGCATCTACAATTACGTCGTTTGGTGAATGGAAGTTAGTGATGCCTTTTGCAGAGTCAACCATCGCTAAAGCTGGACGGTGTTCTTGACACGCATGTAAATCGGCAATGATTTCTTCACGTACAGACGTTGGTAAAGTTTCAAGTTTCTCGTAAAGACCAGCCATACCGTTATTGATATTAACGCCTAGCTCGTCAAACAATTTGCCATGTTTCTCAAACGCGTCTTTATAATAAATTTTCACACAGTGACCGAATACGATCGGGTGTGAAACTTTCATCATGGTTGCTTTAACGTGTAAAGAGAACAAGATGCCCGCTTCACGACAGTCTTCAAGTTCTTTCTCGTAGAAGTCGCAAAGTGCTTTTTTGCTCATAAACATTGAGTCGATGATTTCGCCATCTTTCAATGCAACTTTTGGTTTAAGAACGATGGTTTCGCCACTGTTAGTAATCAATTCCATTTTCACGTTACGCGCACGGTCAAGTGTCATTGACTTTTCGCCGTGGTAGAAGTCACCTTCATTCATGTGCGAAACGTGAGTTTGTGACCACTGTTTCCACTCGCTCATTGAATGCGGGTGTTTCTTAACATAGTTTTTCACTGCAGCAGGCGCACGACGGTCAGAGTTACCTTCACGCAATACTGGGTTGACAGCAGAACCTAAGCATTTGCCATAACGAACCTTGATTGACTTTTCTTCTTCAGTCGTTGGATTTTCCGGGTAGTCAGGGATCGCATAACCTTTAGATTGAAGCTCTTTGATGCATGCTGTTAGCTGGCCAACAGAGGCACTGATATTCGGTAATTTGATAATGTTAGTGTCTGGATCTTGAGTAAGACGACCTAGTTCCGCGAGGGTATCGGGAACTTTCTGCTCTTCATTTAGGCAGTCTGCAAATTCTGCGAGCACGCGAACGGCTACAGAGATGTCACTTTTGACAATCTCGACACCGGCCGGCTTAGTAAAGGTCTCAATGATCGGCAATAGCGAATAAGTCGCCAACAATGGCGCCTCGTCAGTCAGTGTGTAAATGATAGTTGACTTTCCACCAGCCATATATAGCCCCTTGCGTTGGATTGAGTTTTGAGGTCCGAGCTTTTGGCCCAGCCCTACGAACCGATTTGCTTAAATAACATCGAAAGTATGGGTGCTCATTGCACCTCAGCTAAACAACAATATCTTTTTCATCTTGCTGTCTGGCTGAAAATTCGTATACATCGGTGTTGTTCACCAATGCCTATATTCTACTTGAAATTTCGTCCTTTTTCGAATATGGGCAGCCGTAGCCGGTCTCTGCGACTACATTTGCACACCTAATTGCATGAGCGACAATTTATAACCAAAACAATAAATATTTTATATTTATCAAATACTTAATTATTTTACGCTTTATTGTAGTGATTAAAATTTAAACTGTTCGATTTACTGTTTTACAACCCAATTACTTGAAACATGTTGGGTATCATGGAAATAAATTATCTATAAAGACATACAGTGCAAATTTTTTCCTGATAAGACGAAAAAGTTATCATTGGGAGGGATGCGCTTTTCACTGTGATGATAGGTAGAACAGTTGTTAAGATTTAGTTCAAAAATCATTAAGCTCACTTCTATGGGATTTATTTTTTCAAAGGCACAAATCTACTCAATACTAATTTATCCTCCCCTTCTCTCCAACTTTCCTCCAAATGTACCGCCAAGCTCAAATACATTAATGAATTTCGAATTAGTCTAGCTAATGTGAGTAATGATTCTTCAAACTCTGAAATTGGCATTTCTAAAATATAATTTGCTTTTTTTTCCTTATCTTGAATTTGTTCTAAAACCTCTTTAAATTCATCCGAATTGATAAGATCTCCCTCAATCAACTCATGTTTTCTTGTTAATAGCTTTTCATACATAGCACTATGATAAAAATCAAATTCAGTATTAAGTCGATAACCGAAGTCATCTACAATTCTGAAAGATCGGTGCTCAAGATGATTTCTTATCTTTGAAAAACGGTACTGTTTAGAATTTGTAAAAATATCAAAGTGTTCAGAATCAACTTCTTCAATTTCTTTAAGAATATAAAATAACGCATGTATAAAATAATTATTAGAATTCTTTAGAACTTCACGTGGTTGAAATTTTCTATTTTTATTATTCCCAAATACCTTTGAAAAACTTATATGTCTCTCATTAACTTCAAATTTTAGATATTTAGTTAAAAAATAAGAAATTTTGTCAAATATTGAATATAAAATCCTGAAAGCAGATTTTAAATGAGAAGTTTTTAAATTATCTATGGCATGTAATGTGTCATCAGTATGTGCATAAGTCGCATTATAAAAGTGTTTCGACTCATCTTTAATTTCGGAAGCCTGAAAAATCAAATAGCGAGCATAAGTATATTCATTTCTTAACTCATCAAAGTTTGAATGAAAAACTAATTGTTCTTTGAGACTTAAGCTCGTATTGATCCTCTGGGTTATTGAAGGCAATCCAATCACATCCTGGAATACGATCTCATCTATACATAAATCATTTAGGTCATTTATGAATAATTTATTTTTAGCACACCAACGTAAATAACGACTTTCTATCTTTGTTCTAATTTTTTGTTCATATTCTTTAATAAATTTAAATTCACCATCTTGATAGTGTTGTTCATACCACTGATTAAATGTATATAAATTACCATGAGGTTGTAATGGTGTTTTTTGTTCTGATTCAAGAGTATCAAACATTAATTTAACTTTTTTAACTAACTTATTAATAAAAAAATAATGAATTTCAGTGTGATACTCATCATATAAATTCGAAGACATAAAAAGTAGGCTTTGAGCTTTAGCAATAATAGCAACAGGATTTTCATTAAGTTCTATTGCCTGATCCCAGTAATACTGAGCGCAGAAACATCTTCCCTGTGAGGATAGAAAATTACCCAAATTAGTCAAAGCAAACGAAAGTAAATTCTTATCTGAACTAGGGCGTGTCCTCATTTTGCTTTGCACCAAATAAACAAACAAGCCAAGAACAACATGGACTTATAATTACGAGCCAACTTTTCAAAACGAGTGGCAATACC
>NZ_JBRATK010000028.1:0-4311 GCF_052712855.1 Acinetobacter sp. F16
GATGTGCATTCTACAGCATTCCAGATCAGGCGCAACCCCTTTTCCGCATTATTTTACCAATAATCTTTCGACTGTTTATTTATTCTGCAAAATCGAGAGATTTTCTTATTTTTAAGTTTAAATTCACAACGTTTTTGGTTTAAAACTCATAAATAAGCCAAATAAAATCCAAATTCGCATCATTTTATTATTTTCATTTCTGTTCTTTATATCCTGCATTCATCATATTCTATATTCATCTTCCAATCTAAAAATCAAACTCACTGCTTAAATACACTATAGACCAGTAAAAATACACAAAGATCAAATACAGCCGCAGATCTAAAACAAAATCACCCCTCAAATAAATCAACACAACGAAGCATTTTTTTATTTTGTTCAAGGAAATCCCTTCATGTGTTAAATAAGCTCACCCCCTTCCTCAACTGGTTTTATATTGCACCCTCAATAATGATTAAATTGCTTCTGATTTTTAAACCGTGATTATTAAAGATTATTCAAACCATGTTGAATGTTGAATGTTGAATGTTGAATGTTGAATGTTATTATTAAATTTCAGGCATAAAAAAACCGCATTTAAGCGGATTATTTATATCATCTTTTAGAAAAATGGTCGGAGCAGTAGGATTCGAACCTACGACCCCCTGGTCCCAAACCAGGTGCGCTACCAAGCTGCGCCATGCTCCGAATTGGGGTGAATGATGGGATTCGAACCCACGACAACCGGAATCACAATCCGGGGCTCTACCAACTGAGCTACATCCACCGTTACAACATTTTCAGATTCTAAAGTATCAAGCTACCATAAATGGTGCGCCTGACAGGATTCGAACCTGTGACCATCCGCTTAGAAGGCGGATGCTCTATCCTACTGAGCTACAGGCGCATGAACTATGATATAAATACCACAAAACCTTCGCCTTGAAGAATTGGTCGGAGCAGTAGGATTCGAACCTACGACCCCCTGGTCCCAAACCAGGTGCGCTACCAAGCTGCGCCATGCTCCGATTCATCTTAGCTTCATACTGCACTTCATGCGGTACGGTGTGCATTCTAGGCGTGACGCTTAGCAACGTCAACACCTAGAGTTAAAAAAAATTAAAAAAACGCTTCGAATGTATATTTATCAAGCACTTTAGCCATTTTATATACAATTATCAGCGTTTTAAATTGGCACTGAAGTTTAACATGCGATCAAGAGGTAATTTAGCTCGTTCTGCAAGGGCTGGATCGACGTGTATTTCTTGATCACCATTTTGTAAAACCGCTAAAATTCCATCCAATTCGTTCATTGCCATCCAAGGACAATGTGCGCAAGAGCGACAAGTTGCACCTTCGCCTGCTGTTGGTGCTTCAATCAGAATCTTGTTTGGAACGGCTTGTTGCATTTTATAGAAGATGCCGCGGTCGGTTGCCACAATCAAACGTTCATTTGGCAGTGTTTGTGCCGCTTTAATCAATTGCGAGGTGCTTCCCACAGCATCTGCGATATCTACCACTGATTCTGGTGACTCTGGATGCACCAAAACGGCTGCATCTGGATAGAGAGCTTTCATGCTGGCAATTCCACGAGCGCGAAATTCTTCATGCACGATACAAGCACCATCCCAAAGCAACATGTCTGCACCGGTTTTCTTCTGAATGTAACGACCGAGATGCTGATCTGGTGCCCAGATAATCTTTTCACCCAAACTATCTAAATGTTCAATAATTTCGACTGCACAGCTCGATGTCACCACCCAATCAGCCCGGGCTTTGACTGCCGCAGAGGTATTGGCATACACCACCACGGTATAATCAGGATGCGCATCACAAAACGCAGTAAACTCATCAACAGGGCAACCTAGGTCTAGAGAACAGGTAGCTTCTAGTGTTGGCATCAACACGGTTTTTTCAGGAGAAAGAATTTTCGATGTTTCTCCCATGAATTTCACACCTGCCACAACCAAGGTTGAAGCTGGATGATCACGGCCAAAACGTGCCATTTCCAATGAATCCGAAACACAGCCACCAGACAGCTCAGCAATCTCTTGCACTTCGGGATCGCAATAGTAATGAGCGACAAGGACAGCATCGCGTTTTTTGAGTTCTGTCAGAATTTGCGCAAACTTCTCCTGTTTGACCTCATCACTCAAATGAATATCTTTAGACTCACCTAAACGATCTAAATGCGCCTGCACAATCGATTTAGCCTCATTGGCAATTAAATTGGTCGCATCATTCATAAACGTCTTCTCTATCCTTAGTGCTTGTTAGACCACAAGCAGTACACTCAATTCACTGATCAGAATGGCATCTTGCTTTTTTGACCAGTCATTAAAAACTTTACATTATAAAAAAGCCTCACAACGGAGGCTTTTTTCATTCAACTAAACTTAAGAACGGTAATCTGCATTGATCTTGACATAGTCATAAGACAGATCACAGGTATAGACCGTGTCTTTAGCCTGACCTCGTCCTAAATCAACACGAATCGTCATTTCAGCTTGAGACATCACGCGCGCGCCAGCTTCCTCCGTATAGTCCGCTGCCGCACCACCATCTTTGCAGATCTGTACATCATCTAACCAAACCTGGATTTTTTCAACGTCTAAATTTTTAACGCCTGCATAACCAATTGCGGCAAGGATACGTCCCCAGTTAGGATCTGATGCAAAAATTGCAGTTTTTACCAAAGGAGAATGCGCAATACTATAGGCGATATCGCAACATTCCTGGGTATCTGCACCGCCTTCAACTGCCACGGTAATGAATTTGGTTGCACCCTCGCCATCGCGAACAATCAGTTGTGCTAGACGTTTCATCACTCGTGTTAAAACATCGAGAACCGCAGCATAACGTGCATCATCAGTCGAGGTGATTTCTGCACCGCCGGCTTGTCCTGTCGCCACAAAAATACAGGAATCATTGGTTGAGGTATCGCCATCAACCGTAATACGGTTAAAGGAAACATTCACAGTGGTTTTTAAGAGCTGCTGTACCAATTCACGGCTGATCGGCGCATCTGTGGCAACATAGCTCAGCATGGTCGCCATATTCGGGCGAATCATGCCTGCACCTTTTGAGATACCAGTCATGGTGTACATCACACTATCTAGCTCAAATTGCTCAGATGCCCCTTTAGGTAAAGTATCTGTGGTCATAATGCCAGTCGCGGCATCTAACCAGGCATCTTCGCGTAATGAATCCAGTGCCGGTTGCAGGCCTGTCATTAAACGCTCAATAGGCAATTGCTCACCAATCACCCCGGTGGAAAACGGTAAAATTTCACTTGCAGATACGCCAGCAAGTTCAGCCAGTTTCACACAGGTCGCTTCAGCATTCGCCATGCCGATTTTACCGGTACCTGCATTGGCATTACCGGTGTTAATCACTAAATAGCGCGGATTACCCACCTGAAGATGTGCTTTGCAAATATGCACCGGCGCAGCACAAAATGCATTTTGGGTAAATACACCCGCTGCATTAGAACCTTCAGCAAATTCAAAAATGACCAGGTCGCGTCGGTTCGGATAGCGCACATACGCTTCAGCTGAACCAATCTTTACACCTTTAACCACATGCATCTGTGGCATTGTTACGTCGCCGACCGCCATTTTTAAACTTCCAAATAAGTTCGTGATAAAAACACAGCTTAGTAGAAATTGGCTAAAAAATCGAGCAGAACACTTTGTTTGATTTATTTTTTATCGGATTGAGGTTTCCAAGCACAAAAAAACCAGTCCGCAGAGTGGTTTTAAAAAAATAACATCGGTTTAGTTAGATGCCAATTGGGTCGCTTCTGACAATAATACCTGTTTGGCTTTTTCTTGACTTGCTGGAGATAAAGCAGGATTTGACGCCACTATACGGTTCACATTGGCCGCATTGGCTGCAGTCACCGCTGCAGTTTCCAATACCACTGGACGTTGATTCGGATTAGCAAAAGTATAACGAATACCAGTGCGTGGGCTTGCAACTGTAATGTTACCGTCTTGAGCAACTGCCGGAGCTGTTGTTGCACCACGAGCAGCCTGTACTTTGTCTACGGTTGTGGTTTGAGCTGCATTATTTGCAAAAGTCAAAGTAGGAATAGCTAAAGCTGCAATCATCAATGGTTGTAATACTTTTTTCATTGTCTTTTCCGCTTTTCAGTGTTCGATATGCAACTAAATACCATTTAATCTAGTTCTCTGCAAACGTATTCACATCTTGAAAAACTAAATCATATAGGGTCTGTTGACATTTGTTGCTTAAAAAAATAGCGAGGTAGTAAAATTAAATCGCCAAACCCAATTTTACTCTCGCTATGCCTCGTACAATGCTGAATAA
>NZ_JBRATK010000029.1:0-3582 GCF_052712855.1 Acinetobacter sp. F16
ATTCAGCATTGTACGAGGCATAGCGAGAGTAAAATTGGGTTTGGCGATTTAATTTTACTACCTCGCTATTTTTTTAAGCAACAAATGTCAACAGACCCTATTCAGCTATATTGTTTTTTCAAATATTTCACAATATCTGCTGACTCAAACATTTTCACTCCAGTATTCGGGTCGACCAAATAAGGAACCTGGATATCACGCCCCATAAGCTCAACCACTCTTTCGCGCTTGCCCCCTTTTAGAGCTTGATATTTTCCTGGCTTGAGGCGTAAAGCTGCAGGCCCCATATCTTGCCAGCGCTCTTTAGGGACATTATGGAATATGAATGGAAGTTCTAGTTCAGTTAATACCCCACGTACAACACGTGTAAATGGACTCGCTTCAAAACCCCATAATTCTAAAAGTTGTGCTGGTGCTTCACGATCCGTAATTTTTTTATTAATCCAAACCCCACGTGCGCCATTAATAAGGGTTCCAGCCAAGGCAGCCACAGGAATTTTGGGATATTGGGCAAATTTTTTCGGTGTTTTTCCAGTTTTGCCATAATGTTTAAATAAATAATGGATGATCTCTTGTGACTCATACATTTGAGTACCGGAGTTTTCATCAATAAAGAATGGAAATTGTTTTTTCCCACCTTTTTCTTTGACAATTTTTCGGTACTTCTGCCCACCTTTTGGACAAGGATAGACTTCATAATCCAAATTCAACAAGGTCAGGACTTCACGTACACGACGGCAAAATGGTGAACCTTCAAACTCGTAAAGTTTGAGTAATTTTTCCGGCTGTTTCGGAAATGCAGTACCACTGACTCCGCGTCCACCTGCAGTCAAAGCTGAAGCCAAAGCCTGTACAACTTTAATTTGATGATTCACCATTTTTATCCTTATGCCATTGTCGTTATAAATCGACTAATTTTTCTTTTGCGACCACAATGCCATTGTTATCTGCATAGATATAATCGCCAGAATTGATGCTTACCCCACCAAAATACAAAGTTAAATCAACTTCGCCTATGCCTTTGCGATTACTTTTTTGTGGAATTGCAGCCAATGCATGCACGCCCAGATCCAATTCAGCAATCGCATCTACATCGCGTACACAGCCGTAAATAACCACACCGTTCCAATGATGCTTAACCGCTGACTCTGCAATCATATCGCCCATCAAGGCACAGCGCATTGAAGCCCCGCCATCTACCACCAGCACTTTACCGGTACCATCAGTCGCAAGCAGCTCTTTTACCCGGGAATTATCTTCAAAGCATTTAACCGTCACGACCTGACCACCAAAGCTTTTGCGTGCACCATAGCTTTTAAAAAATTTACCATCCATGGATGGCGTCACCACTTGAATGTCTTTCTCTGGATTGTCATCAAGTAAATCGCAAGTTACAAATGCTGCATTAGACACTTTTCAGCTCCCTCATTTAGAATTTTGTATGCGTAAATTATCATAAATTTCAAACTTTTCAGTTTGAGTTTGCGCTGCCTCGACCATAGTATGAGCTACTTGTGCTGCTGTCACTGGCTTATATTTGAATGAGTCGGGAACCAGATGCGAGAATTTTTGATAGAGCTTTTGAGTCAGGTCTTCCAGACTTCGTTGTTCTGGACGCTCCCCTAACAGTAAGGAGGGTCGCAATATCGATACACATTGCAGATTTAAACTCTGGATATGCTTTTCCAGTTCACCTTTCACTCTGTTATAGAAAAAATTTGAGTGAATATTTGCTCCCATCGCGCTGATCAGCAGGTAATGGGTATCCGTCGATTCAAACAAGTCGGCAAAATGTACATTAATTTCATAATCAATATCATTAAATTTTTGCTTGGATCCGGCTTTTTTCAGCGTTGTCCCTAAACAGCTAAATGCATGGCTATATCCATTTGTATCTTCATCATTGAGTAACAGAAAATCATCCAGAATAAATTGCTGTACTTTTTCTAGGCGTTTGAGTGCAGAATCTTCATGACGGACAACTGCGGTAATTTTCTGGCAACTTTCTGTACGATTAAGTTGATTTAGTAGCTCACGACCTACTAAACCCGTTGCTCCAATCACAATTGCACTTTTAATTGATTTAGTCATTTTTTAAGCAATCTCTTTAAGTTATTACTAATCTAACGGTTTCTTTAGAATTTTTATGCATCTAAAATGTTGTCAAAGCAAGTCAAGACTTGACTTAGCCTCATAGTTTAATCACAATATGGCACTTGTTTACGGGCTGGTGATAATTCTTCTGATGAAGGTTTTCAGTTGCAATTTCAGCCCGCCCAGACCAATCTAATTCAAGGAGTGCACGAGTGGCAAACTCTGCTCAAGCTAAAAAACGTGCTCGTCAAAACGTTAAAGCACGCAAACACAACGCTAGCTTACGTTCTATGGTTCGTACTTATCTTAAACGTACAATAGCTGCAATCGCTGCTGGTGATTATGCTGCTGCTTCAGAAGCATATAAAACTGCGGTACCTGTAATTGACCGTATGGCTGATAAAGGCATCATCCATAAAAACAAAGCTGCTCGTCATAAGAGCCGTTTGAATGCACAAGTTAAAGCTTTAGCTAACTAATTTGTTGTATTGAAAAAAGCCCGTTAAGGGCTTTTTTTACGCCTGAAATTTATCACTCATAAGTAAAATATATAACTTTTTGCCCTTCAGACAATTTAGCAGATGAAGATTAAAGGATTAAGATTAAATAGTAATGAGTTGAAAGCTTACTGATTGAAAACTGTTTAAACCACTTATATAACAAATATAGAATGAATAAATAATTCTGATCATACCCGTATAGTTGAGTTTATGGTTACTTTTATCGCTTAAGCTGTCCTGTTTACCTAAAGCAATACATGTTTATTTTCCGATCAACTCTTGTAGATGATTAGTTAACAATCAAATGAATTCTAAGAATATTCCATAAAATACTATTTGTTTTAACTGCCTCACAATTATCTTTAGATATTAAATTATTAAATAGAAATTAATTGGAGAAAAGCAATGTTAAGAAAAATTATTCTAGCCACAAGTATAGTCTCTTCTTTAACGTTGGTGGGTTGTAATACATCCATGCCAAATCCATCTACCGATCGAAATTTAGCTCAATTGCAAAATAGAAATTGGGTCTTAACGGAAATCAATCAAGTCGTTTATAAAGCTGACCCGGCCCAGTCTGCTGTTCCAACTATAAAGTTTGATAGCAGTGAAGTAAGCGGCACCGATGGCTGTAACCAATTTATGGGTGGTTATGCCGTTATGGGAACTCAGATTAAATTTGCAAATCTAAAAGCAGTAGAAAATAACGTATGTTCAACTACGACCGATTTGCCTCAAAAGTTTTCCCAGGCATTAAGTCAGGTGGTTAGCTATGACGCTAGCAGGACAGAATTAAAGTTACTCGATAGCAATGATAGAGTAGTGGTTAAGTTTAAAAATCATAAATAGATATAAATTAGCCCTCATTTGAGGGCTTTTTTATTTATCTTAGATTAGCAGTTGAAGTGCAACGCCATGTTGTTGCCATAATACCTGACTCGGACTTTTAAAGCCGAGTCTTTTTCTTGGGCGCTGATTTAAACGTTGT
>NZ_JBRATK010000003.1:0-198507 GCF_052712855.1 Acinetobacter sp. F16
CACAACGTTTAAATCAGCGCCCAAGAAAAAGACTCGGCTTTAAAAGTCCGAGTCAGGTATTATGGCAACAACATGGCGTTGCACTTCAACTGCTAATCTAAGAATAAAAAAAGAGCACATATAGCGCTCTTTAGTCGAATTGGATTTAAACATCGGCAGAACTTTTGGGCAGTTCATGTTTGATATAAGAAGCTAAAATGAGATAGTTAATGCCCTGAAATAAAATATCGATTGCAAGGAATAGACCCAGCACCCAGAACGGCGCATCGGGTGACATCAAAATAATAACCCCGGTCACCAAGGTAACAATGCCGAAAAACAATACCTATCCCCAACATTGATAGGCTTTAAAAACAAAGGCACTCAAGACACGGATGACACCCGCAACAATCAAAACGATGGCCAAGAAATTGGTCAATACAATGGCGATTTTTACCGGCGTGCTAAAGGCATAATATCCTACCACTCAGTAAAGCAAGCCAAACAATGCCTACAACCAGCGATCCCCCCATCAAAGATTTTAAATGCTGCAATGAAGTGCAGAACACCACCGATCACCATGAGCACACCAAACAGAAAAATGACTGAAAGCATGGCGAAAGGTAAAGATGCCAGCAACACCATTCCAAATACGATGAGCAAAATGCCCAGACCTAAATACTACTTTCGATTTTTATACAGCTGATGCCAAACCAAATCATTTCCTACTGTTTTTATGATTCTTCTGAAGTCTCTTGCTTAAGAACAGGTTTATTTTTCAATATTTTAAAACAGATATCTGTTATGAATATGCGACATTTTTATCCACATCAGTGAGTTAAACTGTGGATAAATTAAGCGTTATCCACATCTTTTATTTTTTCCAGCCCAATTCAATCGCGGTAATTTCATTAATTAATGTCTGTTGCAAAGTATCCGGCATCTTACTTTTATCGAGTGAGACAGGAATATGTCCCGCCATCAATTCACATTTGGCTTGGGGAAATAAAGGCTTTTGATTGGGATAGGCATAACCAATTGGATACAGGGGTTGTCCGGTCGCCAAGTCGTATTTATCGGTTGCACCGAAAGCATGTAACAGCTCATGCACAAGCACAATTTTGTTTTGTTCAGCCTGTTTTTTAGAGGCAAATAAATTGACGGAACCAATCCGGCCTTTTTGCAAGGCGGTTGAATGCTTTAATTCTTTAGTGTGTGCAGGATCATAATAATTTAAAAACAAAGTCACACTAGGCGTGCCATCTTTACTTTCATGCTGTTTCCATGCATAAAAACGGAACTTTAAACTCCATAAAATGGTATTCAGCATGCTTGCATGCTCAGGTACTCTAGGTGGAAGTTGTTTGAGTTCTCGCCCCATTTGAAAATATATAGAAATGGGTTGTCCACGATATTCAGTCGACATTTGTTTCAAGTATTCTTGTGCAGCCGTTAATTCAGATAAATTAAGAGTCTGAATATAGTTTTGGGTAGCAACCTGCCCATCTGCATTAATGAGATGCAGCATGACAATAATGGGTTTGGACCAGTCTTGGTTCTGGTCACGGTAAGCATTGACTGCCACGATGAATAAAATGATGAGTAAACACAGTACCCGAATTTTTTTCCACATTTCCCCAATATCTCAATATTTTGTATTTATTTTCAACTATCATTAAAACATATAAGCATGATGGAGTCTTTCCATTCAGCCATGAAGAGCTGGAATTCATTCTGTACTTTTTGCTGTCAAAAAGTACCAAAAAACTTTGTCATGCACAAAACTCGACAACTTCCGTCTTCTATCTATTTTGTCGCTGAAACAGTATTTTACCGATGTAGTCCTGCCTCAAACAGTTGTGCATAACCTTGTCACGTATTCAAATGCTCTTTTATAAATTATGCTCAATACAATTTATAAAACAATAAAAATGCCGACATTCGTCAGCATTTTTCACTTGTTAAAAATTAGGCTTCAACCCATTTCCCATCTTGGTAAACCAGGCTCCACTTGGTTTGCTTACCTTCAGCATTTTCAGAACCAATATATTGCGCCTGATTCTTACGGCTGAATTTCACCAATGCCGGATTGCCATCAGGGTCTACATCTGGAGCTTGCAAGATAAACTGATATTTTGGATCAAGCTGTTCAGCTACAGAACGTAGTTCAGCGACTTTCGGCGCACGTGTTTCACGAACTTTCGGGAATTTGCTGGCTGCCAGGAATAAGCCAGCTGCACCATCACGAAGAACAAAGAAATCATCGTGTTTGGTTGAACGTAGGTGTTCCATTCTAATAGGATCAACACGTGGAGGTGCAGGCTGACCACTCTTCAATACTTTACGGGTATTGTCACAGCTGGTGCAGGCAAAGTAAGGTCCAAAACGCCCAGTCTTAAGCTGCATTTCACCATCACATTTGTCACATGGAATGGTTGGTCCATCGTAACCTTTAATTTTGAACTCACCTTCTTCAAGTTCAAAACCTGCACAGTCCGGGTTATTACCACAGACATGCAATTTACGGCCACCATCAATCACATAACTGTCCATTGCCGTTTCACAAATCGGGCAACGTTTTTTCGACATTAAATCCGCAGTTTCTGCCGTATCATCATCAGACAAGGCAGCAAGTGACTCAACCGGAGTCAGGTTCAAGGTACCCTTACAACGCTCTTTTGGCGGCAAGTTGTAGCCTGAACACCCTAAGAATACACCCGTTGTACCGGTACGAATCTGCATTGGACGTGAGCATTCAGGGCAATGTACCGCTTCAACTTCAACAGGTTGATTACGACGCATGCCGTTTTCGCCCTGTGCCGTGGTTAAACGTTTTTTGAAGTCACCGTAGAAATTATCCAGTAATTCCTTCCAGTTACGCTGTCCGTCAGCCACTTTATCGAGCTGACCTTCAAGATCGGCCGTAAAAGCATAATTCATCAGGTTGTTGAAGTTTTCATCGAGACGATCGGTCACGATTTCACCCATCTTCTCGGCAAAGAGACGACGGTTATCCAACTTCACATAACCACGATCTTGAATGGTTGAAATGATTGCTGCATAGGTGGATGGACGACCAATACCTTTTTTCTCTAATTCTTTAACCAATGACGCTTCGGTAAAACGTGCAGGCGGTTTAGTGAAGTGTTGAGATGGATCAAGCTTCTCAAGTTTAAGCACTTCACCCACTTTAACTGCAGGTAGCAAAATATCGTCATCTGCCTTGTTTGCAGCACGTACTTTGGTGAAACCATCAAACACTAAAGTACGACCTTTGGCTTTCAGTTCCACACCATTCGCATCGACTAAAATCGTTGAAGACAGGTATTCTGCTGGTGTCATCTGACACGCGACAAACTGACGCCAAATTAAATCATACAGACGTTGTGCATCACGATCGACACCAACTAACTGATCACCTTTTAAAGCTACATTTGAAGGACGAATCGCTTCATGGGCTTCTTGCGCACCGGCTTTATTGCCATAACGGTTTGGTTTGGCTGGAAGATATTTCTGGCCAAACTCTGTTTCGATATGACCACGTACCATATTGACCGCATCATCACTCAAGAATGTTGAGTCAGTACGCATATAGGTAATAAAACCTGCTTCATACAGACGCTGCGCCATCGTCATGGTTTTCTTTACAGAAAAACCTAAACGTGTGCTTGCTGCCTGTTGCAGGGTCGAGGTGATATACGGTGCGCTTGGATTAACCTTGGTCGGTTTGTCTTCACGCGTGCTAACTTTATATTCGGCATTATTCAGGATTTTTAACAAAGCATCCGTTTGGGCTTTGTTTTGCAGTTTTAAGGTTTTACCACCTTGTTTGACTGCTTCTAAGCGAATGTCATCGCTTGATGATTTGGTATCTGCAAATACTTGCCAATATTCTTCAGGAATAAAAGCACGAATCTCACGTTCACGTTCTACCACCAATTTTACTGCAACCGATTGCACACGACCTGCCGATAAACCACGGGCAATCTTTTCCCAAAGTAATGGCGAGATCATAAAACCGACAATACGGTCCAAGAAGCGCCGTGCTTGCTGCGCATTGACTTTATCAATATCTAAACGTGATGGCTGTTTAAAAGCCTCTTGAATCGCATTTTTGGTAATTTCGTTAAAGACTACACGTTGATAACGTGAATCATCTCCACCAATCACTTCTTTTAAATGCCAGGCAATCGCTTCCCCTTCACGGTCCATATCCGTTGCGAGGTAGATTTCATCGACTTGCGATGCCAGTTTTTTCAGTTCGGCAACGACATGCTCTTTACCCGGAAGCACCTCATAATGAGCTTTCCAATCGTGTTCAGGGTCAACGCCCATACGATTAACCAAGGCTGTTTGTGCTTTTTCAGCTTTTTGCTCATCGGTCAGTTTGGCACGTGATACAGGTTTTTTTTCTGTACTTTTAGAACCACCGGTCGGTAAGTCACGGACATGACCGACGGATGATTTCACAATGTAATCTGAACCGAGGTATTTATTGATTGTTTTCGCTTTTGCAGGCGACTCCACAATCACTAAGGCACGCTTTTTCGCAGCACTCGGTGATTTTGCTGTGGTGCTTTTGGATGTAGACCGAGGAGCGTTCGCCATAGTTAACCGTTAATCCTGTTTGTTTCGTATATAAATTAAATTTCAGCCAAAGACTGTAAATAGGTTTTAATGTCATCTAACTGTGTTGCTCGAAGGTCAGATTCTTCATCCCAATAGAGTCCTACACAGTTTGCCTGCATATCAATAGCATAAATGCCCTTTAATGCAATGGGCAAATCGTTAAACTTATCATCGCCCTGCACAAGTTTTAGCTTTTGGTCTTCAACCCGCGCACGCATCAAAGGCAGGCGAGCATCTGGAATAAGTACACTATAATAGGCCACCATACTGGCACGCTTTTCAGAGACCATTGGAATTTTTGTCCAATCGGGAGCTGCGACTAAACGTGGGTGCAGTGCCATCTTGCGTGCTCTCTCACGCATCATGCCTAATGCTTTTTCTCGCGGACTGACGCGAAGACCCAAAATCGAGCCCAAAACAAATAGGATGATGAAGCCAATGACCCAAATACCAGTGTTTTCCATAGTACAACCTTGTCTATTCCTTTATTAGAGTTGCATAAGCGCAATATAAAACGCAAGTTGCAACGATGAAATTAATTCAAGAACATCTCGTGACTATACAGCACTTCACTGCCATTCCAGTAGATATATCCCTTTTCAATCAATTCCTTAAGCAATAATCTAACATCCGATTTCGGGAACATTTGCTCCAGTAAATCGCGCAAGGCATAAATATCCTTAGGCTTATCCGACTTTAATTCGCGCAATTTACGCGCGACAATGACCTGAACCGGATCAATCTTAGAGAAGTTTTTAAATAAATCTTTTTGCGCATGATGAATGGGATTTGACTGCTCCAGTTCTTCATTCGAGGAAGCTTCTGTATGTAGTTGAGCAAAAATCGGGGAAATGTTCTGTGCTGTTTCTGAAGGCGTTGCTTGCTCTAAATCAAGTTCCGTCCATTGTTTTAAAACTTTTTTACGGAAGTTGATTTGCTCATCATAACGTTTCACAATTTTTAGATTGATCAGCAAAGCAATCAGCTGCTGTGCCTGATCGCTTTCAACTTGCAAAATATTACTGATCGAGTTTTTAAGTTTCTCAATCGAGTTCGGTTTACCCTTCATTTTACTTAAAGCATCACAATATTTTTTGACCAACAACAATTCTGGTTTTTGCTGAATGGTTTCAATACTTGGAAGTTTATATTTTGCATTTAAGCAAGATGCTTCAGCCTGAATTTGAATCAGGTGACAGTTCATGTCTGAAGATTGCATCATTTCAATCAGGATTTCACTGCTTGGCATGGCAGAAATGACTTCAATGGTCGTGTCCGGTTCTAACAATGCAATCAGCTGTCCAACTACCACGGCATATTCAAATTCTTTATGATCGATCTCTGCGGTTTCTAAGATAACCACTTGTCCACTACTGATCCAAGCTGAAAATTCGGTTAAATCTTCAAGTGAGTATTCAAACTTTCCTTGGCAGTTAAATAAATAAATTACGGCGTAGTGTTGAATAATGTCACGCAACAATTGTGCGGTGGGCATATTCTTTTCAAGATCAAGAAGAACGACTTTGTTGGACATAATCTCAATAGACAAGTAAGCGGACTTTGAGCCCGCATTAGAGCGAGCCTGGATGAAAAGGTCAAATCAATTCAGCAAAAAGACCCGTGAACATTAAATCAATAATGCGGTGGTCGATTGGTCATCGGATCAAAAGCGGCAATTCCATCGGATAAATCGGCAGACTCAATGCGTTGATACAGAAACTGCATTTGTTTTTTCAAATCAGCTATTTCGGCATGTTGCAGAGACACCTGCTGATTTAATTGTTCAACTAAATCATCTAAAAATGTAATTCGCACTTGCAAATCTTCTATGGGTGCGGAAAATGACGCCTGATCATTAAGATTTTTTTGTTTAGTCATTTTAAGTCCTCATTTTGGATTTCAGGAAACAGTATGGCCTATATTACGTTAAGGGATGTCCAACTCGCGTTTGGCGGACCTTCCCTGCTCGACGGCGCGAACTTCAATTTGGAACGCGGTGAACGAGTGTGTTTGATTGGCCGTAACGGTGAAGGTAAGTCTACTTTACTTAAACTCATTGAGGGAAGTTTACTGCCAGATCGTGGTGAAGTTTCTATACAAAATGGCATCACCATTTCCATGCTTGCTCAAGATGTACCCATGGATTCCGGTAAGGTCGCTGATATTGTAGCCGATGGCGCAGGTGAAGCGGCTGCTGTACTCAAAGCCTATCACGAAGCAAGCGATGCTTGTGTACTCGGTGATATGGAAGCATGCGACCGCATGGGTAACCTGCAGCACAAACTCGATCAGGTCGATGGTTGGGCTTTGGAGACCAAGGTAAATTCTATTTTAAGCAAAATGGGTTTAGACCCGGATGCCGATTTAGCCGATTTATCCGGTGGTCGTAAACGTCGCGTCCTATTGGCACGTGCCTTACTTACGCAACCCGATGTACTTTTACTCGACGAACCAACGAACCACTTGGACGTAGAAAGTATTGAATGGTTAGAAAAATTCCTGCTCGATCAAAATAATTTAACCTTATTATTTATTTCACATGACCGTTCATTTGTCGACAGCATTGCAACGCGTATTGTCGAACTGGATCGCGGTACTTTACGGAGTTATGAAGGTAACTATTCACGTTACCTTGAGCTTAAAGCGCAGCAGATGGAAGCCGAAGAAAAGCAGAATGCTTTGTTTGATAAACGTTTGGCTGAAGAAGAAGTCTGGATTCGCCAAGGCATTAAAGCCCGTCGTACCCGTAACGAAGGTCGTGTACGTGCGCTGAAAGATTTACGTGAAGAGTCGAAAGCACGTCGTTCACAACAAGGTAAAGTGAGCATGGCAACGCAAGATGCCAACCGCTCGGGTAAACTGGTCTTTGATATTGAGCATCTAAGTGTTGCTTTTGGCGATCAAGAACCCATCATCAAAGATTTCTCTGCATTGGTACTTCGTGGCGACCGTATTGGTTTGGTCGGCGACAATGGTGTGGGTAAAACAACCCTGATCAAAGCCATTTTAGGTGAGCTTGAGCATGGTGGCACAGTTAAAACGGGTACACAGCTGGAAGTGGCTTATTTCGACCAGCTGCGGAATGCACTAGATTTAGAGAAATCGGTTAAAGACAACATTTCTGAAGGTTCAGACTTTGTCGATGTTAACGGTGGTCGTCGTCATATCTACAGTTATCTTCAAGATTTCCTGTTCTCGCCTGAACGTGCCCGTACTCCGGTTAAAGCGTTGTCGGGTGGTGAACGTAACCGTATTCTTCTTGCCAAGCTACTGCTTAAACCATCGAATTTAATTGTGATGGATGAGCCAACCAACGACCTGGATATGGTAACGCTTGAACTATTGGAAGAAATGCTCGGTGGCTATACCGGTACATTACTGTTGATCTCGCATGACCGTGCATTTATGGACAACGTGGTCACATCGACTTGGGTATTTGATGGTAAAGGCAACATTGATGAATACATCGGTGGTTATCAGGATTATCTGGAACAACGCCCAGATCAAACTGCTGTCGGTCTGAAAAGCGATGCCAAGAAAGCCATTGCCAAAGCCGAAGCAGCAGTGCCAAAAAAAGTAAAGCTCAGCTATAAAGATCAACGTGCTTTAGAACAGTTGCCGGTTGAAATTGAAGCATTAGAGAAAGAACAGACCGCGCTGAATGAGCAGCTTGCAGATGGCTCTTTGTTTGTTAAAGATGCCGATGCAGCAGCGCAAGCATCACAACGTTTAGCTGAAATTGACGAGCTATTGCTTGAAAAATTGGAACGTTGGGATGAATTAGAAAACCTGACCAAAGGTAACTAATTTAGCCGCGTGATAAAAGCACCTGTAAAGTATTTTGCAGGTGCTTTTTTATTTAGAAAATAACTTCATGTTAAACTGCAGATAACTTTTGGTATAAACGGTCATTATGAGTAAAAAGCCAGACTACAAACCGGGTGAGTTTCAATGGTCTTTCCTTCTTCCACAATATTGGGGCATTTGGATTGGAATCATATTTTTAATGATTCTGGCAATTTTACCGTGGGCCATTCAGCATCGTTTAGCTACTTTTTTAGGCAACCTTGCATTCAATCAGCTCAAATCGCGTCGTAAAACAACAGTTCGTAATTTGGAACTCTGTTTTCCAGAATGGACAGCCGAACAGGTTCGGGAAAATACCCGACACGTTTTTGTCGATCAGATGATTGGGATTTTTGAAACCTTAAATGCATGGTATTGCCCACAGTGGTTTAAAGATCGTGTCAGCATTGAAGGCTTGGAACATCTGCAAAAGGCACAAGCTGAGGGCAAAGGCGTTTTACTGTTAGGCACGCATTCAACATTACTCGATGCCGGCGGATATTTATGTGCTCAATATTTTGAGCCAGATGTAGTCTACCGCCCGCAAAATAATCCATTGCTAGATATGCTGATCTACCGCTGCCGCGCCACCATTTATGCCAATCAAATTGACCATGATGATATGCGTGGCTTGATTCGTCATTTAAAAAATGGCCATGCGATCTGGTACAGTCCCGACCAGGATTTCGGTTTAAAACAAGGCGTGATGGCGCCCTTTTTTGGGATACCTGCAGCAACAGTCACTGCACATCGCCGGTTAATAAAGATGACCAAAGCCGCCGCAATTCCGCTGTATTTCTACCGTGATGGCGATATTGCCAATCCACAATACAAAGTTTTAATTGAAGCATCGGTAGAAAATCTGCCGAGCGACGATGAAGTGGATGATGCAACACGTGTTAACAAGATCATTGAAAGTCAGCTACGGATTGCACCCACTCAATATATGTGGTTTCACCGCCGCTTTAAAACGCGTCCTGAAGGCTATGACAAAATTTATTAACCAATCCCACCCTTTAAAATAATGAAGATAACACCTATGAAAATTATGCAGCTTCTTCCTGAATTGAACAGTGGTGGTGTTGAACGTGGCACACTAGAAATTGCACGTGCGCTTGTTGCAGACGGTCACCAATCTTTGGTGGTTTCCAATGGTGGACGTCTGGTTACCCAACTTGAAGCCGAAGGCTCAAAACATCTGACTTTGGCCATTCACAAAAAATCTTTATCCAGTCTTTGGCAAATACGCCCTTTACGAAAACTGATTGAACAGCATCAACCTGACATCGTGCATGTTCGTTCACGCGTACCTGCATGGCTGACTCATTTTGCCTTAAAAGGCATTCCGGCACATAAACGCCCGCATCTCATTTCAACGGTGCACGGCTTTTATTCGACCAATCGTTATAGTGCCATTATGACGCAGGCGGAAAAAGTCATTGCCGTTTCGGATAGTGTAGTGAAATACATTACCGAGCATTATAAAAACTGTCCGCCTGAAAATATCGTGCGTATTTATCGCGGCATTTCACCACAAGAATTTCCGCATGGCTATCAACCCTCTGCACAGTGGATCAATCAAACGTTTAAAGATTTTCCGCAACTGGAAAACAAGTTTTTAATTTGCCTGCCTGGGCGTATTACCCGTTTAAAAGGCCATGAAACTTTAATTGAATTAATGCAACAGCTGAAAAACCAATATCCAAATCTGCATGCGGTAGTGGTGGGTGGCGCGGATTCGAAAAAGGTTGCTTACTTACAAGAAATGCAAGACACCATTCAGAGCAAAGGTTTACGCGACAAAATCACTTTTGTTGGTCATCGTTCGGATATTCGTGAATGGCTAGCCTTTAGTGATGTGGTCCTTTCTCTTTCAAATCAGGCGGAAACCTTTGGTCGTACCGCATTAGAAGCATTATCGGTAGGTACACCCGTGATTGGCTGGAATCGTGGCGGTGTGGCAGAGATTCTATCCCAGGTTTATCCGCAAGGCTTAATTGAGGTAGATGATCAATCTGCACTTTTAAATGCCGTAAAGCATCATATTGATCAGTCTCAAGAAGTTACGCCAGTCACGATGTTTAGCTTAAAAGAGATGTGTGATCAGACCATTGATTTATATAAACAGGTTTTAAGTTCAAATTAAATTTGTTCAGCTCAGTCTATGGATGACGTCTTCGTGACATACAAAGACAGGTTGGGCATAAAATACAAGCTTAAATAAATCATCTAAAAATGATCAATGTTCTGTTCCTGCATAGATCCACATAGACTCGGTTTGTCCTGCGCGAACAAAGCCCATTGATTGATAAAATTTTATGGCTTGATGTTCAGCAACCAATATTTTTTGGTGAAAATCTTTATATTTAAACAACATGGCTTTTATCATTAAGCGGCCCGCACCCAAATTTTGAAACTGGGGATGCACGAGTAGGTGCGGAAAATACACCACCAGATACCCATCAGATATTGCATTTCCCAGACCAATAAGCTGTCCATCCTGTCTGGCTGTGACCAGACTATGTGAATGACGTAATGCTGCCATCAGCTGAACTGGCTTTTGCGCTGATGACCAGTCATTTGCCCGATAAATTTCTAAAACTTCTGCTTCATGAATCTGATCATGCATTGATATTTCAAAAGTCATCACGTGATTAGTCCTTTCACGCTCTAAACCTCACCATTAACCCACTCGCCAAAGGCCAGAAAATAGTATTTATATTATAATATTGTTCATACTGGCTCCAATACGCCAAAGTCCATGATTGATTAAATCATCTCGGGCAGCAAACATGGGCATTAAAACTGTTCTGCACTGATAGCAACAATCACCCCAGCCCAAATGGCAAAGTGTAATTGCAACTGACGATGATAATGAAAAAAGGTCCCTATAAAAAATATCAATAACCCTGCATAGATATCAAAAGCATCACGTGACAAATCAGTAAATTGAGCAATTAAAATTTAAGTGCGTGGAATTTGAATAAATACAGAGCTGAAATTTTATTTTTAGCATGTTCTATAAAAGTAGAACCCGAGTTCTGCATCCTGCAAAACTCGGGTGTATAAGGTTGTGCTTTTCAAACTTTATTTTTATTATCTTATTTGCGATCCATTGCTGCATCATATCCATGATGACTCACCATCAGCCCAACATCGTCTTCCATAATGGGATTTTCCGTTCCCAACTCCTTGGCTGATGAGGCTAGATTAAACAAAAATAGAAAAAAGAACTATTCGCAATTCACCTCTATCCATGTAAGCAATTTCGTACACTTTTCCTCTAATTACCTTAAAGTACTTTCGTACCATTTTTATAGTCCTGTGCAATTTCATCGGTGACCAATTTTTCTTCTTTTTCTGCTTTTTGAATACCTTCCTGAATCGCCTCTTGGGCTTCTTGTTCATCGGCATCGGTTTGTTCCAGCTCGTCCTGAAACTGTTCGAAAACGCGACCCGTTTGTAGTACAACATACACCGGAAAATGATCCGATCCAACATGTGGCAAACGCTCCATATGAACTAAAGCAAAGTCGGTGCTATGAAAGACATGGTCGAGTGACCAGCGAAACATTGGATAATCTGCATGAAAGGTATTGATATAACGTCGTCCTACACGCGGATCAAGCAACCCACTAATACGCTGAAATAATCGTGTAGTTCTTGACCATGCCACGTCATTCAAATCCCCCATCACAATACAGCTTTCATCCAAATCTTTAATTTGATCACCCACCATTAAAAGCTCTGCATCGCGGAGGGTCGAATCTTTGGCTTCGGTTGGGCTGGGCGGTTTAGGGTGCAGACAATACAGTTGCACCGGTTGGCCTGAACGTAAAATTACAGTGGTATGAATGGAAGGAATTTCATTACTTAAAATGAATTTCACTTCGGTATCTTTCAGTTCAAGCTTACTGTAAAGATGCATACCATACAGATTGTCCAAAGGCACAGGCACACGGTAGGGATAATCTTTTTCAATCACAGCAAGGGCTTTTTGCCAGATGAAATCTGTTTCTAAGGTCAGTACCAAATCAGGCTGATGTTTCTGGATCTGCTCAACCAACAGGTGATATTTATCATTTGGAGTTAATACATTAGATACAATCAAAGAAATTTGCTTATCGGGGTTGAGCTGATGCTTATGGACTTTTTTGACCTGTTTTTTCCAGATAAAGGTATAAGGCAGCACCATTTTAAGCTGATATGCGAGTGCCGCAATCAAGGCAGTAAAGACAATTTCACGCCGTAGATCCCATGGTTGATCCCAGACCAATAACAGCACCAAAGCAATCAGTCCCAAAACTAAAATTTGCAAGCGTGGAAAATCGGCCCCTCGAATCCACCATTCATCCCGTGGAATTAATGACCAAAATGTCAGCCATATAACAAAAACTGAAATTAACTCCACCCAAATCATAAGTCTCTGCTCTTTTGTTGCTTTTAGTTTTTCTATGATGAAATAACTTTATCAATTTTCTATGTAACATAAACAAGATATTCCGCTCAATAATATTGATGTTTTCATTGTGTAGTACTTGCAGTTGCGGTCGCTTTTGATACACTCAAGCCCCCTTTTATTTTTTTACGCACCGAGGCAAAGTGACATGAAAGTAGGTCTGGTCGGTTGGCGCGGGATGGTTGGTTCTGTCCTCATGCAACGTATGGTTGAAGAGAATGATTTCGCTCATTTTGAGCCATTCTATTTTTCCACCAGTAATGCGGGTGGTGAAGCGCCTGCGTTTGGCGGTAAGACTGCCCCAGCACTTATGGATGCATCAGACATTAACAGTCTGAAGCAGATGGATGTCATTATTACCTGCCAAGGCGGTGATTATACCTCTGAAGTTTTCCCTAAATTAAAAGCGGAAAACTGGAACGGTTACTGGATTGATGCTGCATCTACCCTGCGTATGGATGATGAAGCGATCATCGTGCTTGACCCAGTCAACATGCACGTGATTAAAGATGGTCTAGTCAACGGCACCAAAACATTTGTCGGCGGTAACTGTACCGTTTCATTGATGTTGATGAGCATGGGCGCGCTTTACCAAAACAATTTGGTTGAGTGGATGACTGCAATGACCTATCAGGCAGCATCGGGTGCAGGTGCACAAAACATGCGCGAGCTGATCACTGGTATGGGTTATTTATATAACAATACCAAAGATTTGCTTGATGACCCGCGTTCACCCATCTTAGACATCGACTCTAAAATTGCATCGTTGCAACGTGGTGAAGGTTTCCCTGCTGCCAACTTCGGTGTGCCTTTAGCGGGTTCTTTGATTCCATATATCGACAAACAGCTCGACAATGGTCAGTCAAAAGAAGAGTGGAAAGCGCAAGTTGAAACCAACAAGATCTTGGGCAATCAACAAATCGTTCCAATTGATGGTCATTGTGTCCGTATTGGTGCGATGCGTTGTCATTCACAAGCTTTAACTTTGAAGCTTAAGAAAGATGTTCCTTTGGATGAGATTGAAGACATGATTCGTCAATCCAACCCATGGGCGAAAGTCGTTCCAAATACACGTGAAGCGTCGATGACAGATCTGACTCCTGTAGCCGTTACCGGTACATTGTCTGTTCCGGTGGGTCGTTTGCGTAAGCTGAATATGGGTAAAGAATACCTGGGCGCATTCACTGTAGGTGACCAATTGCTTTGGGGCGCTGCGGAACCTTTACGCCGTATGCTTCGCATCCTCATTGAATATAAAAATGCTTAATTGTTAAAGTTAAAAAAACGAAAAGCCGGTCACAATTGATCGGCTTTTTTTATGTAGGCTTTATGTTAGTATTTTACAATTATTCAACATCTCGTTAATCTACAACTTTCGCAATGCGATACAGAATTGAGCTAAAAATTAAGATGACTGCATATAACAAATTAAAGATTGCCATTTTAGCCATTATTACTTCACAGAATATTCATGCGATTACTATTGATCCTATTCAAATTCAATCTGCACCGGGCGAATTGCTCTATGCAGAAATGAATTTCCGCCAAGCTGATCCTAATTCACAAATACAAGCCAGCTTGGCTAGTTCAGAAGACATCACCACTTTAGGCGTAGGCCACCAACCGCCTGGACATCTTAATTTTTTTACCCGTCGTGATGGCTCGGGGAATGGCGTGATTACCATTACCTCTTCGCGTCCATTAACTGAAGCTGAACTGAATATTATTATCAAAATTCAGGAAGGCAATGCCACGCGCTTGCAGCATATTAAAACCCCGTTACAACGGGGTAGCACCAATACTCAGGCACGTATTGCCAGCAATGAAAAACCTTTAGCGCCCATTACCATTGTTAGTGAAAAAGATATTGCCTTGCACCTGCCTGAAAGCACTCAATATCAGCTTGCAAAAGCACAACCAGCAGCTGAGCAATCCTTTGAAGCCCCATTGATGGTGCAAAAAGCAGCGCCACCTCGCTTAAATGCCATGACTGCTGCACCTGTGGTCATCTCATCAATGAGTATGCCTTCCGCGCAGCCCCATACAACGACTTTAGCTGAAATAAAAACATCAGCACCAGAACAAATCACCACAAAAAATCAGATTAAAAACACGCCTGTTGCATCGAACAAAACGTCTTCCAATGCAATGACTTCTGCAGACCCATTAGTGAAGAAATTTGCAGAATCACCCACTCAAAAGATAGCCGAAAATAAAATAGCCAGTAAACCAGCAGAACAAGCTGCCGCAAAAACCAAACCGGAAATACCTGCGCCTGCTCCTAAGCCACCCAAACAGCAACATGAAGGTGTAGCTACAGCGCAAACCACAAAACATGTGGTGCAATCCAATGAGTCGCTTTGGGTGATCGCTTCACGGGTTGCAACTGAGCAAAACCGTCCGGTTGGCGAAGTCATGAAGCAGATCAAAGCGAACAATGAACACGCCTTTATTCAGGGGGATATGAATCGCTTACGTCGTGGTGCGGCATTGAATCTAAATACCGCCCATAGTCAAAAAGAAGAGAAGAAAGTCAGTGTCGCACATTTGGCAAAAACCCCGTCTAACCAATCAGGAAAAGCCAAATATCGCCTAAATCAGGCAGAGATGAGCCTGGTTGCAGAGAAAGAACAAGATTCAGCCAGCGGTTCTGCTAAAAAGAACACAGAAAAAAATCAAACATCGAACGAGTTGTCATTAAAAGTTATGACATCGCGTGAAAAAACCGTTAAATTACAGAGAAACGTAACACAGTTAGAATTGGCATTACGTCACAAGGATCACAGAATTCAATTATTAAATACTCGTCTTGCCCAATTGCAACAACAATTGAAAGCACAACAAGTAGAGAAAAAGCCAACACACTAAGGTGTTATACAATTTGATTTTTTTGGATGAGTTTCATTGATAACAACTCAATCCTGTAAGGGGTAACAACATGCTGCTTTATGTGATTCCGTTTATATTATTATTAGTGATCGCAATTGTATTAAAAAAGCGTGACACCAATAAACAAGCAGAGCAAACGTCAGCATCCAAGGCGAAAGCTAAAAAAGTAAGCTCAACAAAAAAACCCGCGCAAAAAACTCAAATTGTGGCAAATACGGTTGTTGAGAAGAAAAAAACAACCCCTTTATCTGCTGATGTGCGCAATAAAATTGAAGCGCTCATCCGTGAACGTAACTTTTTCTCTGCTGAAGCACAGATTAATCAGGCGTTAAACAGAGACAATTCACAGCATGAGTTGTATTTACTGTTGCTGGATATTCACATCTTGCAAAAAGATGAATTTGCAATTAGCCAGCTGATTAATCATCTCCGTTCATTAGAGCTTGATGAGATTTTAGAACAAGCGCTTGCTAAAAAAGCAGCACATGACAAAGAAGCAGAAGGTTCTAGAGATACTATTGATTTCAAAACAGAAACTTCTATTTCAACACCTACGTATACAGCACCGACTGAACAAAAAAATACGGCTGATTTTGATGCGCTCATGAATACTGCTGCTCCATCTGGGACAGCAAATGATGTATCTTTCGATCAGTTGCAGCAAGAATCGCTTTCGGCCAAAACAGAAGCAGCTGAAGAAATTCAGCCCTTAGATTTCAATACCCTTTCCTTAGATACAACAATAAAAGCAGAAGCACCTGCCGCTCCTATTGAAGAAATCAAGCCTTTAGACTTCAGTACATTCTCTTTAGACCCGAGTCCTGCGGCAACGGCTCCCAAGCAAGAAGCGGCTCCAGTAGCAGAAGAAATCAAGCCTTTAGATTTCTCTTTTAGTTTAGATACTCCGGCAGCAGAACAAAGCACAATAGCTGATGTAGCTACAACTGCTAAACCTGTGCTTGATGAGAAACCTGAATTTAATTTTGATTTTTCAGCTGCAGAAACTGTTGCAGCGCCTGAAGCAAAAATTACAGTCGAAGAAACCAAGCCAAGTTTAGATTTAGACTTTAATTTAGAACCCGTAACGACAACTGAACAACAGCCTGTAGAACCTGCTCCAGCAAAAGCTTCAGGTGTAAGTTTTGATATTAGCAATATCAGCTCATCTGCATCTAAAGCAGATCAAAATGATCCGCTGGTTCAATCTTTCCCTGAACTGATTGAAGTCAATGAAATCAGTCTGAATTTAGATCTTGCACAGCAATACATTCAATTGGGTGCTTTTGAATCGGCACGTGAATTACTGGCAGAACATGAAGCTGAATATACAGCTGAACAACGCCAACAAGCCGATCAGTTGCGCAATCAGATAGCTTCTTAAGTTATTTCGCTCTACTATAAAGCAGTCATCATTGACTGCTTTTTTATTATGAAAAAAATAGCTTTAATTTATATGGGGGGAACGTTTGGCTGCATTGGCGAGCCACTGAGTCCCATGCCTGCTGAAAATTTTATTCCCCAGTTACAACGCGTTCTCCCTTTGCATCTTGATATCGAATGTTTTGTTGCACCCAGCATAAAAGACAGCAGTGCCAGTACTGCAACTGACTGGCTGCAACTGATTCAGTTGATTCAAAGCTTACAACTTAAAAATTACCAACATTTTGTCGTAATTCACGGCACTGATACCCTCAGCTATGCCAGTGCAACACTTGCACGATTTCTGGGACAATCCGCACATGTGGTACTCACCGGTAGTCAATATCCACTATTGAATATAAGTGGAAGCAATATCCGTGAATTTACCGATGCCATCGATAACCTTAATTTTGCCCTCGATGCGGTAGCAACATGTTCTGTCGGTGTATATTTAGCTTTTCATCACCAGCTTATTCACGCCCAGACAGCGCTGAAACGACATACGACTGAGTTAGACGCTTTTGCTGGATTAAACGCTACAGAAAACATCATTAACCATCAGCAAAGCTATATCGTCCATGAACCTGATATTGAGAAGGCACGCTCATTTAACTGCTTAAGTTTAATGGCACAGCCCATAGATATAGAACAGCAAATTAAAAACCTGAAAAATTTACAACAACATCTCCCTGATGTTCTGATTTTACAAGGCTTCGGCACAGGGAACTTGGCAGTCAATGATGAATTCATTGCTACGCTTCATGATATACAAGCTGAAGGTTGCGCCATTATTCTCACCACCCAAGTCCCTTTTGGCACGATTAACCAACACTATGCCGTGAGCGAATGGACTCAGCATGCCAATATCATTATTAGTGATTGCTTGGGACATGCAGATCTTTATGCAAAAGCACTGAAAATGTATTTACAATACGACAGCGTAGACCAGTGGCATGCTCACTGGCATGATTCAATGTAAATAGAGGTAAATATGCAGCGTTTTGCGGTCGGTATTGAGTTTTCTGGGGTTGAGTATCGAGGATGGCAAACCCAGCAAACTGGCGTGCGTAGCGTACAGGAAACCATTGAAAAAGTACTGTCCAAAGTCGCAAATGAACCGATCATGTTACATGGCGCTGGACGTACCGATGCCGGCGTACATGCCACCAATATGGTGGCGCATTTTGATACCTCTGCCATTCGTCCATTGCGTGGTTGGCTGATGGGTGCAAATAGCACTTTGCCTAAAGACATTGCCATCCAGTGGATTAAACAGATGGATACGGACTTCCATGCCCGTTTTAAAGCACAATCACGTCGTTATCGCTATGTCGTCTACAATTCACCCAGTCGCCCTGCACTGCTCTATAAACAAGTGACACACGTCTATTACCCGCTTGATGTAGACAAGATGATTGAGGCTGCAAAGAAATTTGAAGGTACACATAACTTTGAAAGTTTTCGTGCTGCATCCTGCCAATCGAATCAGCCTGTCCGTCATGTCAGCCATTGCCGTTTAATTCGTCATGGTTGTTATCTAGTACTCGACATTCAGGCCGATGGTTTTTTACATCATATGGTACGCAACATCATGGGTTGCTTACTTGAAATTGGTCAGGGCATGTATGAAATTGACCATATTGACCAAATTTTTGCAGCTGAAGACCGTAAAGCTGCGGGGATTACCGCGCCACCCGATGGCTTATATTTTATTCAAGCACATTATCCTGAACAGTTTAATTTACCCAAAGCACCGCTTGGTCCACATTGGCTGAATATGCCGGAGTGATTTTAAGGGATTCTCATCCTGTTTCTTATTCACCTCTTCTAGCTGATTCACCTCCCCTAGCCCCTCCTAAAAGGAGGGGAAAAGTTCCTCCCTTTTTCAAAGGAGAGGGATTTTACTATGAGCTAAAATGGATGAGAAAAAATCCCTCCTTTCAGGAGGGACTTAGGGAGCTGCTTTTATAAAACTAACGCTGCTTTCTTATTTAACCTCCCCTAACCCCCTCCTAGAAGGAGGGGAAAAGTTCCTCCCTTTTGCAAAGGGAGGTTAGGAGGGATTCCTTAACGCTGCTTACGCTTTCTATATTCCACTGGCGTTTCATTGGTCCAGCGTTTAAAAGCACGGTAGAAAGTGCTTGGCTCAGAAAAACCGGTAAGATAGACAATCCGTTCAACACTTTCCGCGGTATTCGCCAACAATTTTTTCGCCAAACGACATCGATAATCGGAAAGAATCTGCTGGAAACTGGTATTGGCCTCAGACAGCTGGGTACGCAAACGGCGCGGTGTAATATTCAAATGCGTCGCAACGGTTTCTAAAGTCGTTTCACCACTTTCTAGCGTTGAACCGATGGCACGGCGAACCTCACCGACCAAGTCATAGCGTGCAAGTTCTTGCAGCTTTTCAAGCGCCAGTTGCTCATGTAACTGCAATAACTCGGGCTCTGCTTGCCATAATTGATAATCCAAAATGGCAGGATCAAAATACAAACGTGTTTCCTTTTGCCCTAAACTCACCGGACATTCGTAAACCCGAAAATATTCTTCATCAAACGCACCCTGACTAAAATTAAAGTCGATATAAATCGGCTGAAAACGACCTTCGGTAATAAATTTAAAGAAGCGCAATACCCCAGACATCGCACATTCAGAAAAATGACGATTGACCAAATTGTCCGACCAAGCACCCTGTTCCCCATTGGTGAGATAGCAACGGTCATCTTCAATAATCAGTTTGGCATGAAATGCATCGCTGATCAGCCGTTGATAGGCCAAGGCACGTTTTAGCCCTTCACCAAAGTTTTCACTCGAAATAAACAGGTGTTCAATCACCTGCCCACGATATAAAGGCAGGTGTTCACCTAAATGCAAACCGATGTCAGGATCTTTACTCACCTCCTCTGCAGCCACCCAAAACGCATATTGGGCACTGAGCGGAGTGCGATCATTGGTTTCGACCTGATTTAAGGCCACACCAGCTTTCGTTAAAATTTCTTCAGTTGGCAAACCTGAACGACGAATGGCCTGGTAGCCCAATCGCAAAATAACCGATGCATCAGTTAACTGACCCACGCAAAGACCTTCCTTATATATTATTCATTTATACTTAAAAAGATTAATTTTAGATTAACTGCGATTGACCAAACTGACAACAGAACAATACGATTTTTTGTAGAAAAAATTTATACCCATGGTTCGCTTATTTAACTGACAGATGATCGGGCAAAGCCGCATTGTGCCTTGTTTTATGCAAAAAAATTGACTATAATTTGCGCCTTTCCAATTTATTCATTCAGGTAGGCTATGGCCAATAAAGAGGAACTCATCGAGTTCGAAGGCGTTGTCACCGAGACGCTTCCTAATACTATGTTCCGTGTACGTTTAGAAAACGGTCATGAAGTGATTGCTCACATCTCTGGTAAAATGCGTAAACACTATATTCGTATTTTAACTGGCGACAGTGTTAAAGTAGAAATGACTCCTTATGATTTGACCAAGGGTCGTATTACTTATCGTGCACGCTAAGTTTTAGCGAAAGCAAAAGCCACTTTACAGTGGCTTTTTTATTGTCTGCAATAACGCAATTCTGACTTAAAGATCGACTTAAAAATTGACTTTAAATACAAATCCAATCTATAAGTAAATGGATTAAAATCAATTATAAATTTAAAAATATCAGTAGGAAAATGACATTTAACAGAAAGCACCTTTCTCTAGCCAATATGCTCGCTTGTCCAATTTTTCTTATGGCCTGTGCTACAGGCGGCAATCATCGTCTTGATCAGTCTCTACAACACTATGTGGGTCAAACTGCAGATCAGGTTCGTAGCCAACTTGACCTGAATAAAATGGGATTTAAAACCACTCAAGAACCCACTCAGACAGCAGAATTGCTCAGCTACACCATTTTTCGTGATATGAATATTCCAATGGGTACGCCCAATATTAGCCACAGTGTCTCGATGGGCGCACCGGTGTCTACTCCCTCAAATGGTGGATATGATATCGAGATGAAATGTCAGATAGGGTTTGCTCTAAAAGAAAAAATTGTTCAATCGATTCGTTATACTGGTAGAGCGTGCTAATGCCAGAGTACAGTCTAAAGCCTGTGTCAGGTTTTAGATAATAGGCTTTGATCTCCAGTCACCCATCTGTACCGTGTATCAAATAACAACGTTCATTGACAGTTTATTCATCTAAAATAAAGTTTTATTCAATGGAGAAAGCCATGTCATTTCTTCCCTCCGTTGGTCTGTTTACCACGCTTTGCTTGTTGTATGGCTGTGCCACCTCCCCAATCACCACCGCACAACAACGTGAAGCGTACTTAGAGCAATTCATTGGGCAGACTAGCCAAAGTATTCAAGCCAACCTGGATTTGAGCAGTATTGATTATCAACAAATACAGTCACCTACCCTAGATAATCAGACACTCACTTATACGGTGATTCGTCCCATCACCATTCCTGCACCCATGGCACAAAATCCTGCTGACATCGACTCTGGTGCAGTCCCCATACAAATCACGCCTCGAGCGCAAAGCTATGACGTGAACTTGCAATGCAAAATTATCTTTCGTTTAGAAAACAACATTGCCAAGTCTGTTCATTACTCAGGGCGAACCTGCTAAATCAGGCCTAAATATCCATAAAAAAACGCAGCTCTTTGGCTGCGTTTTTTATTTAGATCTTGATGGCTTAGTTCAGAGCTGTAACCACAGCTTGGCCCATTTCAACAGTACCCACTTTGCTCATACCTTCAGACATAATATCTGCTGTACGCAAACCTTGGTCTAATACATTACCTACAGCATCTTCAATGGCTTGAGCAGCAGTTTCTTCACGGAAAGTATAACGAAGCATCATGGCAACCGAAAGAATGGTTGCAAGTGGATTTGCCAGGTTTTGACCTGCGATGTCTGGCGCCGAACCGTGGCAAGGTTCATACATGCCCTTACCATTTTCATCTAAAGATGCAGATGGCAACATGCCAATTGAACCGGTTAACATTGCCGCTTCATCCGACAAAATGTCACCGAACAAGTTAGAGGTTACAATCACGTCAAACTGTTTAGGCGCACGCACCAGTTGCATAGCTGCATTGTCGACATACATGTGTGATAGGTTGATCTCTGGATATTCTGCTTCTTTCATTGCAGTCACAGTTTGTTTCCAAAGCTCAGTCACTTCAAGGACATTGGCTTTATCGACAGAACAGACTTTACCACCACGTAAGCCAGCAAGTTCAAACGCCACTTTAGCAATACGCTTGATTTCAGATTCTGAATAAACGTCAGTGTTAAAACCTTGTTTCTCACCATTCTCTAATTCACGAATACCGCGCGGTTGACCGAAATAAATGCCACCTGTCAATTCGCGCACAATCAAAATATCTAGGCCAGATACAATTTCTGGTTTCAAGCTCGAAGCGTCTGCCAATTGCGGATATAAAATCGCAGGACGCAAGTTAGCAAACAAATTCAGTTCGCTACGCAATTTTAATAGTCCGCGTTCAGGGCGAATTGAACGCTCAATCGTATCCCATTTAGGACCACCGACCGCACCGAGTAAAATTGCATCTGCTTTTTTTGCCTGTTCAGACGTCACTTCCGGATATGGCGCACCATGTGCATCAATCGCGGCACCACCCAATAAACCTTGTTCCCAAGTCAAACCTAAATTGAATTTTTCATTTACGCGTGTGAGTACTTGCTCTGCGGCTTTAACAATTTCAGGACCGATGCCGTCACCAGCTAAAATCAAAATATGTTTAGACATGAGTTTTTCCATTTTTCAATTCAGTCATTTGACTGATGGGGATTTTAAATTTTTTTGTTCTACAAACTCGCCTAAGCCATTCAGGACATTATACGGTTTGCAGAAACGCCGAATGGTCTTTTGTTCTTGATGAAGTTCAACACACAGTGGATCTGGTGCAGATGCGTTCAACAAATTACCTTTATGGTTGCTTCGGTCACGATACATCTTAAAGGTATAGGTTTTTTGCGAAATAAAATTGTGGAATACATGCAGCGTTTCAGCGCGGTCCTTGGACACAGGATAGAAGCGAATCACTAATTCATGCTGCCCGGCAGGTACCGACAAAGACAAGGGATTAGCGTCATTTAACGACTTCTCTTTTAAACGGACAATCCCTTGCTGAATGGCTTCACGACTCACCCGATGACTTTGAGCATCGACAATGTGAATCTGATCCAAACGTTCAAATTCACATTGTTCTGTACCGCTACAGAAGATCAAGGCATTCAATTCTGTCGATTTTGTTTCTTTCACATGTTTAATGCGTACGGTATCAATGCTTTGGCATGCACTTAAGGATGCGACCATAAGACCAAGTACCGCAAGCTGACCATAAACTTTTGCCACTGTTCGAGCCCCCCTCACCAATTAAAGCCAACGAGATATTTTTATGGACTCGATATTAGCAAGAGTTAAGCTCCGATACTACTAGCGCTGAAAATTCAAACAATTAACTACGAATTTCCTGAAATACCCAAGGACGCGATTGCTTGGTTTTCTCTTCATAGGCACGAATATCATCTGCAGCTTGGAGAGTTAAACCAATATCATCTAAACCATTCAATAAACAGTGTTTACGGAATGGGTCAACTTCAAATTTAAAGCTTTCACCCGATGGTGTACGTACTTCTTGCGCTTCCAAATCAATCGTTAGCTGATAGCCTTCAGTCGCAAAGCATTCTTTAAACAGTTGATCCACAATCTCTTCAGACAAGATCACAGGCAACATGCCGTTTTTAAAGCTGTTATTAAAGAAGATGTCTGCATAACTTGGTGCAATCACGGTACGGAAACCGTATTCTTCCAATGCCCACGGCGCATGTTCACGACTTGAACCACAACCAAAGTTGGCACGTGAAATCAAGATTGAAGCGCCTTGATAACGTGGTTGGTTCAACGCGAAATCAGGATTCTTTGGGCGTTTTGAGTTATCTAAACCCAAATAACCTTCATCCAAATAACGCAATTCATCAAACAGGTTTTCACCAAAACCGGTACGTTTGATCGATTTCAAAAACTGTTTTGGAATAATTAAATCTGTATCGACATTGGCACGGTCTAATGGTGCAACGATACCTTGTTCAACGGTATATTTTTTCATGTTGTTTGCTCCTATTAGCCGAAATTAGAATGAACGTACGTCAACGAAATGACCTGCAATGGCTGCTGCTGCCGCCATGGCTGGACTCACCAAATGCGTACGACCGCCATTACCCTGACGACCTTCGAAGTTACGGTTAGAGGTTGAGGCACAGTGCTCGCCCGGCTGCAATTTGTCAGCATTCATCGCCAAGCACATAGAACAGCCGGGTTCACGCCATTCAAAGCCAGCTTCCAAGAATACTTGATCCAAGCCTTCCGCTTCAGCTTGCTGTTTCACCAAACCAGAACCCGGAACCACCATCGCCTGTTTAATTGAAGCTGCAACTTTACGGCCTTTAATGACTTCCGCAGCAGCACGAATATCTTCGATACGCGAGTTGGTGCACGAACCAATAAATACACGGTCTAACTGAATGTCAGCCAATGCTTGACCGGCATTTAAACCCATATATTGATAAGCACGGGTCCAGTCGTTGCGTTGCACGTCGTCTTTGGCTTGTTCCAAAGTCGGTACAGCTTCAGAAACTGGAATCACCATTTCAGGAGAAGTTCCCCAAGACACTTGTGGCTCAATTTCTTCACCTTGCAACACCACAACAGTGTCAAAGTGTGCACCTTCATCAGAATGCAAGGTATTCCAGTATTCAACGGCTTGATCCCACTGCTCACCTTTTGGTGCGTAGTTACGGCCTTTTACATATTCGATGGTTTTGTCATCGACAGCGACCATACCGACACGTGCACCGGCTTCAATTGCCATGTTACACACGGTCATGCGGCCTTCGATCGACATGTCACGGAAGACTTGACCACCGAATTCAATCGCGTGACCTGTACCGCCAGCCGTACCAATTTTACCGATGATCGCTAACACGACATCTTTTGAAGTCACGCCTTGACCCAATTTTCCGTCAACACGCACCAACATGTTCTTCATTTTCTTTTGAACCAAGCACTGGGTTGCCAATACGTGTTCAACCTCTGAAGTTCCAATCCCGTGTGCCAAGCATCCAAATGCACCATGCGTCGCCGTATGCGAGTCACCACACACCACGGTCATACCCGGTAAAGTCAAACCTTGTTCAGGCCCAACCACATGCGCAATCCCCTGGCGAATATCATTGATTTTAAATTCAACGATATTGAACGCTTCACAGTTGTCATCCAAAGTTTGTACCTGGATACGTGAAGTTGCATCTTCAATACCAGCAATCCCTTGATCGCGTTCAGCTTTTGAGGTTGGCACGTTATGGTCTGGGGTTGCGACATTGGCACTTAAACGCCAAGGTTTACGACCTGCAAGCTGTAAACCCTCAAAAGCTTGTGGTGACGTTACTTCATGTAATAAATGACGATCGATATAAAGTAAGGCTGAACCATCATCTCGTTGTTTTACTAAATGGTCATCCCACAATTTGTCATACAAAGTCTTTGCTTTTTGGGTATTGCCTGCCATGTCGACGCGCTCCATAGAACTGGGTAATGCTTTCATTAACTTCGATTATAACCACGTATTTGCATAAATCTAATTTATCATTTTTATTAGTTTGAAAACTTTTTGGAATTAGTTTTTAGTCTATAAAAACCTGCATTTTTCCAAAATTTCATCTTCAGTTTTTCAAACCAATATCCTATTTCCGCATTATTTTATTGGACACCTCACGATCAATAACCTCAATTTAGCTACACATTGAGTCAGGTCCAAAGCTATAGATCTTGAATAAGCACTTATTTAGCAGAATGCTCTTGGCTCTCTGCCAGTTGCTCAATCGCCTTGATTAATTCAGCCTTGGCCTCGCTACACTCAGCTGCGGCTCGGTTTTCATTGCCTTCATCATCTGCAATCTCGTAGACACCCATCCGTTTTTCGACCGCTTCCTCAAAAATATCCAGCAAGTATTTAATATGTTTAATGTCCATCATTTATATCCTTTTAGTCGCGCATCATGAGTTGATACTGTTTATTTGTAGTTGTGATTGGCTCACTTTTCAATTCGCAAAACCGATTAAAAAATTTAAAATATTCGTTTTTACAACTTAAATAAGACTGATTATCATTTAGCCATACCCCGAGTAAAGATTGAGGACCGACCTATGGCTCATATTCAAAAGTTCGTTGACAACAACCAACGTATGTTTAAGAAGACCTTTAGCTATTATATTATGCACATCACCATTGCCATGTTGGTGGGCTATTTCGTGACAGGAAGTATCTGGATGGCCCTCACCTTGAGCTTGCTTGAACCAACCATTCAGGCCATTGCATTCTTCTTCCATGAAAAAATTTGGGAAACAAAACCATCCAAAAATACCAAACAGCAGCAATATGGTCAGCTAAACGCAGGTTAAAGCAGATAAATCCTGGGTTCTGGTGTTCTCATCTTTATCAAAATCACTCTACTGATATAGGGTGATTTTTTTACTTCTACGATTCAAATTTACATCTGTATACATTTTTATGTATAGATTTTTTATGATTAGATTCACTTTTAATATAAAAATATTTTATAATTACTTCAATATTGCATAACCAGACTATTCCTATGAATCTTGCTGCTTTTGAAGCGTTTATTAAAGTCATGGAAACAGGCTCTATTTCTATGGCGGCCGATCTGCTGTTTATTACCCAACCGGCAGTCACCAAACGAATTCATAGTCTAGAAGAATATTTTGGGGTGAAACTTTTTGAATCTGCAGGTCGTGGCGTTCAAGCGACCCATGCCGCACATTCGCTCTTACCCAAAGTTAAAAACTGGTTAAATGAACTGGGTGATATTCACCACACCCTCAGTCATGAACAAGGACAAGTTCAGGGCAAACTCAAAATTGGCACCAGTCATCATATCGGCTTGCATCATTTACCCAGTCACCTGCGCAATTATGTTCAGGAATTTCCGAATGTGACCTTGGATGTGCATTTTGTCGATTCTGAACAGGCGCATGAAAAAGTGCTTGCCGGTGAGTTGGAACTGGCATTTTTAACGCTTCCTCCGCAGGGCGATGATCGCCTCCGTTATGTCACCATCTGGAATGATCCTTTGGTTTTTGTGGCTGCGCCTTTTCATCCCTTAGCCAATCAGAAAGATTTGCAACTGGAAGATTTGACGCTCTATCCAAGTTTATTGCCCGCTGCACAGACATATACCAGTCAAATCACCTTGGCTGAATTTGAAAAACGTGGTCTGAAACCAAAAATCAGCATGAGCAATAATCCGCTCGAATCCATCCGGATGCTGGCTTCTATTGGTTTGGGCTGGTCGGTATTGCCCAAGACTTTACTGAATCAAGATTTACAACAGCTCGATATTAATTTTGAGATGAACCGTCAATTGGGTATGGTCTGGCACCCTGGACGCACTCAATCCAAAGCCGTTTTAGAACTGATTAAGATGATGAATGGATAAAAACAAAAAGCCGTCTTAGTGACGGCTTTTTCATATTAAACTAGCGAGATCATCGTTAATTGATGATTTCAAGTTGAGGCAAAACTCATTTGTCTCTTACACCTCAACATAAAACTATTTCTTAACTGAATCTTCATGTAAAGATTCATTCAGCTGATCGATAACAATGGCCCAGGAACCATCGGATTTAAGTTTTTCTGCTAACAACTGGTGTTGTGATTCGGTCCAGTAACTCGCTTCGGTAATTTTGGTCTCGGCAGGAAGCTGATGTGTGGCAATGAACTGTGCAATGGCCTCATCACTTGAGTCTAGTCCGAGTTGCTCAAAAAGGTTGGTCATTCGTGGTCTTACATTACTCATTATCATCCCTCTACTGATCATTAAGCATTTACATCAGCATAGCATTATTCAAAACCTTTAAAAGCATCCTGGAAGATTTAAAAATCTATAACATCGCAGCAGGTTTCATAAATAAAGCCTGACTGATGTTTTAATCAGTCGGGCTTTAAGTGTTTATTTAAAAAAGATTTGAAATTGAATTAAATTGACCAGTCCTGAATTTCCCAATCTTGTTCTTTGGCAAGTGCAGCTAAACGCTCATCCGGATTCACCGCAACCGCATGATCGGCATGCTCCAACAAGAAACGGTCATTGATTGAATCAGAATATGCCCAAGATTCTTCGACATTTCGTCCTGAAAGCCATTGTTCCAAACGGATCAGTTTACCTTTTTGGTAACACGCGGTATTGATCACCTTACCGGTATATTTACCATCAATGACTTCAGCATTGGTGGCAATAATTTCTGTAATGCCAAACTCACGGAAAATGGGTGCAGTAATAAAATCAGAAGTGGCGGTAATGCCGACCAGCTCATGCCCTGCCTGTTTATGTTTTTGAATCGCGGCAAAACCTTCGGGACGCATTTGTGGACGAATTACTTTTTTCATGAATAATTCATGTAATTCAGCCAAATAATCATGGTCATGCTGGGTTAAAAATTCAAATACAAATTCGTTATAAGCAATCGGGTCCAGTTGCCCGGCTTTATAGTCCTCATAAAACTTGTCATTCATTTGGCGATGCCGGATGGGATCGACTAAACCTTCGTTAACTAGAAACTCACCCCATGAATAATCCGAATCGGTGTTTAGCAAGGTGTGATCGAGGTCAAATAAAGCCAATTTCATGAAAATACTCGTAAAAACTGCAATTTAAGAAAAAAATTGTAAATCTATCTCCGCTAGTCGATAGAAATTCGTTAAGATCATAGCAATTTTTAACATTTAAGCTGTGCTTTTTTTCGAGATGGATATAGAAATAATAATCCCCGAACAAAAAGCTACACATTACATATGATTTAGGTAGCCAAATGATCGACTCAGAAGGTTTCCGACCGAATGTCGGGATCATTTTGGCAAACGACGTTGGACAGGTTTTATGGGCAAAACGCATTGGACACAATGCTTGGCAATTTCCACAAGGAGGTATCCAGTATGGAGAAACCCCTGAACAGGCACTTTATCGTGAGCTGAGAGAAGAAGTTGGCTTATTGCCCGAACATGTTCAAATCGTAGCGCAAACAAAAGGTTGGCTACGTTATCGTTTGCCTCAACGGTATATACGCTCGGATTCAGACCCGGTGTGTATTGGTCAAAAACAAAAGTGGTTTTTACTCAAACTGACGGCTTCAGCAAAAAATATTCAGCTGGATTTGTCTGACCCACCCGAGTTTGACCAGTGGCAATGGGTAAGTTACTGGTATCCATTAGGACAGGTCGTGAATTTTAAACGCGATGTATACCGAAAAGCGATGGTGGAACTGTGTAACCAGTTACCGTCCATATAAGCATAAAAAAATCGCATGAAAATGCAGATTTTTTAGTAGCATGTTGTTATAAATAAAATAGATTTATACTTTTTTGGAGCAGATTTTATGTCGAATATGCAACTGGACACCTTAAGACGCATTGTGCAGGAAATCAATGCGTCCACCAGTTTGCATGAATCACTCGACATTATGGTCAATCAGGTGGCAAATGCCATGCAGGTTGATGTCTGCTCCATTTACCTGCTTGACGAACGTAACCAGCGTTATCTGCTCATGGCTTCTAAAGGTTTAAAAGCGGAAGCTGTAGGCCACGTTTCACTGCATACCGGTGAAGGCTTGGTCGGTCTGGTCGGGCAACGTGAAGAAATCGTCAACCTGGACAATGCACCCAAGCATGAACGCTTTATCTATCTTCCGGAAACCGGTGAAGAAATTTACAACTCTTTTCTTGGCGTTCCGGTGATGTACCGTCGTAAGGTTATGGGTGTACTGGTCGTTCAAAATAAAGAATCCCAGGACTTTAGCGAAGCGGCAGAATCTTTTCTGGTCACCTTGTGTGCACAGCTTTCCGGGGTGATTGCCCACGCACATGCGGTCGGAAATATTGATGTTTTCCGTAAGCCAAACAACCTGCCAGCGTATAAAACCTTCCAGGGCGTGTCAGGTTCTGGAGGCATTGCCCTAGGGCGTGCTGTAATTCTGTATCCTCCTGCCGATTTGGCTTCTGTACCGGACCGTGAAGCCGATGATATCAGTGAAGAACTGGATCTGCTGGATCATGCGATTAATTCTGTTCGTGAAGAAATTAAATCTCTTGATGAAAAAATGCAAGATGCCTTAATGGCGGATGAACGTGCTCTATTTAGTGTGTTTCTACGCATGCTGGATGAAAATGCACTTCCTGCCGAAATTAAAGCCGAGATTCGCGATGGTAACTGGGCACAAGGTGCGGTTCGCATTGTGATCGACAAGCATATTGCCCTGTTTGCGCAAATGGAAGATGGCTATTTACGTGAACGTGTTTCCGACCTCAAAGATCTGGGGCGCCGTATTTTAGCGTTCTTGCAGGAAGCAGATGCCAGCCATCGGGAACTGACGGATGAAAGCATTCTGATTGGTGAAGAAATTTCCACGGCGGCACTGGTGGAATTGCCGGTGGATAAAATTGCCGCGATTGTCACCACTGAAGGTGCGATGAACTCACATATGGTGATTGTGGCACGTGCACTTGGCATTCCAACTGTGGTCGGTGTAACTGAACTGCCGATTAATACCCTGGATGATGTCGAGATGATTGTCGATGCGCATCAGGGCCGGATTTTTATCAATCCACCGCGTCGCTTGCGTACCCGCTATAAAGAAATCCAAAAAGAAGAAGAACAACTCGCCAAAGATTTAAAACAGTACGAAACCAAAGATGCGATTACGCCTGATGGGGTTGCGGTGAGACTGTTCGTCAATACCGGCTTAATGATTGATGTGGTTCGTGGCGTACAACGCGGTGCCAAAGGCGTCGGCTTATACCGCTCTGAAATTCCATTTATGCTGCGTGACCGTTTCCCGGGCGAAGAAGAACAACGTGCCATTTACCGTCAGCAGCTGAGCCACTTTGCCAATAAACCGGTGGTGATGCGAACTCTGGATATTGGTGCAGATAAGGATCTGCCTTATTTCTCCATTGAAGAAGATAATTCGGCACTCGGCTGGCGCGGTATCCGCTTTACCCTGGATCATCCTGAAATTTTCTCATCGCAAATTCGTGCCATGTTAAAAGCCAGTATTGGACTAAATAACCTGCATATTTTGTTGCCGATGGTGACCAGTGTCAGCGAAGTTGAAGAAGCTTTATATTTGCTGGAACGCGACTGGACAGCGGTGCAAGAAGAAGAACAGGTTAAAATTACCAAGCCGAAAATAGGCATTATGGTTGAAGTACCCAGCGTACTTTTACAAATTGAAGAATTTTCCGAGTTAGTCGATTTCTTTTCGGTCGGTTCCAATGACTTGACCCAATATTTACTGGCAGTGGATCGTAATAATCCACGTGTTGCCAATGTCTATTCGCACTTCCATCCGGCGATATTACGTGCCTTAACCCGCCTGGTTAAAGAATGTCATAAGTATGATAAACCTGTCAGCATTTGTGGTGAGATGGCAGGTGATCCATTAGCGGCAATATTATTGATGGCGATGGGCTTTAATACCCTGTCGATGAGTTCGAGTAACATTTTGCGGGTACGTAAAGCGATTTGTCATGTGCCGATGAGCGAGGCACTGCAACAACTGGAACATGTTTTAAAAATGGATAATCCATTGATCGTGAAAAGCTGGATGGAATATTACTTTAAGACCCACGGTCTGGCAGATATGGTGAAATCTGCAACACGCATTGTTGGTGCTTAAGCTCACATTCAAATAAAATTCAAAGCAGGGAAACTAAAAGGGCGATAATCATCAGAATATCGCCCTTGCTTATGTTTGCTATAACCACGTTTTGCATTTTTCTTTCGATCTACAAACACCTGGCTTTTATTGACCTCATGCATGTGTTTTGCCACAAAGTTGTTGATCACAACCTCTGGCTGTTGTTTTTGTTTCGCCATTTTATTCACCTTTTAAGTCAAGATTTTTTCTACTCTTTTCCACCAATTAGGTGGGAAAGCGATCATATACCTTTTAGAACAGTTTACAAGCATATTTATGGGGATGGGTTTAGAGATTTAAAGGTTAATTAAAAATCTTCTCCCTTGCATAGCAAGACTGCTCAACTCTCACAGAGAGAAAACTTCATTACTAATTCAATCCTTGATTTTCTAACTTAATATTCTCTCTCCTATGAGGGAACATTTCATTTTTAAATCAGGATTGAGAAAGAAATTATAAATGGAAAGTTCCTCCTTTCCTTTTAGAAGAGGGCTAGAGAGAGATCAATTCAGAAACAGGCCTATAAATACTTATCCTCCATTGCGGAATATATTCCTCATTTCCGAGGGTACACGGATTTAAATGATGCTCTACAAATTTAAAAAGTGTCCTTCTCTTTTTTCAGGAGAGTAACAGCATTGCCACGTCAGGGAACGCGTGAGAGTCAATTCAAGATGCGAATGCCCTTTGCAGCAACTGTTCCACATCCACCTCTCTAGGGCTCAGCATACCCACCACTTGTCCATGAAAAATACTATAACGAGACTGGATAAATCCGTTCGTAACAAAATCAGGTGCATGACGCTTCAATAAAACCGCTTGTGCCAAAATCACCAGACGGCTGACCAGACTGCGGCCCATAAACTGCAAGTCATCAGGTGATTGCTGGAACAATTTAAACAAATTCTGTAATTCATTTTTCAAGGTTTCATCCTGCAGCGCAGTAGATGCCAAATCTTGAAACAGCACCTCGATGGATTCAGGTTCACGCTGAATGGCACGCAGTACATCCAGACACATCACGTTGCCCGAACCTTCCCAAATGGTATTCACTGGAGCCTCTTTAAAAATGCGTGCCATGATGCCGTTATCGACATAACCATTGCCGCCAAAAACCTCCATCATCTCGCCGGACAGCTCGACTGCACGCTTGCAAATCCAGAACTTGGAGGCTGGCGTCATAATCCGTTTCCAGGCTTGTGATAAGGCATCATCCGATTCATAACAATGCGCCAAATGAAAACTTAAATGCATGGCCGCTTCTGTTTCCAAAGCTAAATCGGCCAGTACAGCGCGCATCAAAGGCTGTTCGGCCAAGTGTTTACCAAAAGCCTTACGCTGACGGGTATAGGCAATACATTGCACCAAAGCCTGACGCAGCATGGCTGTACTGCCAACGGAACAGGTCAGGCGGGTGTAATTGGCCATTTCAATGATGGTCGGAATCCCGCGCCCTGCTTCACCCATCATCATGCCCCAAGCCTCGTGAAATTCGACTTCTGAACTGGAGTTGCTGCGGTTGCCGACTTTGTCTTTCAGCCGCTGAATGTGAATCCTGTTTTTCGTGCCATCTTCCAGCCAGCGAGGTACAAAGAAACAGGCCAAGCCATCCTGCTCGGTTTTGGCAACCACCAAATGCGCATCACACATCGGTGCCGAGAAAAACCATTTATGCCCAGTCAGCAAATAGGCTTTGCCACGGCCTGACTCAGCCACAGGAACAGCCATGGTTTCATTGGCACGCACATCCGAGCCGCCCTGTTTTTCGGTCATGCCCATACCCAGCCAGATCGATTTCTTCTGGGCAATTGGCAGGTCACGTTCATCGTATTCGGTGGATAATAATTTTTGGCCAATTTTGCTCCATAGTTCAGGTTCACGCTGAATAAGAGGAATACTGCCTAGTGTCATTGAAGTCGGGCATAAACTGCCGCATTCAACCTGTCCGCTTAAGTAAAAACGAGTCGCCCAATCGACCCATTTGGAGGATGATTCCACATGATTAAAAGGATGGGCATGGCTATTAAATTCACGGTTGAGCCTCATCCACTGATGCCAGGCAGGATGAAATTCGACAAAGTCTTTACGGCGGCCTCGCGCATCAAAGGCATGCAAAATCGGCGTGTGCTGATTGGCAAGGTCTGCATATTGATAATATTCAGATGAACCGACCACTTTGCCCATTTGCGCCAAGCTTGCCTGATCCTGACTGCCATAATGAGACAGGATTTCCTGCAACACCTGATCGGTTTCAAACAGGTTGTAATCTTGCAGCTCATCAAACTGGTTGCTGATCTGATGGGTCATCCATGCCTGATTCGATATATGCATCGTTTATATTTCCTGCTTGTTGTTCTGGGCGTTTCACTTCAGTATAGAGAAAAAACAAACACAGGATGTTCGGCTTTCTTATATGAAAATTTCAGCAGTCCAGGCACGTCGAAAGCCACGTCAATCCAGAGCCAAGCTGACTCAGGAAGCCTTGCAGGAAAGTTTCGTTCGGCTTTTGCATGAGCGTGCTGCGCAGGAGATTACCATTCGGGAAATTACCGATCTGGCGGGTGTCGGTTTGGGCACCTTCTATGAATATTTTTCCAAAAAGCAAGATTTGATCGCGCTGATCATTCACCGGCAGGTGAAAAACAATGCCGAAGACTTAAAAACTTATGCACAAAGTCTGATCAGGTTATCCACAAATTTAAGTCTGGAAGATTATTTAGAGCAGATCGTTCATTTTCAGATTCAGCAGATTCAGGCTCAGCAATTTTTATGGGCGCAGACATTTTTACTGGAACGGCAAGTGTCGAGTCAGGATGCCTATCAAAAACATTATCAGCTGATGACAGAACTCTGGAATGACATTCTGAAACCTTTTATTCAACAAGAACAGCTCCGACAACGTAGCGCATTAAACCTGCATCGCATCAGTTATGGATTCATTTCTCAAACACTGCTTGTCAATTGTCATTTCAAAGACTGGGAGGGTTTAACCCAAGATATTTTAGCCGCTGCGCAATCTTTCGTCGGCAATCTGAATCCGGCTGTGATTTCTCATGAGGTGAGCAGAAAGCCAGATATTTGAATGATCGAATATTCCTTTTAGCAACAGCAGATTAATCCATTTGTTTTTATTGAGGCTGCGCTTTACAGTCTTTAACCATCAAGAACGTTGTTTATCGCTACTCATTTCCTGTTTAAGCTTTTAATTTTCATGGAAAATGAATGTATTGGCAAATGACAGATGAACTGAAATGGCTATGCTGTAAGTCTGGATAAATAAAACGGTTAATCGCAGCTTTGAAACCGCAGCGTTGAAGTTGCATAACGCGACCGGCTTCCCCCTTGCTGCTCCTACTGGAGAAATACAATGAGCCAAGACCCTAAAAAATGTCCCGTCTCCCACCTCACGACTGCTTTTGGCGCGCCGGTTACGGACAACCAAAATAGTTTGACGGCAGGTGCACGTGGTCCGCTACTTGCCCAAGATTTATGGCTGAATGAAAAACTGGCGAACTTTGTCCGTGAAGTGATTCCTGAGCGCCGTATGCATGCCAAAGGTTCAGGTGCATTTGGTACTTTTACCGTGACGCATGACATTAGCCCATATACCCGCGCGAAAATTTTCTCTGAAATTGGTAAAAAAACCGAAATGTTCGCCCGTTTCACCACCGTTGCAGGCGAACGTGGTGCAGCCGATGCTGAACGTGACATCCGTGGTTTTGCTTTAAAATTCTATACCGAAGAAGGCAACTGGGACTTGGTCGGTAACAATACCCCGGTGTTCTTCTTGCGTGATCCGCGTAAATTTCCCGACTTGAACAAGGCGGTGAAACGCGACCCGAAAACCAATTTACGCAGTGCCACCAATAACTGGGATTTCTGGACCCTGCTTCCAGAAGCCTTGCACCAAGTGACCATTGTGATGTCAGACCGCGGTATTCCAAAGTCTTACCGTCATATGCATGGTTTTGGTAGCCATACTTACAGTTTCATCAATGCCAATAATGAGCGTTTCTGGGTTAAATTCCATTTCCGTACTCAACAAGGCATTCAAAACCTGACCGATGCAGAAGCGGCAGCCGTCGTTGCAGCAGACCGTGAAAGCAATCAGCGTGATTTGTTTGATGCCATTGAAAAGGGCGATTTCCCGAAATGGAAACTGCAAGTTCAAATCATGCCGGAAACCGATGCTGAAAAAGTGCCGTATCATCCGTTTGATTTAACCAAAGTCTGGCCACATGGGGACTATCCGCTGATTGATGTCGGTGAGTTTGAATTAAACCGCAATCCAGAAAACTTCTTCCTGGATGTTGAACAGTCGGCATTTGCGCCAAGTAACCTGGTTCCGGGAATCAGTGCTTCTCCAGACCGTATGTTGCAGGCACGCTTGTTTAACTATGCCGATGCGCAGCGTTACCGTTTGGGTGTGAATTATCAACAAATTCCAGTCAATGCAGCACGTTGCCCTGTTCATTCCAATCATCGTGATGGTCAAGGCCGTGTCGATGCTAACTATGGCGGTTTGCCACACTACGAACCAAACAGCTTTAGCCAATGGCAAGAACAGGCTGAATACAAAGAACCGCCTTTGAAAATTTCAGGTGATGCAGCACATTGGGACTTCCGCGCAGATGATGCGGATTATTTCAGCCAGCCACGTGCCCTGTTTAATTTAATGAGCCCTGAACAACAGCAGGCATTGTTTAACAACACTGCAGGCGCGATGGGCGATGCGCTAGATTTCATCAAATACCGTCATATCCGCAACTGTTATGCCTGTGATCCTGCATATGGCGAAGGCGTAGCAAAAGCTTTGGGCATGACTGTTGCTGATGCTCAAGCTGCGCGCGCAACTGATCCAGGTCAAAACAATCCGGGCTGGCTTTAATCCTTTAATTTAAGCTCATAAAGAAACCGCCTTCGGGTGGTTTTTTTATTCATTTAAAAAGATATATTAAACAGAACTCAAAAAAGAAGTATTAAAAATGGAGCAGAAAATTGAAGATATCATTCAGCAATATGACATCATTTTATTTGATGCCATTTGCGTGATTTGTAATGGCTGGGCCAAGTTTTTAATCAGACACGATAAACCTGCAAAATTTAAACTGGTTTCTGCACAATCGCCTTTAGGTGAGGCAATCTTAAAATATTATGCAATGTCGACCGAGCATTACAGCACCATGCTGGTGATTAAAGATGGGCAACTTTATACGGAATCCACTGCACTGCTCAAAGTCATGCAGCATTTAGGTTTGCCATTTTCCCTGATGAATTCAGGCTATCTGATACCGCGTTTTATCCGGGATTTTCTTTACAGACGTGTGGCATTGAATCGCTATCGACTTTTTGGAACCACCGATAATTGCCTGCTTCCATCAGCTGAAAATAAAAGTCATTTTCTGGAGCACACCATTCGTGAATCATAAGCTTCAGTTAGATCAACCCCTTCGACTGATTCAGACCACACTGGCTGGACTTTGGATTTATCAGGGATTGATACCCAAAATACTGTTTCAGTCGACTGCGGAAATCACCATTTGGCAGAACATGGGCCTAGAGCTGCCACTGGCAAAAATGTGTGTTGCTCTATCTGGCCTGATTGAAATCATGTTTGGCTGTACTTTCCTGATTTGGCAAAGAGCAGTCTTCGTCCATCAGCTGAACATTGTCGGCTTGAGTGGATTATTACTGCTGATTATGCTCACAGATCCCATACAGCTCAGCACTGCATTTAATCCCGTGGTAATGAATACTGCCATGATTACGCTTTCAATGCTGGCCATTCGACTTCTAAAGCTCCGCACGCAGCAATCTTAAAAGATCAAACCACCAAACGCCGCCCTTCTCGCACACAATAAAACGGCGTCATCAATTTGGAGGTATTTTTCATCGCCACTTTTAAATCGATTTCAGGTTGCTCGCGACTTTCATCGGTCAGTTGAAAGGTCCGGTAATGAATCGCCAGCGAACATTTTGAATGTAAATCCTGATGCGCCTGAAAAGCCTCTTGCGGATTCATATGCATATAACTCATCAGCTCGCGCGGTTCATACGCCCCGATCGGTAATAGCGACACCCGAGGACGCCCCAGACGGCTTTGAATTTCTTTAAAATGCGGTGCATAGCCGGTATCTCCGGCAAAGAAGCAGTGATCTTGTCCGGCAAGCACTGAAAAACCGCCCCACAGTGCCCGATTGTGATCGCGCAAGCCGCGGCCGGAAAAATGCTGTGCCGGGGTATAGATAATTTTTAAGTCATGCAATAAAGACGATTGCCACCAGTCCATTTCCAGTACATGGAAACTTTTCGGCAAATACCATGAATTGCCCAGTCCGGTATAAATCGGCATGGCAAATTTGTCATGCAACCAGTTTAAGGTAGCCAGATCCATATGGTCATAATGGTTATGACTGAGCAGCACCGCATGGATGGTTGGTAATTCTTCTAAAGCAATCCCGGCAGGGATGACCCGTTTTGGACCCTTGCCCTGCTTGGGACTGACATATTCACACCACACCGGATCGGTGAGCAGGTTATAGGGGCCAATCTGTAACAGCACCGTGGCATGTCCAACAAACCACACTTGCCAGTCATCAATGCTCGCATCGGGACGGTCTTGTGGAATCGCCCGTTTAGTGGCATGGAATTCGGCATATTCTTTATCAATATCCACATTCCAGGTCGATGACTTACGGGTGAGCAGCCATTTGATCAGGTCTGCACGGCCACGCCCTTCCGGACGTGGTAATGCATTAAAGAATCGATCACCATCATGATGATTCGAATGCATAAATTGAAATGAAGGCTGACGCCAGGTATGTGACCAGCATTCTTTAGTCGGGAGTCGAAAGTGTAATTGCTCGGGCTTTTGCTTCATGTACATTCAATTTCTTAGTGTGACGTAAATATTCAAAATCCGATATTTTGAATATTGCGCCATATATATCACGTTTTTTATTCCAAACGTCCTTTCATACGTTCCAACCACACTTTTTTAGTTTGCGGTTTAATAAACAATGCCACAATTTCAGGATGAATCTGTTTAATTTTCGCTTCAATTCTGTTGACGCAGGCTTCGATGTCATCCGAGCTTAAATTGTCTTCAAATTCCAGACTGAGCGATGCAATCACCTGATGAGCACCCATCTGCTCGGTCAGCACGCCATTGGCAGAGAGCACAGCCACATCTTCCTGGGCAATCAGCAAGATATTATTACGTAACTCAGGAGCCGCCGTTTCGCCCAGTAACAAGCCCTTGGTTTCCCGTCCCAGCAAAATAGCCGAGACTGCCAATACAATCCCAATCAGGATTGAAGCGACCCCATCCAACTCTGGCATATTTAACTTATGTGCCAGATAAATCCCGATTAAGGCAATGAACAGGCCACATAAAGCTGCGGTATCTTCAAACAATACGGTAAAAGTGGTCGGGTCTTTACTGCGTCGAAAAGCCTCGAAATATCCTTCCTTGCCTTTCACTTTACGAAAAGCTTTCAAGGCGACAAGCCAGGAAGCCCCTTCACAAAGAATCGCGACAATTAACACCACATAATTGATGGTTGGATTGAGCATTTCTTCAGGGTTGCGCACATGTTGTATGCCCTGATAAATAGACACGATTGCACCCAGTGCAAACACCATTAGTGCAACAATAAACGCCCAGAAATACAGTTCACGCCCATAACCAAAGGGATGTTTTACATCCCCCGGCTGTTGTGATTTTTTCATGCCGTAGAGCAATAAAATTTCATTTAGCGTATCAACCACCGAGTGAATGGCTTCACTGAGCATAGCCGAACTATTGGTAATATATGCAGCAATGAACTTGACCAAGGCAATCGCCAAATTGCCTGCCAGCGCCGCATAGACCACAACTTTATTCGAATCAGACATTCAAATTTGTCCTAAATTTATTGTTATCAAATAGATCTATTTGATTTTTCTCTATATCCAATTTTCATATTAACCAAACTACGCTGATAAATTCTTTACATTTTGTTGTTGCATGCTTTAAACGGCGAATCGTTAGGCAAGATGTCTGCACATCCAGCAACAACATCAGATTGCGCCATTCAAGCTTTGAAATGAATAAGCGCTGCAAAGCCGATCGCGAATAGAATCCCTACCCGATTTTACATTTCGAATTTAAAAATCAAAGAAGAAAGCGCAAACTTCCTTTCATGTTCAAATTTTCGATTTAAAGTTTGGAAAAATACTGCTCGCGCCATTCTTTCCAGAAATACATCACAATCCCCAACATCACCACTGCAATGCCGATGAAAGCATTCGGGCTGATATGCTCATGATTTAAAGTTGCACCCAGTACCAGCGCAATGATGGGCGTCATCACGTTACTCAGCGACACGGTAGAGGCTGCCAGACGGCGAATCAGCCAGAAGTAACACAGCATCGCCACAATGGATGACATGATCATGGTAAAGACAAAGCCAATCAGGGTTTGCATCCCCGGCATTTGAGTCGGCATGTGCTGCCAGATAAAGGGCAATAAACACAAGGAGCCGAGGGCTGAAATGATCAAAGAGCCGGTGGCTTGTGACATTGGACTTAAAGGCGCATTAATCTGCTTTACCCAAAAGATCGAGCTGATATAGGACACCATACTGATCAGCATTAACACCACACCAATCGGATTGATCTTGCTGTCTGCTGAATCGGCAAAAACAAAGCTTAAACCGGAAACGGCAATCGCCATACCCAGCCATTGCAACCCGATCAGCTTTTGGGTTTTTAAAATGACGTGTCCAATCAGACCTGCAATCAATGGTGAAAAACCGAAAATTAGTGCCATTAAGCCTGAAGTCAGATAGTTGGCTGCAAGATAGATAAATAGCTGTGCGCCAATTAAATTTAAGCTCCCTGCGAGGTAACTTTTCATCGAAGTATTATCGAATGGCAGCGGATCACGCATCAGCTTGAGTAGAAACAGCGCAATGATGGATGCCCCGAAGTAACGGATAATCAGCACCCACATCGGGTGGACTTCCTGCACGCTCCAGACAATCGCCAGTGGCGTCGTCGCCCAAATCAAGACCAATAAAGCGTAGATACTTGCCGTGACAGGCAGTGAAGATTTCATATCATTCTCAAATCTGATTGTTCTAAATAGTAAACTTGAAACCTGTTATTCAGCTCTGTAGATACTATCGTGACTGGCGGCATGGATGCCGCCCGATCGTTTGGGGTATATGGACGTACCTTCAAACAATCAGAAGATTTTTGTTACTTTTAATCTTTTAAAAGTAAAACATACCTACACAAACACATTTCTAAATCACAAAGCCAATTGTGGTCATGACAACGAAGCAAAAGACGTAAAAAAACAGACCTGAGCAAAGCAGAGGTCTGTTCCTGATTGGGCGAACTAAAATTTAAGCAATTTTGCGTAAATCTTGTGCCAAATCTAAATGTTTTTCAGCTTCGAAAGCAGTATTTTTGCTGATCATTTTTTTCAAATGACGCATTTCTTTCGCAGCATTCACCGTAATCCCTGCAACGATTTGACCATCAGTCACACCGTACATCACGAATGAATTGTCTGCACCTTTGGCTACATCCATTTCACCGCGAACCAGCCATTGCGCCGCTGCCATATCACCGACGAACTGGAAGTTGATATCCAGTTGATCTGTCCAAAACCACGCTGGATTGGCTTTTGGATGTTCAACACCCATCACGTGACGCGCAAAAATACCGGCTTGCAGGTTGGCATTTTCCCAAGTTTCGACACGGCGGTGATTACCACAGTCACGAATTTGAGTGGCTACATCGCCTGCTGCATAAATATCAGCATTCGACGTCTGGCAGTTCTCGTTGACTTTAACCGCAACGTCAACATCCAGACCCGCATCTACTGCAAGCTGAGCATTGGGTACGATCCCAATACCGTAAACTACAGCATCAGCACGAAGTTCTTCGCCACCTGCAAGAGTCACCACAACTTCTTCACCATCAAGTCGGCAATTCGCGATAGAGGTTGAAAGACGAACATCTACACCTTTCGCGCGGTGCTGTTCAAGCAAGAATTCGCTGAGGATGCGTGGTGAACAACGACCCATCACCATTGGACCCATTTCAATCACGGTCACGTCACACTCTTTGAAACGTGCAGATGATGCAAGTTCAAGACCGATCACACCACCGCCAATCAAAATTAAACGGCGACCGGCTTGAAGCACAGGAACCAGCGCTTGAGAATCTTCAAGGTTACGCAAGGTGTAAACGTGTTTGCCCAAAGCATCGAAGTTTGGCAAACGACGCGCTGCACCACCGGTTGCAAGAAGCAACTTGTCGTAGGCAACCACTTCACCATTTTTCAGAACCACGTTGTGATCTTCAGCGTTGATTTTCACCACCCCATTGCCACGAATTACTTCAACATTCAAATCAGCCAGTTTTTGTTCTGACAGGATTTCAATTTTGGTGTCTTCAGGTTTAAGAATCACATCTTTAGATAACGGCGGACGTTCATAAGGAAGATGGGTTTCATCGCCTACAAGAATGATTTTGCCTTCGTACTTGTTGCCACGAAGTTCTAAAATAGCGCTGGCACCGGCTTGACCTGCACCTACAATAACGATGGTTTCGATGTTACTCATGTGCTTTACCCTTTTAATTCTGCAGATACAATGCCGAAGCCTGCAATCCATTCACTGATTGCTTCATAGACCTGCGTGGTCATTTCGTATTCGCCCAATTCAGAGAGTGCTGCAAATGCGGCAATCCATGAACGAACTTCCTGACCACCACGGCCACCTTCACGGCGAATGTCTGCTTCAGTCATAGCTTCAATTGCTGCGAAATCGGCATTCTTGAAAGTTTCAAGCAATGCAATATCCCATTCAGCATTTAAAGGCACGGCTACAGAGGTATCCCCTGCTGCCAGCTTTTGACCGACTGCAATAATTTTTTCCTGACGTGCTGTACGTGCTTCAGGACTAGGATTACGACCACAAATCAGGAATTCTTCCACTGCAGGTGGAACTGAGCCCATTTGCGGTGTCGGTGGATCATGTGAAAGACCACCAGTTCCTAAAATAAGAACACGTTCATTTTCAAGATTTAAAGATTTGATGAACTGACCAATCGCACGGCCTAAAGCCACTGTACGTTTCGTGGTTGGCATAGGCGCTGCGGCACCATTAATAAAGACCGGAATCGTTGGATAACGATCGAGTTGACCACTGCACAGGAAATGCAAAGGTTGAGTCACACCATGGTCGGCCTGCATGCGGTAAGAGTAGGCAACATCTACACCTTCATCCAATACGCGGCGCACCAGGGCAAGCGCAGTATCTTCAGGCACGTTAATCTTGTTGTTCTCTGCACCATAATTCCAGTCCCCTGCGGCTGTGGCACGAATGCCCACGCAGAAACTTGGCATTAAGTCGTAAAAGAAACCGTTAAAATGGTCGGGTCCAAAAGTAATAATTAAAGTTGGATCAAAGGCTTTGACTTCAGCTGCCATTTTTTCAAACGCGGCACGAACATTGGTTTCCTGTTCTGCACGTTGTGGCGAAGCAAATTCCATTAATGGGCTGTGTGAAGCACAAATAAGTTTAACGGCCATGTTTGACTCCTAAACGGAAGGCAGCCAAAAGGCTGCCGAGTATAGTTCTTTGTATTTAAACGCTTTAATCTTTTAAAGACCTAGTCTTCAAAGAAGCCTGCGCGCGGCTGACGTAAACCACGAATACCCAAACCACATTCAGCGTTAATTAAAACACCAGTCAGCGGACGGTTATTGGCACGAGACGCCAGCAATACATAAGAACCAGTCATATCTTCAGGTTCTGGTAAGAAATTCAACGGCATACCACGAGCAATTTTCTCAGGATCACGTGCATCGAGCAGACCAAGATTTTCCTGACCGAGTGACGCAGCGCCTTTGATATTCACGTTCATGCCTGAGGGTGCAACCGCATTGACTCGCACTTTCGGTGCAAGCTCGTAAGCAAGTTCTTTCATGATGCCTACACCGGCATGTTTAGATGCGGTATAGACTGGACCACCACCTGCTGAATACAACGCAGAGTTAGACAATGTGAAGATGATTGAACCTTCAGATTTCACTAACTCATCTAGCGCAGCTTTGGCCCCAAGAATAAGAGACTTGGTGTTAATGCCCATGATTTCATCAAAGGCTTTTTCCAGCTGCTCGCCAGAGGTATTCACGATATCAGCGTAGTGATCCCAGATGCCGGCATTACCCACGAAACAGTCAAGCTTACCAAAACGCTCAACGGTCGCCTGAACAGCACGGACATTGTCTTCATAGTTGGCAACATCCCCAGCGATTGCCACAATCTTGTCACCAAAGTGTTCTTTCAAAGCATCCACTTTAGCTTGTGAACGTTGCAATACTGCAACCTGCGCACCTTCTTCAAGGAAACGCTCAACTAAAGCCCAACCCAGACCTGAACCGCCACCAGTGATTAGTGCAACTTCGCCTTCTAGCCAACCCATGATTACTCTCCTGCCATCTCTACGAACAATTGACCATCTTCAACAATCACAGGGAAAGTCTTGATTGGATCAGTTGCAGGTAGACATAAAGCTTCACCTGTTTTCAAGCAGAAACGTGCTGAATGCAATGGGCATTCAACCGTACCGTCATCTTCAAGATAACCTTCAGACATAGAAGCATTACCATGTGAACAACGGTCATTCATGGCGAAGAATTCTCCGCCATTGTTGAACACTGCAAGCGCATCGATACCATTTACGCCGCAATCTACTTTTAGCGCTTCGCCTTCGTCCAATTCGTCAACTTGGCAAACAAAAATCTTATTCATTAGAAAAATACACTCAGGTTATGTGAGTTATAGGTCACTTGATCTAACGTAATTTTACGGTTGAAGATCTGGAAGCCCAAATCAGTTTCAACTTTACGGATCTTGTCGTGACGCTTACCACAGTAAATCGTTACGTCTTTCTCTTTTTGCGTACGGTATAGCAAATACGTTACGTACACGTCGTATTCGCCTTCAACTTCAGTCGGCTCTACAATCACGTTGCTCACCATGTGAGTAGTACGTGATGGAGGCTCTTCAGCCCAAGCCATACCGGTTTCAAGACGCGCAACACGACGTTCGAGCAAGTCTTTGGTGTCGTTAAATACCCAAGTCGTCGGTGGCTCAATTGAACGGCGACGGTCACGGGTTTGTGCATTTGGCGTGGTACGTAGCGTGTAAGAGATGTCTTCTGCCAGCATGTCCAGCCATTCGCGGAATTTCCAGTCGTCTAGTGCTTTACCTTCACGATAGAGGAACTGACTAATTTGATGATGAAGTTCTAAACTGATCTGACTCATTTCATTAGCTCCTTCTCGTATTCTTCAGCGGCTTTCTCTACATCTTCCCATGTTTCATGGATTAACAGGTCTGCCCAACGGCGGTATAGGCCACGTGCTGCAGTTTCAGAGAAAATGTAGTTGGTAATCCCTGGGATGCCATCTTCACGTTTTTTCTCGTTACCCAAGCCCATTTCCATAATGAGTTTGTTGTTACGCGCTTTATAACCACGTAATACTTTTTGAATCTCAATCCAGTTCTCAGAGTCATCTTGCTCTAGGAAACCGGCAGGACCAAAGGCACGGGTCGCAGAACGTTCAAATGCTTCTTTCACTTCTTGCGACGCTTCAGCATCGGCAATACAGAATGCCCACACTTCAGTTTTGTTTGGACCACGTGGGTGCCATACGCGAAGTGTTGCAGTACCGTTCAACCAAGACATGGTTGGGAACATGTTGTTATGACCCGCAAGACGAAGTGCTCGCGTTTCACCCAAACGTTCTTTTACTTCCTCGAAAGTTTCACGGAAGTAGTTGGCAACTTCACCATCTACCCAAACGTTCGCATCTGGTTTTTCAGTAAAGAAGAAGCCTGAACCGTGACCACGTGAACCGTACTGGATTGCGTCTTTAGCGGTTTCCCAAACTGGACGGGCGGTTTGAGCAGCGCCGAGTTTCTTAGAGCCTTCGTCATCTGGTTTTGCACCCAACACCTGGATTGCAGATGCGTGAGAGAACAATGCGTGATATTGGTCAGATGCAAACTGTTCAGCTGCAAATTTCCAGTTACAATCGATTTCCCACTTGTGCACACCACCGATGATTTCAGTCCCACCCGGACGACGGTCTAATACGCCATCAAGATACCAAGCGATATCACCCATGTATTCGATTAAATCTGGTGTGGTTTCATCCCAACAAGCAAAGATCAAGCCTTTGTAAGATTCAACACGGTTAACTTCAACCAGACCCCATTTTTCTTTGCATGCGCCTTGCGGGAATGCACGCTCTTCTAATGGAATGTCTTTGAGTGAACCGTCAATACCGTAAGACCAGCCGTGGTATGGGCAAGTGAATGCGCGCGTATTACCACAGTCTGCAAAGCTCACACGCATAGAGCGGTGACGGCACTGGTTTAAAAATGCTTTGATTGAGCCATCTTTTTGACGAGCCACAATAATTGGGTCTTCACCCATATAAGTATTGAAGAAGTCGCCCGCTTTAGGAATTTGGCTTTCATGACAAAGGAATAACCAAGTACGGCCAAAAACGCGTTCAAGCTCTAATTCATATAAATCTGGATCTGTGTAGATATATGGCGAGATACGACCATTTTGTGCATCGACCAAAGCGTCGATTTCGCGCACATCAATTTTTCCACTCATGAGAAGCTCTCCTGTGACGTACTCTGTCACAAAGTAAATAGACTCAACTTTTAGTGGATGATGGTTTTATAGCGGCTTTTAGTGAAATATTTTTTTTGTTTCAATTAAGATATTTTAGAGATTATTAGCAGCCATTTTTTTTATATTAAAATGATCATGAAAAATGCAAGACCATTTATTTTCTAAATGGCAGAATCATCTTCACGGAATAGTTGTTTATAGATTATACTCTCATCAAATTATAGTAAGACATTTTTTGGATTACTCATGGGACTGGTTATATGGAATTACGACATCTTCGATATTTTATCACCGTTGCAGAAGAACTGAACTTTAGTAAAGCTGCGTTAAAGCTCTATACCGCCCAACCCTCTTTAAGTCAGCAAATCAAAGACCTTGAAGAAGATGTAGGCGTGCAGCTGCTCTATCGTACCAAGCGAAAAGTTGAACTCACGGAAGAAGGTGCAGTATTTCTAGAACAGGCCCGTTTGACCTTGGCACAGGCAGACAAAGCCATTGCCATGGCACGTCAAGTCTCGCAAGCCAAACAGCAAATGCTGCGTATTGGCTTTGTACCTGTGGCGGAAATGAAAATTTTTCCCTATGTACTGCCGAACTTACGTGTGCAAAACCCTGATTTAAAGATTGAATTGCTCAGCTTAAACAACAGCGAGCAAATGAAACTGTTAAAGAAAGGTGAACTGGATGTCACCTTTACCCGCCACAACTCTAATAGTGATGAAATAGAAAGTTTATTCGTTTTGCGTGAACCGCTTATCTTTATTTTGCCGGAAAATCACCCTTTGGCGAAGTATGAGCGCATTCCGGTGAAGGCATTAAATGGAATCGACTTTATTATTCCTGCTGCCGAACAGTCTCTGACGCTACACAATGCGATTCTGGATTTTGCCAAAGCCAATGGGATTGAATTTAACATTGTGCAAAAAGCCGACAATATCCTGTTTAATATCAACTCGATTGGTATGGGTTTAGGTTGTACGATCTTACCGGGCTATGTGGCACCCTTGACCATGAACAATACCGTGATTCGTCCTTTAGACGTAGAACTGCCCTATCTGGACCTGTATGTCAGTTACCATAAAAACAGCAGTTCTGTGGCGGTACAAAAATTTATTGAATTACTGACCCGTGTGTTTTATCTGAATATCAATCGCGATTGATCAATTTTTTATAACTTTACCTTTCCAATTCAACACACCATTATTTCCTTGGTAAATAGTAGTGTGTTTTTTTGGCCTATTTTGATTATTTTTCTATCACATTAGACTGAAGTCTTATAAAAAATCACCATTTTAAAGCTGCTCATGATGGGAAATAACGTATAACTTATATTTTTGTCATTTATAAAAATATCTCATAATCAAAAAATTACAACTTAAGTCTAATAAGTGCAGCACAATCTTTTTAAAATATTTGTAAAAAATAATAACCAAATAACGACTATAGGCAAGATTATGCAAATTCAGCCGTTGCACCGGATAAAAGCCGGTGTCCGATATCACCCCTATTTCTTTTTTATCTTCCCGGCAATCGCTGTTTTCTATTATTTTTTTCATTTGCTCAGCCCATGGAGCTGGTCTACCTGTCTTTTAATCAGCTGGAATATCGCGATCTATGGCTATTTATTCTTAACCCTAAGAAAATTGTGGCGTACAGAGCACGACCATATTTTGCAGCGCGCGCAACAACAGGATGCCAGCAAATGGCTGATTCTATTTTTAGTGATTCTGACCTTGATCATCTGCTTCATTGCCATCGTGATTGAAATTAATCATTTGCCCAAAAATTCTGCCATTCCAATCGGTCAGTTAAGCTTGTCCATCCTGACCCTGATTGCGGCCTGGTTTTTTATGCATACCATCTTTGCCATTCATTATGCCCATGACTTTTATCTGGCATTGGAAAAAGACAATGATGGCGGCCTGGATTTCCCCAAGACATCACACCCCACTTATCCGGATTTTATTTATTTTAGTTACGTGGTCGGAACCTCGGCGCAAACTGCAGATGTATCTACCACTTCACGCCCTATGCGGGTGTTACTTACTTTACACCTGCTATTAGCGTATGGATTTAATACCACTATTTTAGCCATCAGTATTAATGTTGCGGCTAACTTTATTAGTCCTTAACTATATAGTCCTTGATTGTAAGTCTTTAATCCTTAATTAAAGGCATAAAAAAAGGATGACTGTGGTCATCCTTTTTCATTTTATTTAGGCAGCTGGATTAAACACCACGAGCTGTTAAATAATTTTTAATTACAGTGTTGAATTCTTCAGATTTTTCAACTTGAGACCAGTGACCACATTGGCTGAAGATATGTGCATCAGCATGTGGAACAATGTTCAAGATATCCCATGAACGGGACACAGGAATCACCACGTCTTGTACGCCATGAATCAAAAGTACAGGAACCTTAATTTCTTTCATTTTTTCGAAATCAAGCGGGAATTCGAAACGGTCGCGGTCACGTGCGCCAACCACATCCATCAAACGGTTTGATGCGTAGTCATTTGCTGCAGAATCAAAACGTACTTTCACCAGTTCATCGGTAATCAAGTCTTTGTTCACGACAAACATAGACAAGGTTTTCTTGATCCCTTCTTCGGTAAGCACTGGATTTGCATGCGCTTTAAGTGCAGCAGTCTGTTTCGCACCGCCCGTACCCATAGACACGATACCCAAAACACGCTCAGGGTAATCCAGTGCCATCTGGAATGCTAACCAGCCACCCAAAGAGTTACCCACCAACCAGGTTTTTTCGATACCCAAAGCATCTAAAGTACGCACGGCATGATCAACCCAGGCGCGGATACCATAAGCAGTACCTGGTGCAACCACACTTTGGCCATAACCGATGGTGTCAATTGCGATACAGCGTGCTTGCTCACCAATTTGTGGCAAGTTTAACCACCAGTTTGCAGCAGCAGATACGCCTGTACCTGAACCGTGTAAAAATAGAATAGGTGTACCTTCACCAATTTCGTGGTAATGCGTCAACTCGCCTTCAGCGGTTTCAATCCATTTGTCTTCTAAGCCAAAGAATGGATCTGTTTGATAGTCAGGGATTTGAACAGTGCTCATATTGATTCCTCTTACAGTCTTTAGCTTGCGTGTCCCTCTATTACAAGAATTCGACGTCAAGTTGACTCATTAAAATGACTTTTTACAGCTTTATATTAACCGCTCAAGACCTGCAAACTGATACAAAATTACGATCACACCCTATAAAAAAACGATTATTTATGTATTTGTTTTTATTCAATTAAAATAAAAGCATCGCCATAATTTTCTTAAGGTATTTCAAGCCAGAATATTCCGGACTCAAAAAAAGAGCGACTGATCAACAGCCGCTCTTTTTTGATTCAATGATTTAGAACTTGTAGGTATAGGTGGTCGCTACACGATATTCCTTAAGGTCAGTTTTATAATCGAAGTCAGCATCGATATACATGGCCTGGAAGCCTAAACCTTTCAACTTACCTTCAGGCACCGTGTAGTTCACGATTAGATTTAGCTCATCTGAATCCTGGTTTTCCTTGCCATTTGTGTCAGCATCAAAGCCCATCATGTACACCGCAGTAGCATTCAAACCTTTTGCACCCAGTTCAGAGAAGTCATAACCGTAAGTTAAGCCTACTGATTTCTCATCAACAGCAGTGAAGGTCGCAACACCCCAGTTTACAAGGTAAGGCTGTGGCACCCAGCCGCCCAATGTAGGGAATGCTGAATCACCAAACATTTGCTGATAACCCAAACCTACTGTATGCGCACCATGGTTAAGTTTAGTGCCTAGTGATAAAGCTTGGTTATCAATGTCGCCATATAATTTGTTGCCTGATTCTGAGTTATCAAAGTAACGTGCATGGCTGGTGAGTTTGGTTTTTTCACCTAATGTTGTGCTGTGATTTAAACCCACATAGTGTTGCTGGTAAATATCTTGAACATTTGCATACCAGTAGCTCGCACCAATCTCTTTATTGAATTGATGATCTACTCCGGCAATCCACATTCCATCAGAAGCTTCACCATTATCGTAATACTTTTTGCCCTTAGCAGGTGCAAACAAGGTTAAGTCACGGAACTGATTATCATAGCGGTTATTGATCTTATCAATATAAGCCAAAGTCAGTTTGGTATCTTTAATGTCTTTAGATTCTAACCACGCACCGCTGAAAGTCGTCAGCAACTGACGCGATGGATCGAAGACCAATACTGGAGATACCGGTAACAACTCACCCACTTTTAATTCGGTTTGCGAAACTTTGGCTTTTAAGGTTGCGCCCACTTTACCGAAGTTGTCTTTTGACTCTTTACCGTCATGCGGTAAAACGAAGTCGGCATTTTTATCACGGCCATTCAATTTAAATGCGTGCTGTACCAAAAGGTCTGCACCCACTTGAATACCGCCACCTATATCCTGATAACCGGATTTTGCATCCAGAGTAATGCCTTGTGACCATGAACCCCAGTTATTTTGTGGAAGATCCGCATACTGACGGTCTAAATAAAAGTTTTTAAATTTTAATTGGACTTGGCTATCGTCGATAAATTCTGCATTCGTTGCAGTTGTACCTAATGCTAGAGTCGCAGCACAGATGGCTTTCCATAAAGTTTGACGACGCATGGCCTATTCCCAGTAATCAAATTAAGCTATGACGCCATCATGCTCAACAATACAGCCAAAAAAAATCAGACCAGAGTATTAAGATTCAGGGCATTCATCCGGCTTTTTTGTTTTTTAAGATTCGCCATCAATTCTTGTTAAGAACTTTAAACAATAAGATATTTACGCTTTATTTTATGGCATTATTTTTAAGCCCTTGTTGCAGTGCTTATTTTTAAGAAAATTTGACTTTTTGGGATGTAATTTTTTTTTATTAATCGTTTTTAGGTTTAAGCAGCTTTTAAAGCTTCTTAAATAATTGATTGTTTTGATATATTTTAAATATCATATGATCTTTTTTATCTATAAATACAAATGCTTAGCCATAAAAAAAGCACCCTGAACAGGGCGCTTTTTTAAAACTTAATTGAAAAGAAGATTTTAAAATTAAGCTTGAGCTTCTTTGGCTTTAGACATGGTCAATGCCAAGTCTTCGATCATGTCTTCCTGACCGCCTACTGTGCCACGGCGGCCCAATTCCATCAGAATTTCACGAGCAGAGACACCATATTTCGCTTCAGCACGTTTAGCAAACAACAGGAACGATGAGTAAACACCGGCATAACCTAAAGTTGCTGCATCACGGTCGGCACGAATCGGTTGCTGCATCATTGGAACAATCAGTTCTTCAGCAATATCCTGAACTTTGAACAAGTCTACGCCTGTTTCCATTTGCATACGGTTAGCAACCGCAACAAACAATTCAAGTGGCGTATTACCTGCGCCTGCGCCTAAACCGGCAGAAGCCAAATCGACACGGGTTGCACCGGCTTGAACCGCTGAAACAGAGTTAGCAACGCCCATACCCAAGTTATGGTGACCGTGGAAACCGATTTCGATCTCTGAACCCAGGTTGGCACGTAAAATACCCACGCGGTCAGTCACGTCATTCGGCAACATATAACCCGCAGAGTCAGTGACGTAGATACAGTTTGCACCGTATGACACCATTTTTTGCGCTTCTTCCAGAAGTTTTTCTGGAGCCGCCATGTGCGCCATCATCAAGAAGCCCACAGTGTCCATGCCAAGTTTACGCGCAGCAGTAATGTGCTGTTCAGAAACGTCAGCTTCAGTAGAGTGCGTTGCCACACGAATGGTTGCTACACCTACATCGTGCGCCATTTTCAAGTGGTCAACCGTACCAATACCCGGAATTAAAAGCGCAGATACTTTGGCTTGTTTAAGCTTTGGAATAACCGCTGATAAATATTCTTCATCTGTCGCAGCTGCAAAACCGTAGTTCACAGAGTTACCGCCTAAACCGTCACCATGTGTCACTTCGATTAAAGGTACACCCGCATCATCAAGTGCAGTTGCAATTGCAACCATTTGCTCTGGTGTAGTTTGATGGCGCATTGGGTGCATACCATCACGTAACGTCATATCATTAATAATAATTTTTGACATGGTCTGCTCCTTAAGCTTCTGCTTCAGCTTGCGCTGCTTGGTTCGCGATGAGACGTTCTGCAAACATTTCTGCAGTACGTGCAGCAGCTGCAGTCATAATGTCCAGGTTACCGGCATATTTAGGCAAGTAATCACCCAAACCTTCCACTTCGAGGAACATTGAAACACGGTTACCGTCAAATACTGGACCATTTACAAGTTTGTAACCTGGTACGTATTTTTGAACTTCCTTGATCATGGCATGCACAGATGCTGTGATGGCAGCCTGATCCGGCGTACCTTCAACAAGACAGTGTACAGTGTCACGCATCATCAGTGGTGGCTCAGCAGGGTTGATAATGATGATGGCTTTACCTTGTTTCGCGCCACCCACCTGCTCGATTGCACCGGCAGTGGTACGTGTAAATTCATCAATGTTTTTACGTGTACCCGGACCCACCGATTTAGTTGATACTGTTGCGATGATTTCACCATAGTTCACAGGTTGAACACGTGAAATCGCTGCCACCATAGGAATGGTTGCCTGACCGCCACATGTCACCATGTTTACGTTTGGCAATTCACCCTGTTCAAGCAAAGCTTCCAGGTTTACCGGCGGTACGCAGAATGGACCAATCGCTGCAGGCGTCAAGTCAATCATCTGTACGCCAAGCTCATTTAACTTGCGGCTATTTTCAGCATGTACATAAGCAGAAGTTGCATCAAAAGCAATTTGAATATTGTCTGCTAAAACGTGCGGCAATAAACCGTCTACGCCTTCAGCAGTGGTTTTTAAACCCATTTTCGCTGCACGCGCCAAACCTTCAGAGGTTGGGTCAATCCCCACCATCCATACAGGTTCTAAAACTTCACTACGTTGAAGTTTGTAAAGCAAATCTGTACCGATATTACCCGGACCGATTAATGCACATTTAATCTTTTTCATTAACGTACTCTCTTAAAATACAGACTTATTCAGCAGCAAATGCAGCAACAACAGAACCAAAGCCTTCAATTTCAACTTTGAATTCATCACCCGGATGTGCAACAACCATAGGACCCAATGCACCGGTCAATACGATGTCACCAGCAAGAAGTGGACGACCACGGCGAACCATTTCATCCGCCAACCAAACAGCAGCGTTGAGTGGGTTTGCAAGGCAGGCTTTACCTACACCAGTCGATACCACTTCATCACCACGGGTCATGGTCATTTTGCAGTTCACCAAATCCAGGTTTTCAAGTTTCACCGGTTTTGAGCCCAAAACAAAAGCTGCTGAAGATGCGTTATCGGCAACGGTATCAATCAAGGAAATTTTCCAGTTTTCGATACGGCTATCTACTACTTCTACCGCTGGCAAGGCATATTCAGTCGCACTGATAATGTCTGCATAGGTATGATGTTCTTGGGTCAGATCTTTATTGATGATTAATGCGATTTCTGCTTCAACTTTAGGCTGAATCAATAGACCTGCCGGGATAGCTTCGCCATCACCATAAGACATGTCTGCAAACAACATACCAAAGTCAGGCTGATCTACACCGAGTTGAGCTTGTACAACTTTTGAAGTCAAACCGATTTTGCGGCCAACTAAACGACGTCCTTCGCCTAGGGCACGTTGGGTATTTAATTCTTGAACTGCATAGGCAATATCTACATCTGCACTTTCACCACCCAGTTGCGGGCGAATCGGTGCAATCGCAGTTTGTGACAACTCAGCTTCTCTAAGCGCTAAGGCGACTGATTCAACAACAGCAGAATTCGACATCAATGTTTCCTTAAACTGCAAAAAATTGGACTTATACCGTGATCGATGGAAATGGAATGAACAATCAGAAAAATTCTATGCAAATGATCAAACGCATCAGCAAATGGGTGCTGCCCATCTTGGGAAAACGTGTATATGTATAAACTGATTTAGAATCTGAAAAATGCGCTTTTTATGCCAATACTTATTTTATTTTTTACAATAGCTATTACCTATAAAAGGAATTCTACTTTTTTGAGTGATACAAAGCACTTAGCCTAGATATTGCATGATATCCGAGTCAGCAGCTCTGCAATACAGGTGATTCATTTTAACAATCAATCCCGTCTACGACTAAAAGATGAGACGATCCTTACATTTTGAGTAAAAACGATATATTCACTTCTCAATCAACATGATATTTTTAAATAATTAAAAACAAGGACTTAAGATATTAGCAATGAAAATTAAAACACTGGTATTGATGGCTTTACTGGGCACCTTATGTAGTACAAGCTTTGCACAAAGTTATCAAAACCAACTTAAAAACAAGTATCTCATTTTAAATGGTGCAAGTTGTGCCGGACTTAAATTTAATCCTCAAGCGACCGCTGCTGCTTGGCAAAATGAAATGGACTGTAGTCGTGGCGACTCCAATACCGATGCATGGCGCATTACCTGGATTACACCCGAGATTTTTATGATGACTGAAGTCATTCGTCCCAATGAAATTTCACCGCCGCGTAATGATCTTTATAAAATCATGAGTATTGAAAATAAAACCGTCACTGTAGTCAATTACTGGACCGGTTGGGGCAACCACGAACCTGATCTGCAAAAATTTAGAATAAAATAAGTCAATTTAGAATTGAATACGTATAAAAAAGGGTGATTTGAAATCACCCTTTTGAGCATTCGAGATCTCTTAAACTGCCTGTTTCAAATTCACCTGATTTAATAATAGCTGGTGCAGACTTGCGACATCCTCTGCAATGGCAATTGGCTTATATTGAGCCAGAGTTTCAGGTGTATGCACCCCATAACTCACCCCAATACGTGGCATGGCAATGTTCTGTGCCATTTCCAGGTCATAGGACGTATCACCGACCATAATCGCATTTTCAGCATTGACACCGGTAAGGTGCAAAATTTCGGCAAGCATCAGTGGATCAGGTTTGGATTTGGTTTCACTTGCTGCACGGGTCACGACAAAAAGCTCATGACTCTGGGTTTGAGTTAATACCCGGTCCAAACCTTTACGGCTTTTTCCGGTTGCCACTGCAAGTTTGATGCCTTCAGCTTTTAATGTGTGCAGCATTTCAGCCACACCTTCAAACCATGCGTCACTTTTCGAGTTTTCAACATAGTGGGTTGCATAGCATTGCAAAATATCAGCGTGCAATTCCGGCACCTCCGGAAATAACACTTGCGCGACTTCCGGCAATCCCAAACCAATAATACTTTTTGCAGCTGCTTCGGTTAAAGGTTGCTGATATTCTTTGGCAGCAAACTGCAGGCTTTCCACAATCTGCCCGACTGAATCAAATAAAGTACCATCCCAATCAAAGATAATAAGTTCCACAGGTTGTTGCATAAATAAATTCCAGTATTTGATTCATGGTGAATAATAACTTGAAATTAACCTCTCCTAAAAAGCGAGGGATTTTCTATTATTTTTCAAGCTCAAGGAATGAACTAAATATTGTGAGATATGTTTAACCAAATTTAATTTATTCCTCTCATTCACTATCGTGACATACCCTCTCCTTTTAGGAGAGGGTTAGGGAGAGGTCAAAGCTATTCGTCCATATTCTTGAGTAACGGGATTACTCATCAAATAGACCCGCCACTCTAGAGAAGAGCATTCAGTCTTCGTCACGATCCGTTAAAGCCGATTCTTTATCTTTCTTCTGCGCTCTTAACTGTGCCACCAGACTCTGCATATCTTCAGGCAATGGCGCTTCAATAGTTTCATAACCCGGAATTTCCAGACGCATTGCATGCAAGCATAAGCGACGTGCTTTCGGACCTTTGTAGGCAGTTTCATGACCATATTTTTCATCGCCAATTAAAGGATGACCAATACTTAAACCATGCACACGAATCTGATGGGTACGACCTGAAAGCGGTGAGGCATATACAAGCGTTGCATGCATAAAGCGTTCAGCCACATTCCACTGGGTTTTAGACTCTTTACCTTCTTTAGAGACACATACACGGCGCTCGCCATTGGCAAGCTCATAACGGTGTAAAGGTGCATCAATCAGTTGACGATCGATCGCGACATTGCCTTTCACAATCGCTGCATAGGTTTTTTTGATCTTATGTTCACGCAGCAAATCTTGCAGGGTTTTTAAGGTACTGCGTTTTTTACTGATCATCACCAGGCCGGAAGTATCACGGTCAATACGGTGAATCAGTTCCAGATACTTCTTCCCGGTTGCTGCGCGTAAGCCTTCAATCAGACCATACGCCACACCACTGCCCCCATGTACGGCAATACCTGAAGGTTTATTCACCACCATGAGACCTTCATCTTCATAAATCACACGGCTGAGCAGACTTTGAGCCACTTTGTCCGACACTGGAACTGGCGTTTCATCTTTCGGCTCATAACGAATGGGCGCAACACGAATCTGGTCACCAATGGCCAGTTTGGTTTCCGCTTTGATACGCTTTTTATTGACCCGAACCTGTCCTTCACGCATCAAACGGTAAATACGACTTTTAGGCACGCCTTTAAGTCGGGAAAATAAAAAATTATCGATGCGCTGGCCTGATTGATGCTCGTCCACTTCAAACCAAGTGACACTTTGCCATTCTTGCGTAGAATTCATACAGTTACGATGACCCAAAAAAATACTAAAATTGATTAAAAACTGATCACTTAGGCTATGCTTTACACAAGAAACATAAGCTTAACCCATAGGCAGATGATGCAAGGTTTGATATAGTCAGCGCACGGATACCACCGTTAGTGTGAAAAAATTTAATCACTTCAATATTTTTGAAGCTGAATATTAAATTTGACTATTCACATTAAACACGGAAAGGTCCCTAAAGAATATGCCGACGCCGAAGGCTTATTATATCGGCAAAAAAGCAAACTGTTGCGTTTAATTGTACTTATGTACATAAATCAGTCTGCCCTAAAAAATATGTCGCCAACTTAAAGTTGGTTTTTAAACGTAAACTGATACACATCAGATTAGTCGCACCCTGAAGTCGCATTCAGGCTACAACGTTGATGCATTGGATCTGCACATAAAGCAAAGATACGATGATAATTCCGTATCAAGACGCTCTATCTTAATGGAAGGGATGATCTTCAAGCTACGTGACAGTGAAAGTTACTCACATCTAATGCACCGTTTGTCCGCCAGTGAAGCGTTCAGGTGACTTTAATCGTTTAAGGATTGAAGCCGTATTGCCATCATCGATACGTGAATCAAAAACCGAAGCCCAAAAAAAGGCCGGTAAAAAAGCTCAGACCACAAGCGTTTATTTGAGATCTGGGTATTGATCCGTAATGTGTGATGTTCGCTACGTGAATAGCGATGTTTTGTTGTGTATCACTATTAGGTGTTACACCCATGAAACGTATGTTGATTAATGCAACACATGCCGAAGAGATTCGCGTTGCACTTGTCACTGGTCAGCGTCTTTACGATTTTGATTTAGAAAATCGTACCCGTGAACAAAAGAAATCCAATATCTATAAAGGTCACGTGACTCGCGTTGAACCTTCTCTAGAAGCTGTATTTGTTGAGTATGGTGCAGGTCGTCAAGGCTTCCTGTCTATGCGTGAAATCGCAAACTCATATTACAAGGCAGACCCTCGCCAAACTTCGAATATCCGCGAACTGATCACTGAAGGCACAGAACTTCTTGTTCAGGTGGAAAAAGAAGAACGTGGCAATAAAGGTGCTGCCCTTTCTACCTTTATCTCGCTTGCCGGTCGTTATTTGGTGCTTATGCCAAACAACCCTAAAGGTGGCGGTATCAGTCGTCAAATTTCAGGTTCAGTTCGTGAAGAATTGAAAGAAATGTTGTCGTCACTCAATATTCCGCGTGGCATGAGCGTGATTGTTCGTACTGCCGGTATTGGTCGTTCACAAGAAGAATTGCAACTTGACTTGCAACACCTGATGGATCTTTGGGCACAAATCCAAACCACAGCAAGTTCTGGTCCTTCACCAATGCTGGTGCATCAGGAAGCGGGCGTGGTTACTCGTGCCATTCGTGACTATTTACGTGATGATGTTGCAGAAATTTTAATTGACTCTGAGCAAGCCTATACCGAAGCTTATAACTTCGTGAAAGCCGTGATGCCGCGCCAGTTAGAAAAGCTTAAAACCTATACCTTAAATGAGCCGCTATTTGCTCACTTTGCCATTGAAAGCCAAATTCAAACAGCTTATGAACGTGAAGTAAAACTTCCTTCTGGCGGTTCAATCGTGATCGACCAAACCGAAGCTTTAGTGTCAATCGACATTAACTCAGCGAAATCGACCCGTGGTCATGATGTTGAAGACACCGCTTTAAATACCAACTTGGAAGCTGCTGAAGAAATTGCACGTCAACTGCGTTTACGTGATATTGGTGGTTTGGTGGTGATCGACTTTATCGACATGACCAAAGACCGTAACCAGCGTATGGTTGAAGCCAAACTTCGTGAAGCCACTCAAAGTGACCGCGCACGTATCCAGTTCGGTCAATTGTCTCGTTTTGGCTTGATGGAAATGAGCCGTCAACGTCTGCGTCCTTCTCTTGAAGAAGCGACTGGCTACGTTTGCCCACGCTGTCATGGTACCGGCATGGTACGTGACCTGCGCTCTTTATCCCTTTCAATCATGCGTAAAGTGGAAGAAATTGCACTGCGTGAACGTCAAGGTGAAGTTCAGGTCGAAGTTCCGGTTGAAATCGCAGCATTCATGTTGAATGAAAAGCGTCATACGCTGGTGTATTTAGAACAAACTTCAAATGTCCGTGTAACCGTGTTGCCCCATCCGCACTTGGAAACACCGCATTATGAAATTACTTATAATGCTGAAGGTTTTGCACCAACCAGCTATGAACGTACTGAAGCAACACGTTCAAGCGAAAAAGAGCTGGGTTATGAATCTTCTGAATGGCATTTGGAAGGTGAGCAACAAGCTCAAGCTGCTGCACAGGCACCTGCTCAGCAACAGGCTAAAAACCAGAACAACAAGCCACAACGTCGTCCACAACAAGTGGCTCAAGACGTACAGCAACCACAACCAGCTCAAGTTGCGCCTGCTGCTCAAGCTTCAGCAAGCCCATGTGCATGGCTAGAAAACCTGTTTGTGCAAAAGCAAGCTAAAACAGTTGATCAGGCACGTACTGCAAACAATGCTGCTGCTGCCATTGAACAAATGGTCAATGGTGGTGCTGTAAGCCGTGGTCAATTCGGTCAGGTTGCGACATCTGCACCTGCTGCAACTGCACCAGTTGCAACTGCAAACAATGCTTACTTAACGCCAAATGCACCTGTAACACCAAAACAGGAACAGCGTGAAATTGCGGACAAGTATTCTGATCGAGAAGAAAAAGCGCAACGTCACAATAAAAAGCGTAACAAGCCTAAAGAGCAACGTGAACAAGTTCAGCACGACAATCAACAAAATCAAGTGCATGAAGAAATTGTTCAGGTTCCTCGTCATGAGCAACGCCAAGAGCCGCGTCATGAAGCACGTCAAGAACAGCGCGAGCCACGTCAAGATCAGCGTGACAACAAGCGTCCGACTCGACGTCAACACGTTGAACAACAAGCCTCTGAAACTCAACCAGAGCAAAATGCTGTTCCACGTCGTGACCGCAATAGCCCGCAACGTCCAAATCGTCCAAATCGCCACCGCGATCAAAGCGTATTGAACGAACAGGCTGCTCCTCAGCAAGCCATTGCTGCTCCAGTAGTGAACGAACAACAGCCTAAAGTCGAAGTGATTGATACACCTCGTCAGGAAGTTATTCCAACTGCATTGGTGGTAAATGTCGATCAGGCGAAAAGTGAAATTGTGGCGTTAAATGCATCAGCAACTGTTGTTGAAGCACCAATCGCGCAAACTGCACCTGTCGCTGTAGCAGAAATCAAAGCAGCTGTGGTTGAGAAACCTGTTGCTGCGAAGGAAGAAAAACCTGCTGCAACGCCTGAAACCCGCGAGCCACAGCAACCGCGTTCTGCTGACCAACGTGCCAGCAACGATCCGCGTATGCGCCGTCGTCAAAAACGTGAAGCTCAGGCCAAACAGGCTCAAGCTCCAAAATTGAACCCATCTCAGGTTCCAACTTTGGGTCAATATACCGTTGGCAGCCTCATTCGCCACGTCTATGGTGAAGATTGTTCAGTACTGATTGAGCAATTTGGTTTAATCCCGACGTTCAACCGCGCATTGGTGAAATTCACTGAGCAATATGCGGCAACTCTCGTGCGTCAGGCAACTGAAGCGGAAGCACCAGCACAACCGGTTACCCGTGATGTTGCTGTAACCAAAGCGGCACCAGAGGCAGAACCGGCACCCGTGTTGGACTTGACCCCACCGGCTGCTGTTTCAGACAATCGTGTTGCCAATGATCCACGTGAGCGTCGCCGTTTGGCAAAACTTGCTGCGGAACAGGCTTTAGAGCAAGCCAAAAAGGCACAACATAGCGAACCTGAAGCTGCAAAAGAAGTTGTTGAAACAACAGCGACTGAAGCTGCTCCGGTTAAACAAGCAGAAGCTGTGATTGAGCAAGCACCCGTAGCGGAAGTGACTGAAGTCACAGCCGCTCCAGAAGTGGTTGCCGAGCCAGTCAAGCAAGCTAAAGCTGCTCCTGTTGAAAAGGCAGCAAAGCCAAAACCTGCCCCGACAGAGGTCGCTCAAGACGTGCAGGCACTGGCTGAGCCAAAAGCGGATACGGACACCCCGGATGCTGACGATGACGCAGACAAACCTGTCCGTCCCCGTCGCCCTCGCGGTCGCCCTCCAAAGAAAGTAACTCCTGCAAATGAGACATAATTAGCTCTAATGCAGCGAATAAAAAAAACCTAGTCATTTCGGTGACTAGGTTTTTTTTGATACTTTTGTCAAATTAGGTTGATTGCACTAGGATTAAACGATTAAAAAGACACCTGTACAGATGACCGCAAACAAATAGACATATTGGATTATGAAAAAATAAATAGGATTCTTATGAACCACAACACACAGAGCGATCTTATTGGTCTTGCTGATGTCGCAGCAAAATTACCCAAATTTATGAGCAAAGTCCCTCATCTATTGAGTGGTCTGAAACAAGCCTATTTACGCACATCCAACACACCTGCGGGCTTGGGCATTGCCTTTGAAAAAGCAGTCAAACGCAATCCTCACGGTACAGCGCTATTATTCGAAGATCAAAAATTCAGTTATCAAGAACTGAATGAATGGGCCAACCAAATCGGGCACTTTTATCTGTCGCTTGGCGCACGTAAAGGCGATGTCATTGCCGTAATGGTGGAAAACCGCCCTGAACTGGTGGCAACAGTGGTGGCTTTGGCGAAAATTGGCGTGACTTCAGCTTTGGTCAACACCTCGCAAACCGCTAAGGCACTGACGCATAGCATTAACCTGGTTAAACCGATTGCAGTTATTGTCGGTGAAGAATGCCGTCATGCTGTGGAAGAAGTGCGCCTAGACTTAACAGTTGCAGCAGATCGTTTTCACTGGTTTGCAGATCAGTCCACTCGAATGGATGCAGGTACAGCACCGAAAGACTGGGCAAATCTTGCAGATAAAATCGATCATTTTCCCAAATTCAACACACCGACCACGCATAGCATTCAAGGTAAAGACGGTTTATTTTATATCTATACCTCGGGTACCACCGGTTTACCCAAAGCGGTCATTTTCACGCATAGCCGCTGGACTTTGGCCTATGGCACCTATGGGCATGTGTTAAACCTGACTAAAGACGATGTCATGTACGTGACCTTGCCGCTCTATCATGCGACAGGCATTGTAGTCTGTTGGTGCGGTGTCATTGCCGGTAGTGCCACACTGGCCTTACGACGCAAATATTCCACCTCTGCTTTCTGGAAAGATGTGCAAAAATTTGATGTCTCGGCAATTGGCTATGTCGGTGAATTATGCCGTTACCTCATGGATGCGCCTGTATCTGAACTGGAACACGGTCATCGTGTCAAAAAGATGATTGGTAATGGCATGCGCCCGAATATCTGGGACAAATTCAAGCAGCGTTTTGGGGTAGAAGAAATTCTTGAGCTGTATGCTTCAAGCGAAGGCAATGTCGGTTTCAGTAACGTGTTTAACTTTGACAACACCGTCGGCTTTTCCCCTACTCCCTATGCCATTGTTGAGTTTGATAAAGAAAGCAATGCACCGGTGAAAGATGCCAAAGGCTGGTGCAAGAAGGTTAAAAAAGGTGAAGTCGGTTTATTGATTGGTAAAATTACTCGTCGCTCACCTTTTGATGGCTATACCGACCCGGAAAAGAATCAATCCGTGATTATGAAAGACGTGTTTAAATCGGGTGATGCCTTCTTTAACACCGGCGACCTGGTACGCGATATCGGCTTCCGTCATGCCCAATTTGTGGACCGCCTGGGTGATACATTCCGCTGGAAAGGTGAAAATGTATCGACCACTGAAGTGGAAAATGCAGTCAGTGAATATGAAAAAATTGCTGAAGCTGTGGTTTATGGCGTAGAAATCCCCAATACCAACGGTCGTGCCGGTATGGCAGCAATTACGCTTGCAGAGGGTACAGAATTAACAGCACAAGATTTAAAGCAAATGGCAACCGAGTTTAAAAAATGCTTGCCTGCTTATGCTGTTCCTGTGTTCTTGCGTGTTCAAATACAGGTCGAAACTACCGGTACGTTTAAGTACCAAAAGAACAAGTTAAAAGAGCAGGCTTTTGATCCCAGCAAAAATGATGAACGCTTGTTGGTTTTACTGCCGAATGCCGCGGAATATTGTGATTTAACAGTCGAAATATTCAACAATATTCAAGCTTATCAGTACCGTTTCTAACCCAAACCGTATGTTTTTTGAGTAGATATAGCAAATTTGTTGCATTTATAATCAAACATCAACAAGTTTGCTATTTTTTACTTGCGCTCGTTTGATAACTTGCTACAATACGCCCATCAAAACGAAGTGGTGTTTAGAAAATTCTTTTATTTTCTTACACTGTGCATCCAAGCAATGCTTGAATGTTGGTTGAGGGCCGTTAGCTCAGTTGGTAGAGCAGTGGACTTTTAATCCATTGGTCCCGCGTTCGAGTCGCGGACGGCCCACCACTTATTTTGATTATCTTGGGCCGTTAGCTCAGTTGGTAGAGCAGTGGACTTTTAATCCATTGGTCCCGCGTTCGAGTCGCGGACGGCCCACCAAGATTCTAAAGAGCTTCTCTACAGGGAAGCTTTTTTACTTCTCAGATATTTTCTTCTGAAAATATGGGCCGTTAGCTCAGTTGGTAGAGCAGTGGACTTTTAATCCATTGGTCCCGCGTTCGAGTCGCGGACGGCCCACCATATCTTTCTTAAGGCTTCTTTCTGTACTACAATAGAAACGAAACCTGCAAATATTCCGACCAAGACAAACCATACCCCTTTCGGTAGATTCGCCATTCTCGAAATTTTGCTTCATCTTGTAATTCATTTAAAACAGAGTTTTTAAATGCATTCTGGGTTGTTAGCTCAGTTGGTAGAGCAGTAGACTCTTAATCTATTGGTCGAGGGTTCGAGCCCCTCACAACCCACCAAATTTAATGATCATAATTGCAATAAATTTCAATTTTTTTGCTTAAATTTTAGGATTCGCTGGGTTTTACTGGAGTACTTTCTTTGACTAAGCGATAGGCCTGCTGAGGAAATGGATTACCATCAGCAAAATATTGTTCGTTTCGCTCCGATGCATGGGCAATTTTATCTAAATCCATGACCAGGTTCTGGTCTTGATCGATGTTATAAAAGAAATCGACCCCATTCGATCGATGCACAATCACTTGATGATGTGCGGAATCATAAGACCAATAATCCTGACGACGGTAAAGGTTCGAAGCAAAGGTAATTTTGCCAAAATGAATAATAGTGCGATATGCCCTGCCATCCTGCAATAAATTAATAACCAGATCGGCAGTTCCCTCTTTGCATTTCATCAAAGGATCACTACAGCTAATCGCACTACGATAACGCCCCACATAGGGCTCCGCACTTTCTGGAATTTTTTCCCAGGTCTCGGTTGTGTTATCCACTGGCGGCAGTGTGGCCTGCCCGGCTACCTGGGTCAGTTTGTTGCCTTCAGTATCTGGACTGCTAGAGTTGACTGCCTGATTTTCCAATTCCATTTGTTCAGCCACAGGCTCTTCTAGTGGCTGATTACAGCCCACAAGCCCCAATAAAACAGCCACAAGCATACATTTACGATAATCTGTTTTTAGAAACACCCACTTACCCCTAAATTTTAGATTTTCTTTGTTTCGTTGTGCATTCAATTATTTATTAGATAAGTTATCTGGTTTTATTCTCATTTCCCTATAAGACAGTTCAGATATTGAGTTGATTTGCATTGATATAAATCAACATTCTTAAGATATAAGCTAAATATAGCTTATAACGCACTCTGGTAAATAAGGCATAGCCAGTTACATAACTTAACGATTTACTATTCCCCATTACTTTAAAAAGTCTTTTTCATCACCATTTTCTAATTATGGATAAGTTGTTTTAACTTCATATCTTTTCTAATTTCAAGGAGACCTAGATGGCCAATGTTGGTTTATATCGCTCTAACCGACAGAACATGATTGCAGGTGTGATGGGTGGTATTGCTGAACGATTTGGTTGGAATGCAAATTTACTCCGCATTATATTTGTCATTGTTTCTATTATGAGCGCAGCATTTCCAGGGATTTTAGTCTATCTGGTTTTATGGCTGATTATGCCTAAAAAAAAGTTTCAAATAGATGTTGGCTCAGGCTATCAGAATCCAGTTCGTACGGTAAATCGGGACTCGAATCCATACCGTTAAAACTTTAACTGTGAACAGTTTAGCGTTTTATGCTACGGCTCTTACCCCAATGAGCCGTAGCTTTTTTTTGCCTGATTTTGCCTTATACAGCAACATTCAACTGCTGGTTCAATGCCGCAATCATATCGGCACGGCTAATAATCCCGACCATTTTCTGCTTTTCCACTACTGGAATGTAGTTAAATGAACGTTCCACAAAATACGGCACCAAATCCTGAATCGGTTGCTCCGCTTTTACCGTAACCACTTGACGCACCATAATGTCTTTAACCTGACGCTGCCATGTGGTTCTTAAATCGGTCGCACGCTTAAACCATTCCACCACTTCATACAAAGCCAGTGTTCCCACCAATTGATGCTGATCATCGATCACAGGCAGGCTCATTAAATTCATGTGCTTGAATTTATCCAAAGCCGAATGGATATCATCGTTTTCATTCAGGCTAATGACATCTTTGGTCATAATGTCCTGACACTTAAACTGGCTCACTCCCCTCGCATTGGCTTTTTCCTGCGCTGCTAAAATAATTTTTTGTAAGTCATATTCACTGATATCTAACAGCTCGGTTTGCTGATCCAGAGTGGCTTGAATATCTTGCGGTTGAATCGTGACTTTTTGGGTCGGCGTCGGGTCTTTAGAACGCTGATTGATTTGCGCAACTTGCGGATACTGTTTGCCCAGCAAGCGATTAAACAAGATCGCAATCATCAGCAATAAAAGTGAATTCAATAAAACCGGATAGAAAATAAAGTTGTATCCCAGCTGATGTACTGCCTCGCCGCCCAAAACTGCAGTAATGGCCACTGCCCCACTGGGTGGATGCAGGGAATCTGTAGTCATCATTAAGACAATCGAGAGGCCCACCGCAACACTAAAGGCTTCCGTCAAGTTAGGGATATACATTGCACAGGTCACGCCAATAATGCCTGCAATACTATTTCCGACCACCATATTCCACGGTTGAGCCAATGGACTGGCAGGTACGGCAAACAGCAACACCGATGATGCACCCATTGGCGCGATATACCAGGCATTGATATCGCCCAATACCCACCAGCTGATCAGCGATGAAAGTGCAAGTCCCAGCAATGCGCCTATGCCACACAGCAGGCGGTCTTTGAGCGGCAGGACTTTGAAATTGGGTTTTAAGGTATTGAGCCATTCAAGTTGCGGATGAAACACAGCATGCCTTTTTTTATTTTCGAATTGAAGCTGTGAATTATAGAATGATGCTGTGCGAAGATGTATTCATTTTATATCTTTTTATTATCAATTTTTTGATGATTCTCCAAGTAAAAATGTCCCCCCATTATTTGGAGCAGTGATGACGATTTTGCAAAAGTTGTAATACATTATCCACGGCGTTTTAACCCACGGCACGATCCTCGGTTGACGCTATACATTGCTTTAAAATCATTATAGTGAGTGACACTTTTAATCCCTTTTAAGGATGACTAGTCATCCAGCTGATCGCTAATTATCGGCTCAATTTTTATCAGCTCAATCTCGCCATAGTAGGTTGAAAACGCAACATCTCCGGCATCAATACCGGTGGCAATACGAACCATATTTTCAACAGGCGCCAGTCGCGTCGGGTCAAACAACACCCATCCGCCATCTAGATAGGCTTCAAAAATCGCGTGAAAATCGGGTAGAAATTTTTCAATTTCGACATAACCAACCACCATGCGTGCCGGAATGCCTAAAGCACGACACAGCGCAATGCCCAAATGGGCAAAATCACGGCACACCCCCGCGCGGTGAATAAGTACATCTGTCGCTGTATTAAATTGATCCGAGCTGCCAGAAACATAAAAAATATTGTTATAAATCCACTGTTCAATGGCTTTGACTCTAGTATAGCCCGGCTCCATCCAGGCAAATGAGCGGTTTGCCATGTCGACCAGCAGGTCTGAATTACAATAGCGACTAGCCAATAAATAAGGCAGCACTTCATCGGGTAAATCGGAAACAACCACTTCATTCAGATTTTGCTGAAGATCGACATTGATGGCAGGATGACGTTCAACTGTCGCGCTATAGTTGACTTCAAAATGGTCACAAGGTTCGACATGCAGGCGAATATGACGGTTTTGATGGCTTGAATCTTGAAATTCGCGCCATGCGATGGGTGGATTAAATGTCAGTTGTTCTTCAATAATCGTTTGATCAGGATGATGGGCAACTTGTATCAGAAAAACAAATTCTGTGGCTTGAACAATCTTGTATTTTAAATGGCACTGAATTTTACAAGTTGTCATGATCTTCCTTATTTTTAAGCATTATTTTACTGTATGCAGATTAAACCAGTTTCATGCAAACAATCGTATAAGATCAGTTTATCTTTATCACAATTTCATTGATCTGCTGAAATAGAGGAATGCAATCTATCCGATTTATTGTTGGTTTTTAGATCAGCATAAAGTACTCATAAAAGACCAAATTGCACGGCTGAAATAGAGGACTGTGATCTTTTCAGGGCATTGTGGTTTTTTTCAAAAAAGTATCGATGCATTAACCCTTTGCCACTCCCCTGCAAAGTCCTTATAATTGAGCACAATTTTTCTCTAATTTTAAGTGGATGACCATGAGTCGCGCCATATCGCATATTGATACCTTCCAAGGCTTAATTCTTGCCTTACAAACTTACTGGGCGGAGCAAGGCTGCGTCATTTTGCAACCTTATGATATGGAAATGGGCGCAGGCACATTCCACACTGCAACCTTCCTTCGCGCACTTGGCCCTGAAACATGGAACGCAGCTTACGTTCAGCCATCACGCCGTCCGAAAGATGGTCGTTATGGTGAAAACCCGAACCGTCTGCAACACTACTACCAATTCCAGGTGGTGCTTAAGCCAAACCCGGACAACATCCAGCAGCTTTATCTTGATTCATTAAAAGCGATTGGTATTGATCCTTTAGTTCACGACATTCGTTTCGTAGAAGACAACTGGGAATCTCCAACATTAGGTGCTTGGGGTCTTGGTTGGGAAGTTTGGCTCAATGGCATGGAAGTGACGCAGTTCACTTACTTCCAGCAAGTCGGTGGTGTTGAGTGCTACCCAGTGACTGGTGAAATCACTTACGGTCTTGAACGTCTTGCAATGTACTTGCAGGGTGTAGACTCTGTTTATGATCTGGTGTGGACCAAAGGTCAATTCGGTACGGTAACGTATGGTGATGTATTCCACCAAAATGAAGTGGAACAATCGACCTATAACTTCGAATATGCCAACGTTGAAAAAATGTTTGAATTGTTCGATTTCTATGAAGCTGAAGCAACGCGTTTGATCGAAGCGAAACTTCCACTTCCTGCATATGAGCAAGTCGTGAAAGCATCACACAGCTTCAACTTATTGGATGCGCGTGGCGCGATTTCTGTGACTGAACGTCAACGTTACATTTTACGTGTACGTACATTAGCCCGTTCAATTGCACAAAGCTATGTGGCTGCACGTGCGGAACTTGGTTTCCCAATGGCTGAACCTGCATTACGTGATGAAGTGTTAGCACAGTTAAAAGCACAAGTTGAAGCAGAAGCGAAAGAAGCCCACAAGGAGAGCAAATAATGTCTAAACATACCGTTTTGTTCGAATTGGGTTGTGAAGAACTTCCACCAAAAAGCCTGAAAAAATTACGTGATGCCTTACATGCAGAAACCGTAAAAGGCTTAAAAGATGCAGGCCTTGCTTTTGATACCATCGAAGCTTATGCAGCACCACGCCGTTTAGCATTGAAAATCGTTAATGTTGAAGGCGCACAAGCCGACACGCAAAAACGTTTTGACGGCCCTGCAAAACAAGCAGCTTTTGATGCTGAAGGTAACCCGACTAAAGCTTTAGAAGGCTTTATGCGTGGTCAAGGCATCACGGTTGATCAAATCTCGACTTTCCAAGCGGGTAAAGTTGAAAAAGTTTGCTATTTGAAAGACGTAAAAGGTCAAAGCCTTGACGTTTTACTACCACAAATTTTACAAACTGCCTTGGACAACTTGCCAATCGCAAAACGCATGCGTTCTGCGGTAAGCCGTACTGAATTCGTACGTCCTGTAAAATGGGTGGTGTTGTTAAAAGACAACGATGTGGTTGATGCAACCATTCAAGATCACAAAGCAGGTAACGTGACTTTTGGTCACCGTTTCCATGCACCTGAAGCGATCACACTTAACCATGCTGACGAATACTTAAGCAAGCTTAAAGCAGCGCACGTTGTGGCTTCATTTGAAGAGCGTCAAGTAATCATCGACCAACAAGTCAAAGCATTGGCTGATGAAGTGAATGCGATTGCGATTGTGCCTGCGGATCTTCGTGACGAAGTGACTGCATTGGTTGAATGGCCTGTTGCGTTACGTGCAAGCTTTGAAGAACGCTTCCTTGCTGTTCCTCAAGAAGCATTGATCACCACCATGCAGGACAACCAAAAGTACTTCTGTTTAGTAAATGCAGACAACAAACTGCAACCGTACTTCATTACTGTGTCTAACATCGAGTCGAAAGACCCGACACAAATCATTGAAGGTAATGAGAAAGTGGTTCGTCCACGTTTGTCTGATGCTGAATTCTTCTTCTTGCAAGATCAAAAGCAACCGCTTGCATCGCGTAAAGAAAAGCTTGCAAACATGGTCTTCCAGGCAGAATTGGGTACGCTTTGGAACAAATCGACTCGTATTGCAAAACTCGCTGTAGCACTTGCGCCAATTACTGGTGCTGCGCCTTCTGACGCTGAAAAAGCTGCGCTTCTTGCAAAATGCGACTTAACTTCTGAATTGGTGGGTGAATTCCCTGAACTTCAAGGGATTGCGGGTACTTACTACGCACGCATTGAAGGCGAAAATGATGAAGTGGCTGAGTCTTTAGGTGAGCAGTATTTACCTAAATTCGCGGGTGACGTTTTACCTAAAACCAAAACAGGTACAACCATTGCCCTTGCCGACCGTTTAGATACGCTCACCGGTATTTTCGGGATCGGTCAAGCACCTACAGGTTCTAAAGATCCATTTGCACTTCGTCGTTCTGCGATTGGTATTTTGCGTCTAGTCACTGAAAACGAGCTTGATGTATCAATTGAAGATTTGATCAAGTTAGCACTTGTTGCGTATGGCGATGTATTGAAAGATCACGACAAGACTTTAAATGATGCTGTTGCATTCTTAGAAGGCCGTTATCGTGCCAAATACGAAGACCAAGGTGTCGCGGTTGACGTGATTCAAGCCGTTCAAGCGTTGTCACCAAAATCTCCACTTGATTTTGACAAACGTGTAACTGCGGTAAATCACTTCCGCGACTTGCCGGAAGCTGCTGCACTTGCTGCTGCAAACAAACGTGTTGCCAACATTCTTGCCAAAGAAGCAGAGCCTACAGGCGCTGTTGTTGAAGCAAACCTGGTTGAAGATGCTGAAAAAGCATTGTTCGCTGTACTTGCTAAAATCACACCTGAAGTTGAGCCGTTATTTGCTGCTAAAGATTACACTGCTGCATTGTCTGCTTTAGCTGCGCTTCGTGCGCCAGTGGATGCATTCTTTGATGGTGTAATGGTCATGGCAGATGATGCTGATTTGAAAGCAAACCGTTTACGTTTACTTGCTCAGTTACGTGGCTTGTTTACCAGTGTTGCGGATATTTCTGTATTGCAGCACTAAGTCTTAAATTATTGTAATTTAAGCAAAACCCCGCTATAAGTTAGTGGGGTTTTTATTTACCCCTATAAAAGATATAAAATATTGTAGGGGGATAACAATGAGTGTAATTATTAAAGAACTGAAAATAAAAAATTTTAGATCATGTATAGAGTCACATGTAATTTTAAATAATTTTACTGCTCTTATTGGTTATAACAATGCTGGAAAATCTAATCTTATTCTTGCTATTAAATTTTTACTTGAAGGCACTATAAAAACTTTTAATTATTCAACTAATGCTAATAATTTAGAAGAACCTATTGAAGTATCAGGTATATTTGAAAATGTAAAAGAAGAATTTTTGACACTATTAGATACCGATCATGCTAATAAATTGCGACCTTTCATTTTTGATGAACAATTACAATTTAAACGCACAACGTACCTCACTGATAAACAAAAAATTGAAGTAAAATTATTTAATGGTGAAGTTTGGAAACCTATTGCTTCAGGTATTGAGCAATCAATAATAAAAATATTTCCGAAATTTATTCATATTGAAGCAATGTCAGATGCACAAAAAGACTCAACTAAAAACACAAGCGGCACAGCTATATCTAAACTTTTAGATCTAATTTCTTTAGAAATTCAAGAAAACTACCAGAAACAATTTAGCAATAGTCTATCTGCTGTGTCAGATTTATTATCACATAATGGAGAACAAAGAATATCTGCATTATCTGAGGTAGATACAGGTATAAATAATATTCTTAACAACTTTTTCCCAGATATATCAGTCAAACTTCATTTTCCTACACCGACCATTGATGAGATTTTTAAAAATGGAACTATAAAGATTTTTGAAGATCAAAGTACTGAAAGGGATTTTTCTAATTTTGGACATGGAACACAGCGCTCAATTCAAATGGCGTTAATTCGCTATTTAGCAAATGTACAGCAAAATACTCCTACTTTAAAAAGATCAAATACTATTATTTGTATCGATGAACCAGAATTATATTTACATCCAACAACTATTGAATTAGTTCGTGATGCTTTGATGTTTCTAAGCAATTCAGGTTTTCAAATCGTATTTTCAACCCACTCAGCAAGTTTATTATCATCGGAGCAGGCTATTAATGCTTTGCAAATTTTCAAAACACAGCAGTCAGGCACACAAGCTAGAAAACCGATATCACAGATAATTAATGAACTGAATAATCGATATCCAAGCCAGTTCAATGAAGTATTTAAATTAAATAATGCTTCCCAAATTTTCTTTAGTGATGAAGTACTTTTAGTTGAAGGTAAAACTGAATTACGTGTCCTACCCAATATTTTTTCAAAAATTAAAAATACCCCATTTCATTTAATGAAGTTAGCATTAGTATCTGCTGATAGTAAAACTAGCCTATTCCCCATACAAAAAGTACTGAATTCACTAGGAATTCCCTCAAGAATTCTAACCGATTTAGATTTTATTGGTAATTGTAGTGATTGGGATTTAATAGACGAAAGTAATTCAATATATTTTGAAGAATTTAGAAAGCTATTAGAAGCAAATAAAGACCATCCTGAATTAAGTTTAAATACAGATCACGTAAAGGATTGTTCGTCTTTAAAACAGATAGGAGCAAAAAAATTTAGATTCATTGCATCCCTTCCTAATGCTCTTCCTATTATTCAAAATATTCACAATTCGTTGAAAGAAAAAAATATCTATATTTGGAAGAATGGTGATATCGAATCTGTATATGGATTTACTTCAAAAAAAGAAGCTGAATGGAAAAAATTCAATTCGGCATTAATAAGTAATGAAAATCCAATAGAAAATTTAGTGCATGATTTCAAACAACTTCAAGATGCTATTGAATGGATAAATTCAACCAAACAAATATAGGCATTTTACGTTCAATTTCATATACTCGAACTAACAACACTCAACAAGAAAGAATCATATGAAATTTAAAGCTCTTATTTTGACTGGTCTTGCGGGTATTGCTCTTTCAGCGTGTACTTCTGCACCAAAAATCCCACAACTTGAAACGGGTGTATTACAGGAAGTCCAAAACCTGGAAGTCTATCCGGACACGGCCAACAACAAAGCAAAACTGACTAAATTCCCTGGAAAATGCGTAATTGAATTTACCGGCAACCTGGAAGCAGGAAAATCGGTAGAACAATGGGCATTCAAAGGCTTAACCCTTATTTCAGGCGGCTCAGCAACTTTTGCTAAAGATGGTACAAGTACAGCAAATAACTTTGACCTGAATGCGCCAGAAGTGCAAAAAAACTTCCTTGCATTACGTAATCATTTTCATGAAGATGCTTTAGCGCAATGTAACTGATCCCTCTCGGAATCACTGACTCAACATTGATTCGGTGATTCTTCTCCCCTCTTTCATATAAAATCATCCATTGTTTGAATTTTCAGTCAAATACCGTTTATCGATATTTAATTTAAAATGTCACATATCAATACTTTGTATCCAAGCTCAATTCTGTTTTTTGAAAAATAATTAAAATTCAAAAATTAAAAAATGACAGCTAAAAAATCGCGTTCACATACCCTTCCAAATTGTTCATTCGATGTTATTAAAACGTTTGAATTTATGCTCAAGTTAATGATTTACCTATTAAACCGAATATGATGTTTGAGTCTGAGAACTCGACCTCCATCGGTTTTTTCATATAGGATAAATCGCGCTATGAAAAACATGAAACTAAGATTGACCGCAGCGATCCTTTTAAGCACTTCTTTCGTTTTTGCAAATACTGCCGTACAGGCGGCGAAGGATGCGAAAGCAGAACCCAGTACCCAAAAAGTCGATAAGGCTGGAGAAAAAGGTAGCAATAAAACTCAAGCTGGCAAAAGCACTTCAGGAAATAGTAAATACTCGGCCAGTGAAGAACGTCAAAGCAACGATGAGCTAAGTTCACATCCCAGCAATATGGATATCAATGGCAAAACCCATGCTGAGTTGAATAATCTGGCGGGAAGACCGCATGCACCCTCTTCCGATGAAGTCCTAGTTGCTGATGAAAACTAGAATCCTGTGTTTAAGCCCTATATTGAAGAAAGCCCACTTTTATGGGCTTTTTCTTTAGCTGTGGAGCAAGAATTTATTTTTAATGTTATGAATCTGTAGCCATTTCATCAAACTTCATATTTCCAGCAAAATTAGCCTTTAGAATAAAATTAAATAGAGATGAAATGACTCGAAACGAGCTTTAAAACAGGAATAAAACCCACAATGAAAAAGATGAAAGCTGCATTAATTACCAGCGCAATTTTAGCTTCGACGCCACTTTTTGCCCAAACGACGACAACCACAACCGAAACAGCGACTTCAACACAGCAAGCTGCACCTTATGGTGATAACCCGAATATCTTTAAAGTACTCACCCAGAAGGCTCAAACAGCGGTGCAAAACACGGCTGAAAGAGTTGACCATGCAGCGCAAAAGGGAATCACCAAAGTAAAACCTAAGGTTGAAAATGCCTGGGAAGAAACCAAAGATTTTGCCAGTGAAAAATCAGTGGTTGCGATAGAAAAGACTCAAAACGCGGCAGTAAAAGTGAACAAGAAACTGAATGAAACCAAAGATGGACTGATTGGCAGTCCAAAAGACCAGCCTGCACCTATTGTTTCGCATCCTTTGAGTCAGTCATCAACTGGAGTTGAGTCTGCACCTGTGCAACAAATACTGCCTAATCAAATACAGCCAGTACAAGATAATGCAAGCACAAAATTATAATTGATATGCCCTCTGCCTGTTGGCAGAAGGCGAAAGTGACAGCCCGTTAATTCACCTGTCGAATCGGCTGTCCGGCTTTAAATGCTGCGACATTATCTAGCATCTGCTGCACAATACGTTGCCGCGCATCGACACTGCCCCAGGCACTATGTGGGGTAATAATCAGGTTTGGAATATCATCTGCCAATAACACATTACCATTCTTTGGCGGTTCAACCATGAGCACATCGGTTGCAGCCCCAGCAATTTTGCCTTGGCGTAACGCATCGGCAAGCGCTTGTTCATTGACGATACCGCCACGTGCACAGTTAATTAAAAATGCCGTAGGCTTCATTGCATCGAAGGCTTGGGCATCTATCAAATCACGGGTATCTTCGGTTAATGGGCAATGCAGGGTCAGGAAATCGACTTGTGGCAGTAAATCTGCAAAAGGGATACGACTGGCATCCGATGGACGATTTGGCAATGATCCGATCAATATTTTCATGCCAAACGCTTCGGCCAGTTTCGCAACCGCCCGTCCCAATTCACCATAGCCAACAATCCCTAAAGTCTTGCCTGCAAGTTCAATAATCGGGAAATCCAGTAAACAAAATTGTGAAGCTTTATTCCACTCGCCCTGCTTCACCGCACGGTCATATTTCAGTAGTGAAGTGGCCAAAGCCAACATTAAAGCCAAGCTATGCTGTGCTACAGCAGAGGTGCCATAACCTTGACAATTGCACACCACAACATTTTGTTCACGCGCCTGAATCAGGTCAATATTGTTGGTACCTGTCGCAGAAATTAAAATCAGTTTTAAATTTGGGCATTGCTGAATCGTTGCTGCATCCACCAGTACTTTATTACTAATAATGACATCAGCATACTGCACGCGCTCTAAAAGCTGCGCGGGGCTGGTACTTGGAAATAAAGTTAACTTATCAAAAGCCGCTTCGAGTGCACTAAAATCCAAATCATTTTTATCGAGCGATTCATAATCTAAAAATACGGCTTTCATCATGCATTCCTTAGCGGGTATAGAGGCGGCTGAAATTATCTTGCCCTACATTAAAAGCCAGATTTGCACGCTGTTTCAACCACCTTCAGGCATGAGATATGAAAAAACCCACTATTTAGTGGGTTTATTGATATGAACTTGAATCGACTTGCGGATTTCACAAAACACATAGATTGCCAAGGCAAGAACCACCAGCAATCCCCCGCCCATAATCATATAAGTCGGATATAGACTGTGGGCAAAAGCATAGGAAGGGATTGATATAGAAATGATGGTTAAAAGTACAGCCGGTATAAAATCACGTTTCATCCTTACGCACCCTGTAATGTTTATTTGTTTATTCTTCAATTTTTAGCAAATTTAACTTGCCTTATATTTTCTATCTTAGACCGATTAAAATATAAAGCAAGCGTTCAAAAATCAGGCCAAAGCCTGAGGTTATTTTAAACAATTACAGGCGATTCACTCCTGCTCAAGGCAGTTCGGGTTGGGTGACAAATTGAGCAGTTTCCGATGTATCTTCAATAAAATCTTGACTGCCAAATTCATTGGTACTTAAGTTTAACTGCTTGTAACTGAGCAAATAAAAATCGCTATATTTCTTGATCACAATGGGATGCATGCCCGCTGTTAAAGGCTCTTGTTCCTTAAACAGCTTCATGACCTGACGATCATTCATTGCCACCACATAGCGTTCATCATTCAGATTAATCTGCACCAAACCACTGCCCTTGGCAAAAATCGGGATCAGGAATTTATGGTTTAAGGCAATTGCACCGGCTGCATAGCTTTCAATTTTTTGGCTGATGACATTGAACACCAGACCATGACCGAAACAGTCCAATAAATGACTGCGGTTTTCCTGTGGCAAATTCACCTGAATCCCGAGTTTCAACAAATCCTGCTGACTGACCTGCTTGTTGCTCAGCAATTCTCGCAGTAAATTCTGTTTCAGCTTCGAGTCAAAAAACTGGTTATCTAACTGCAAATCATTGTTAATCAAAATTGAACCCAAGGCATTGCGGTGGCGCGGCAATAAATTTTCAATCACTTTACGATAATAAAACTTGCTGCTCTTTTTCACCTGACGAATTTTTTTATAGAAATAGCTTTCATCAAACTCATGCATTAAAAAATCATGCAGTAATTCTGAACTGGCCAAAACCGCGATCGCATCATGCCCGGTAAAGGGTAAATTCAAGGTCTGAATTTTCGGCACAACCTGTTCAAGTTTCAGATATTGCGCGCGGTCTTCCGTACAGTAAGGATCATAAACCACAATGTATTCACGTTCGGCTGAAACATCTTGAGGCCGCACCTGCATATTGGCATTTAATTCCGCATGGAAAAACATATTATAGCGCGGGTCTTCAACATCTTCAGGATTGATTGAATACTGCGGGACCAAGGCAACCACACGTTTTAAATCGAGCAAGTTAGAATACTTGATGGCGGCATAACCACCCATTGAACCGCCATAGCCAATTCGGGTTTTAAACGGCGCAATCAGTTCCTGAATCTCGGCAAACATCTGTCGCATCGAGCTTTCAGGAAACCACGATTTCTGCTTCGGCATAATCCCAATGACATTAAAATCATGTTTATGCAGCGATTTTTCGGCATTAATTGACAGTCCCTTGGCGCGGGTAATTAAATCGCCAAAAGAGAAAATCAGCTCATCCGATGAGCCTTTTAAGAATATTGCACGAATTTGTTCGTCTTCAAAAATAATGTGTTTATCCATTTCCACACCGAAGCAAATCGGCCCTTGTTTTTTACAGTCAATAGAACAAATAGACACCTTGCCTATTTACGAAAAGCGACTATGGTATTTTATAGATGCCAAGAATATTAAAAAGCGCAAAATATGACACAATCACTCCATCCAGCCGCTCAAAAAGGCTTTAGTTCTGCTGCAGAACTTTATCAACAGGTTCGTCCGGATTATCCACAAGACATCGTGAACTGGCTGCAACATCAGCTGCAACTTGGTGAAAAATCGCGGGTCATCGATTTGGGTGCTGGCACTGGCAAATTCTTACCCTACTTACAGCAAATCACTTCACACATCACCGCGATTGAACCAATTGCGGAAATGCTTGCACAGCTGCAACAAGCATATCCAGAGATTCAAACCCTACAAGCCAGCAGTGAAGATTTGCCTGTCGCTGCAAATAGCATGGATGCCGTGATCTGTGCGCAATCCTTCCACTGGTTTGCCAATCTGGAGACTTTACAGCAAATTCATCAGATCTTGAAACCTTCAGGACATTTGGCGCTAATCTGGAATCAACGCGATATAACCGTTGACTGGGTCAAAGCGCTGGCTGACCTGATTGAACCTTTGGAGGGTAACACACCTCGTTATCATAGTGAAAAGTGGAAAAATGTGTTCGAGCAGCAATCGTTATTTCAGCTGGAAAATGTCCAGACTTTTCAGCAGCGACATGTCGGTACAGTAGAAAATGTGGTGTCTAAACGTCTGCTTTCTACCAGTTTTATTGCCGCCCTGCCTGAGCAGGAACAACAGCAATTAAAAACCCTATTTGAACAGATTGTCTTCAGCTACACTGGTCAATATCCCCAGGATGAAATCGCTTTCCCTTATCTAACCCATGCTTATGATTTTAAAAAAATTGATCAAAAATAAGGAATCATCATGAAAAAGCCTCAACTGAAACAACTTGGTCTGTCTGTTTTATTGTGTTCGGGTGTATTCCTGAGTGCCTGTGATAACAGCAAAAATAGCGCCACTCAAAACGATAAAATTCAGCCTGAAGATAAAGTCATGCAGGAGTTAATTACCGAACCGGTCAAATCTTTTGAAAAAACCCCAGATGACCAGCATGACATTGCCTTACTCACCGACTTCGATCAGCGCTTCAGCCAAATGAGTGACGAGATGGAAGACGAACTGATCAAAATGGAGGATGAAGGCTCGCTGACCGATGAATTTGCGCAGAACCGTAAACGCGACAATATTCGCTCGGCTTTAAACATGCTCAAAGAACTGGATTTAAAAACCGAACAAGGGCGCTATATTCAGGGCCTGATTGCAGAATACTGGCAAAATCAAGCCAGACTGTATGATGGGCGCAAAGATAAAAAAGCAGAACCCGTGAAGAACTCGGCAGACAAGGTCAAAGGCCTGGGCGAGTTTTTGCATGCTCAGGAACAACTGGAACATTGGCAGTCACAATATCCTGAAGCGAGCAAAGCTGGGACCGCAAAATCGGCCTGATAAGAAGGATGACTTAATCCCTTCATCTTTGTTGGAGTGACTTATGCCCGCTCGTCATATTGTGGCAGGCCATCGCAAATGCTATCCCACTCTGCCTTGGAGGCAGCAAAGATATGTTGGGTCGGCTTTTGCTGAAGTGGTGTGTCCAAAGTGCCAATTCTCAAACGATACAGATCCGGTGTTTCAGCTTTAATACTGATAATCGGTGAGCCACAATCGGCACAAAAACAGCGCTGAGTCGTTTCACTCGATTGAAATTTTTTCAGTAAATGTTCACCTTGCACAATTTTAAAATCTGCTTTTCGAATGGGAGCATTGCTGGCAAAAGCTGTGCCATTGGCTTTACGGCATTTTTGGCAATGGCACTGCACGATGTCACCAATTTCGCCATGAATTTCATAGCGTAAACCGCCACATAAACAGCTTCCGCTATACAGGTTTTGTTTAGACATAACAGCCGCATTTTTTATAATGATTGAACTTTCAGCCTAGCATGCTTCAAATCACAGTTCAAAATGTTCCCGGCTATATTTTCGCAGCCAGATAGCCATGCACCCCTTCAGCTGCGGCACGGCCTGTGGCAAAACATGCTGTCAATAAATAACCGCCAGTTGGCGCATCCCAGTCCAGCATCTCGCCACAACAAAACACATGCGGATTTGACTTCAACTGGAGTCGTTCAGACAAGACTTCTCGCTTGATGCCACCAGCACAGCTAATCGCCTCTTCAATCGGACGGAAGCCCGTTAGAGCAATAGCCAAATGCTTGACCTGCTGTGCTAAAGCCAGTGGATCATTCCATAGATCTTTAGCCACCAATTCACGCACCAGATTGGCTTTGGCAGGGTCTAAACCTGCTTTACGCCAGACATTACTTAAAGACTGCTTTTTACTCGGTTGTAATTTTTGCGCAAGCTGTTCAACAGTTTGATCTGGAATTAAATCCAGAAAGAGTTGCATGGCTTGACCATTTTTAAGCTGCTGACGTAAGGCACGACCCTGTTTATAGATCAGGCCGCTTTCTAGACCATAATGGCTAATCACAATATCGCCCATGGTTTTGGCCTGATCATCCACCCATGCTTCAACACGCTTTAAAGGCTGGCCAAATACCGGTTGCATAAACTTGGACCAAGACCGTTCTACACCGGCATTACTGGCTTGAAAGGCTGCAATTTCATCCTGAGATAACCATTGTTGCCACACACCATCACTGCCAAGTCTTGACCATGACACTGCACCGCATGCCATCACCATGGCATCAAACTGCTGGGTTTCCACCTGTTCCGTGACCAGGTTTTTAACCTGTAATTCGGAACTGCTTAAGTCCAGACATTGATGCCGATAATGAAAAATCACGCCGTGTTCAACCAGGCGTTTTAACCAGGCACGAAGCAGTGGTGCAGCTTTCATCTCAACAGGAAAGACCCGACCGGATGAACCGATATAAGATTCAATCCCTAAGCCCTTCATCCATTGTTGAATCCAGTTTGCATCCCACTGTTTTATCCAATCTGCCAGCCAGTCTGCCTGATCATAACGCTCTATAAACTGTGCTACAGGCTCGGCATGGGAAATATTTAATCCAGTTTTCCCCGCCATTAAAAATTTACGTGCGGCCGAGGGTTTCTGTTCATAAACATGCACGTCATAATCGTACTGGGTTAAAACTTCTGCCGCCATCAGCCCCGCTGGACCTGCCCCAATAATTGCAACACGTTTTTTCATAGCAAATTTATTCAGCATCTTTTGGCTTGGTTTCTGATGCAGTTTCGATCACCGCATTTTGACCTTGTAGCGGCATAAAATCATCAAAACGGGTGGTATAGCCTTCTGGCTTGATGATGATCAGTTGCTGACAGAGTTCCCCACGCTGCAAATATTTAATTTCAAAATGGGTACGTGCCGATGTAGCTGGAATGACTTCTTTAACAAATGGTAATTTCCAGATCTCAATTAACTGCTGCTGCGCTTCTGCTATATATTCAGGAATATTGCTGGCTAAAGTCACCGTTCCACCAATTTTTAAGCGTGACAGTAAAAATTCAAAAAATGGCATATTCAACCAGCGCTGTGCCGGATTATGCGGTTCAGGATTAGGATACAGAATAAAAAATTGCTGCACTTGTGCTGGCAATAAAGCATGCACAATCCATGGCATGGCATCGGCATGAATCGCCTGTAAATTGCTTTGTCCTTCTAGATCATGCTGTTTTTGCATCGCCAAATATTTTTCACGGGTGCGTTCAATGGCAATCAATTTATGTTCAGGATGCTGACTCGAAAAAAGCAAGGCATGTTTACCTTTACCTGCACCAATTTCCACACAAATTGGCTCTGGGCAAATCATTTGAAAATCACGAGGCGCATGCATACGCTGTGCTTGAAATTGACGAATTGGCATAATCAGATCAAACTAACAAAAATCGGCTCAAGTCTAGCAAGAGCGGTTGAGTTTGACTAATCGAATCATCATTTTTATCCGGAGAATAAGATGCCTCGCACTTTTCCTTGCCCGCGTTGTGGCAAACCTTCGACTTGGGAAGGCAACGAGTTCCGTCCTTTTTGTTCAGAACGCTGCAAGATGATTGATCTGGGCGCTTGGGCAAATGATGAATACAAACTGTCTACCCAAGATGCACCGCAAGCGGATGGCGGCCGTGAAGAAGATGAGTTTTAATTATTTCAAAGAATTGCATATGTAAAAAAGTCTGCATCTGCAGACTTTTTTACGACAAAATTTCAAGCGTTAACCCGCTTTACCCGCAACAAAGGGATTATGCTGTTTTTCAAAACCAATGGTACTGATTGGACCATGACCTGAAATAAATTGGGTTTCATCTGGCAAGCTAAAACATTCACGCTGAATTGAATCTAACAGTTGTTGATGATTGCCGCGTGGAAAGTCGGTACGACCGATAGACCCTTTAAACAGCACGTCACCTGTCCATAACAGACTATAATTCTTGTTATAGAACATCACGTGACCCGGAGTATGACCGGGTGCGAAACGTACTTCAAATTCTTCATCGCCCAGCTTTAATACTTCACCACCTTCAAGCCATTGGGTAACGTCCACTTTTTCTGGAATAGGAAAACCATAACGTTGCGATACTTCCTGAATCATGTCTAGCCAGAAAGCATCTTCTTTATGCGGGCCAATCACAGGAACATTCCACACTTGGGTTAATGCTCCCACTGCACCGGCATGATCCAGATGACCATGGGTCAACCATAAAGCTTTCACTGTCAAACCGAGTGCTTCAACTTCAGCTGCTAATTTTTCAGGCTCACCCCCTGCATCAATTAAAACGGCTTCTTTAGTTTCTGAATCCCAAACAATTGAACAGTTTTGCTGAAATGCCGTGACAGGAACAATTTTGACTTGCAACATAAGGGCGAAACCTCGGTGAAATTAGTGGGCAAATGTCTGCGTTAATGCATCAAGATTAGCTTGAAGCAAGGTGGTGAGCAATGCGATATGATCTGTACGGGCATTTAATGCAGGAATATAGGCATAGTGTTCACCTCCTGCTGACTTAAAGGTTTCAGCATTTTGCAAAGCCAGTTCCTCTAAAGTCTCAAGACAATCTGCGGAAAATGCCGGGCTCATAATCTGCACCGATTTTACCCCTTGCTCTGCCCAGTCTTTTAACAGCTGATCAGTATACGGTTTCACCCATTCCTGTTTGCCAAAACGCGACTGAAAACTCAATCCCCATTGATCATCCTGCAAACCCAAAGCCTGCGCCACAAGTTGCCCGGTAATTCGACAACGGTCTGCATAAGGATCGCCCTTATCTGCATAAGGCTGTGGAATACCATGGAATGACATCAACAGTTTTTCTGCAACCCCATGTTCAGCCTGATAGTCGCGCACACTTTGCGCCAAAGCCTGAATATATAAAGGATGCTGATAATAATCACGAACAATCGACAAACCTGGTAAATTGCGCTGGGTCAGGATCCACTTTGCCACTGCATCATACAGCGGAGCAGTCGAGGTTGCCGAATATTGAGGAAACAGCGGAAGTAAAATAATGTGATCTTGCGGATTTAGACTTAACTTTTGCAGCAATTCCTGAATGCCCGGATTACCATAGCTCATGGCCGGGACAATATTTAATTCAAATTGTGGATAATGCTCAATTAACTGCTGTTGAACCGCTTGAACCTGTTCCAAAACAATTTCACGCATCGGTGAATCTTGCCCCCAGACCATTGCATAAGCATGGGTCACCCGCTTAGGACGAAACGGTAAAATAAACAGTCTTAAAATAATTTGCCAAATGGGTTTTGGAATTTCAATGACCCGCTGATCAGATAAAAACTGTTTCAGAAAACGGCGCACTGCAGGAACAGTAGGTTCGTCCGGCGTACCCAAATTGGCTAAAATAATGGTGACTTTCGCTTTAGGTGCAGAAAACATCAAACCCTTTTCCAACATATATGAACTGCTTTACTTTAACAGTTTTCTGCACTTTCTCTATATAGATTAATATTGTGATTTAAATTGAAAAACACGATTATTATCCAGCAAATTGCTTTCTAAAAGCTTTTGCCCTTTGGCGGTGATTTGCCACAACATACGCTGACGATCGTCACGTCCAGATTGTACAATCCAGTCATTTTGACGCATTTGCATTTTAATACTGTGCAAGGCACGAATATTAATTTGCGCACGTGCCACTGCATGTGCACGCGGCATTTCTACACGTGCATCCTCTAAGCCCGTATCATTTAAATAATCATTCATACACTTAGAAAAATATTCTTCTGGCGTCGGATTGACAAACATGCTGCCTAAAATATTCAGTAATTGTGCCCAGGTCAGTTTCTTTTGAATTTTCAGTTCTTTGAAATTCCCGTCCTGATAAGCATGCATTCGATATTCAAAAGAAAATAATTCATGCATTGAAACCTTGGGTAAAGATAAAAACGGATCGACTTCTCGCTTGCCCACTTCAGTTTCAAGCTGCTCAATTTTAGCTTTAAGCTGATCAATTTCATCATGCAAGGATTGCGTATTCTGCGGTCGAACCCAACCTGAAACAGGATAGCGTTCGAGCATTTGTGGCATGTTAAAGCGCACTGCCATTTCCAAATCACGAATGCTACGGTAAGTAAAAATCTGATCCGCTTCTTGTTGTAATAATTTGCGGAATTCCAAGAATTTTTCGCGAAGCTCCGGTTTTTGATCCTGCAAAGTCGAGTCCCGGGACGCCGGATCTTCATGCATAAAGACAATAATCGGTTTCTGTTTGGTGACCGCATAAATGTATTCGAGATGCATATACCCGACACCTGACACCGATTGCTCACCGTATTGGCTGCCTAAAAGAATCACCACATAGTCGCAGTCATCAATCTGACGACGTGCAAATGCCGTACTCAAGGGGGTTCGTTGCTCTAATCCCCAAGAAAAGAATCCCATTCCCACCAGAGTTTGAGCTAAAACGATACGTTCGGGCTGCATCTCACTGCCAGACGTAGAAATAAAAACCTGATAACGCTTATCGAGCATTGGTTATCCTCTTCCAATTGCACATTACATCCCTAACTGTAGCTCTGCTGATCAGTTAGGCTGTAATCGACCACCCCAATTTAAATTTAATTTTTTTACTATATTTCAAAAGACTAGCTACGTTTCTTTGCTTATTCAACACTAATGTTACGAATATCCCAAGTTAAATTCTCTTGAATCAGGCACTGCAACACAGTTTTTAAATTTTCTGCATTATTGCCACTGACATGACATTCAATTCTTAAGCTGTCTTTTTGATCTTGTTCAAATAATAACTCATTTTTAATCAAAATTCGGGCTGTTTGTCGCGCAACTGGTACACCAGAGTCAATTAATGTCAGTTTCTGACCAAAAATCGATTCAATTGCAGGTTTGAGAAAGGGATAGTGGGTACATCCCAAGACTAAATAATCTGCGCCTTGGTCGACCACGGGTTGTAAAATCTCTTTTAAAGTCGCTAAACATTCCGCGCTCATCTGCGCACCACTTTCTACAAAGGGCACCAAATCCAGACAGGTCACCGGAATAACATTTACCTGGGCAGGCAGGGCAAAACGCTGCATTACATCTTGAATCAGTTTGCCCCGAAAAGTTGCTGGCGTTGCCAGAACCGCCACTGTTTTGGATTTGGTTTGTAATACAGCAGGTTTTAATGCAGGCACTAAGCCGATAATCGGAAAGTTTTCACCATAATGATCACGCAAATAATCCAGGCTAAAAGCAGAAGCGGTATTGCATGCTACCACTGCCACTTTACAACCTTGACGATACAGCCATTCAATTGCATAAGCGGTGAGCTCACGAATATTTTGATCTTCACGCGGTCCATAAGGCACATTTGCAGTGTCTGCATAATAAAGGATGCGTTCTTTGGGCAAATAATTCGCAATGTCCTGTGCGATAGACAACCCACCTATTCCAGAGTCAAAAATCCCAATCGGTGCATCAGGTTGCGCCTTGGGCATTGGATTTGTTAAAGGATAAATAGGATGAATGGCTGTCATAGTTTCACTTTCAGCAGTTCAGGAAATCGGAAGCACAAAGCTTAAACCTCAGGTGCCTAATTGCAAGTGAAAATCACCACTTTGTAAGCTTAAAATGGTTTCATTTTTGTCATTTTCAAGTAGCTCTCCCATTTCAATTAAATGAAAAAAAGCAGAACGTTGAATTAAGGCATTGATGCCAAAACGGACATATACATAAGGACGCAATTCACCTGAATATTCACGCATGAAAACTGGATGTTCCTGATCCACAATCACCACATCCTGGGTTGTAGTGGTAAGTTGAATATAGCTTTTACCCTCAATTTCGACCTGATCCACCTGATTGACAAATAAAGGTTCATCTTCAACTTCTATTTCAATTTTCTCAACAGGTGTCTTTAAATAGAACTTGCCGTCTTCTTTCCAGAGTACGGTAGAGAACAGGTCAATCAGGGCTTGCCGTTTGATCAATTGACCTTCGTGCCACCATTCTCCGTTGGCTTTTACCTTTAAATCCATTGCACCGCAATGCTTTGGGTTAAATTGGTCCAATGGAGGAATTGACCTTTTGTGACCGGTCTGTGCATCTTTTAAGTATTGTGTAATACCCATTAAATTTTTATCATCAGGAATAGTGACATTTTTCGTCTGATTTGGTGCATTATTTTGATTAGCCATACGGAATACCCCTGCTGACGGAAAAATAATATGATTCAGCCAATTGGCTAGATCAAGCTTTAAAACTATACTAGCCCACAATATAAAAGACATGATAATAAAATTGTGTCTGGGCATTAAGAACACTCATGGCAGCACCGGGTGAAATCACCACGGTTGCCCCCTTCAAATCATATGAGGAGTCCTACATGGAACACATCGAACGTGAATCGATGGAGTTTGACGTCGTCATCGTTGGCGCAGGACCGGCCGGTCTGTCTGCAGCGATCAAGATCCGTCAACTTGCAATTGAAAACAACCTGAATGATCTGTCCGTTTGTGTCGTGGAAAAGGGCTCTGAAGTCGGTGCACACATCTTGTCGGGCGCGGTACTTGAACCGCGTGCCATGAACGAGCTGTTCCCGGACTGGAAAGAACAAGGCGCGCCGTTAAATGTTCCGGTGACTGAAGACAAAACCTTCTTCCTGCTCTCTGATGAAAAATCACAGGAGGCCCCGCACTGGATGGTGCCAAAAACCATGCACAATGACGGCAACTATGTCATCTCGCTTGGCAACGTGGTGCGCTGGTTAGGCACTAAAGCCGAAGAGCTGGAAGTATCGATCTTCCCGGGCTTTGCGGCTGCTGAAATTCTCTATCATGCAGATGGTAGCGTTAAAGGCATCCAGACCGGTGACATGGGCATTGGCAAGGATGGTGAACCGACACATAACTTTACTCCGGGTTATGAACTGCATGCCAAATACACCATTTTTGCTGAAGGCTGCCGCGGTCATCTCGGCAAGCGTCTGATTGAACAGTTCAACCTGGCCAAAGATGCCGATCCGCAGCATTACGGCATCGGGATTAAAGAACTCTGGGAAATTGATCCTGCAAAACACAAGCCGGGCTTAGTGATGCACGGTGCCGGCTGGCCTTTAAGCGACACCGGTTCTTCAGGCGGCTGGTGGCTGTATCATGCTGAGAATAATCAGGTGACCCTGGGCATGATCGTCGATCTTTCCTACACCAACCCGCATATGTATCCGTTTATGGAAATGCAGCGCTGGAAAACCCATCCTTTAATCAAGCAATATCTGGAAGGCGGCAAGCGTATTTCCTATGGTGCGCGTGCCGTAACCAAAGGCGGCTTTAACTCCTTACCGAAATTCACCTTTCCGGGTGGCTCTTTAATTGGTGATGACGCAGGCTTCCTGAACTTTGCCAAGATCAAGGGCTCTCATACCGCAATGAAATCGGGCATGCTCTGCGGTGAAGCAGTGTTTGAAGCGATCTCTGCCGGTGTTGCAAAAGGCGGTGACCTTGCAGTTGCCCGTGTGGTTGAAGGCGAAGATTTCTTCACTAAAGAATTGACGGCTTATACCGACAAGTTCAACAACAGCTGGCTGAAAGAAGAGCTGTATAACTCACGTAACTTTGGCCCGGCCATGCACAAGTTTGGCCAGTGGATCGGTGGTGCATTTAACTTTATCGACCAGAATGTGTTTAAAGTCCCGTTCACGCTGCATGACCTGGTACAGGACCATGCCGCACTGAAAACCCAGGCAGCAGAAACCTTTAAGCCGAACTATCCAAAACCGGATGGCAAGCTAACCTTTGACCGCCTGTCTTCGGTGTTTGTTTCCAACACCGTGCATGAAGAAAACCAGCCGGCACATTTGAAGCTGACCGATGCCTCGATTCCAGTTGACGTGAACCTGCCGAAATGGGATGAGCCTGCGCAGCGTTACTGCCCGGCCGGGGTGTATGAAATCATGGAAAATAATGACGGCTCCAAACGTTTCCAGATCAATGCAGCCAACTGTGTGCACTGCAAGACCTGTGACATCAAGGATCCGTCTCAGAACATCACCTGGGTAACGCCGGAAGGCGGTGGTGGTCCGAACTACCCTAACATGTAATGTCCTTGCGGCAGGTTAAAACAGTGTTTTTCCTGCCTCATCTTGCGAAGCAGTGCTCCTCATATCCAAACATGTAACTTTTAATAAAAAAATCCCCTTTCGAGGGGATTTTTTATGTCATCTTAAAATGAAGACTAAAATATGTTGAATTAGCCTTTCTTGACCAAATAATGAAACTCTTTATTGCCCGCTTCATCCAGCACTTCTTCTTGTAATAATAATTCATGGCCTAAATGCATACAGAACTTCGGAATATCCCAAGAGGTCGAATTATCCGTGGCAAACACTTCCACCACATCACCCGATTTTGATTTACGAATCGCTTGATGCAACATCATTACAGGTTCAGGACAACGTAGTCCTCGTGTATTCAGCTGAATAGTGGGAGTAACAAGCGGTTCAGACATTCTTAAACTCGGTATCAAAAAATCATCGTCATTTTACCATAAACTTAAATGCTGTCTTTTGCTTTCAAGACAGGTACTCCAAAGATCGAAAATGATGACTCATGCATTCATGGAATACTGCAATTTTATAGATAGACATCTATATTTTCTCGAGTATGATAAAATTTGTTTTTTTAGATATTAAGAGTCTTTAGGAAAGATCATGCACGAGGAATCAGGCCCGTCGTGGGGCATGCGTGGCTTACGTAAATGGTTAAGCACTGCACCCGAAACTCGCGACGAACTGCTAAAATTAGTACAAGATTCACGTCGTTTTTTAGAACCCGATACTGTTGCAATGCTTGAAGGCGTACTTGACCTTCCTGCGACAAAAGTCCGTGAGGTCATGACCCCACGTACCTCAATGATTAGCCTGCAAGAAGATGATCAGCTACTCGACATCTTGCATACCCTTATAGAGTCTGCGCATTCTCGCTTTCCGGTATTTTCGTCCGATCAGCCCGACAATGTGGTTGGAATTTTATTGGCCAAGGATTTACTGCCATTTTTAACCGAACAGAGCAATAAAGTCGATATTCGCACGCTTATGCGTCAACCGATCTTTGTCCCGGAAAGTGCCCGATCTGACCAAGTACTTCGCATGTTAAAGAACACTCAAACGCATATCGCGGTGGTCATTGATGAATATGGCACAACCTCCGGACTGGTGACTTTAGAAGACATTTTAGAAGAAATTGTCGGTGAAATTGAGGACGAACACGATAAGGTCGATGAAGAGGCCCAATTCATTATTCCAGATAATGATCCTCAGACAGCGAATACCTGGCTCGTTCAAGCGCTTACACCAATTGAACATTTTAACAATGTTTTAGATGCTGATTTTTCCGATGATGAAGTAGAAACTGTCGGCGGTTTATTGCTTCAAGAAATGGGTCTAGTCAGCGATTTACAAGGTCAAATCATTGAGCTTGAAAATTGGGAATTCACCATTGTAGAAGCAGATGCACGCACTATTCATCTGATTCGAGCTGTCCGTAAATGAGAACATACTTTGATAAGCTGTTAAATTCCGCTCAACAAAAAAATCAGCTCCCGTTTATTTATCCTTTTTTAATTTCGTTATTTTCAGGCGCCATGTTCAGTTTTGCGCTGGCACCTTATTATTACTGGTGGCTTGCACTGCTGTCCCCTGCCTTGCTGTATGCATCACTGCGTAAACGTTCGGCACGACAAGCCTTTGGCATTGGCTGGGCTTACGGCTTTGGCTTATGGTTTGTCGGTGCATTCTGGCTCTATACCTCAATCCATGTTTATGGTGATACCAGTGCCTTTTTAAGTGTACTGATGATCGCCTTTATGGCATTGGTGATGGGACTATTTACCGCCCTGCAAACCTGGATTTATCGTCGATTCTTTCCTGAAACGCCACTAACTTTTGCACCGCTTTGGGTATTCTTCGAGTGGGCAAAAACCTGGGTATTTACCGGCTTTCCGTGGTTATTTGTCGGCTATGCCTTCACTGAACGCTTCCTGGATGGCTATGCACCCTTGTTTGGGATCTTCGGCGTATCGTTTGTGGTGATCATACTGGCCTGTGCGTTGGTTGAAATTCTGAATAAACGTGTGTTTTGGATTGTCCCTTCCGCGATTTTATTGCTCGGGGCTTGGGGTGCGTCATATCTCAACTTTGTGGAAAAAAAGGATGAGAAACCACTTTCAGTTTCGCTGATTCAAGGCAATATTCCGCAAGACCTTAAATGGCTGACCGAATATCAAGTCAAAACCTTGATGATCTATGCCAATTTAAGTCGTACTGAATGGGGCCGTGATCTGATCATTTGGCCTGAATCATCCATTCCAATGTTCCAGACCGATATCGAACCCTTTCTAGATGCCATGAAAGTGCAGGCAGAAAAATCTGGAACGGCATGGGTCACTGGTCTTCCTTACTGGGATTTGAAAGAATCAAAAATCGAACAGCAGCCAATGTACTACAACAGCATTATGGCTACAGGTGATGAGACTGAAGGCTTATATAAAAAGCAACGTTTAGTCCCTTTCGGTGAATATATTCCTTTATCTGGCTGGCTGAGCTGGGTATTACCCGCATTGCAAAATGACCCATCGATGAGTGGTTTCTCTCGGGGTGCACGTGATCAAAAACCATTGAATGTGAAAAACCATGCGCTGGGTGCGGCGATTTGCTATGAAGTGGCTTATCCAAACCTGACGCGTCGTAATGCCAGTCAAAGCGATTACCTGGTCACTGTGTCAAATGATGCCTGGTTTACCGGAACTGCAGGCCCTTGGCAACATTTACAAATGGTGCAAATGCGCGCCAAAGAAAATGGCCGCTGGTTTATTCGTGCCACCAATACCGGTGTGACTGCATTTATCGATCATCACGGACATATTGTAAAACAGGCTCCAACGGATCAAACCGCCATTCTTCGTGGTGATGTTCCAGCAATGCAAGGTGAAACCTTATATATGCGCCTGAGTGACTGGCCAATTCTAGGTTTCTCATTGTTGTTGTTGATTCTGGGCTGGATTTATCGTCCACGTAAGGTAGATGTGTCGTTTAAATCACGACGTTAAGCATTACGGTGTTCCCTCTCCTGAACGAGCTTTAAAGCATTGCTTTTAAAGCGAAGTGCAAGTGAAGGTAGGGATAGGATTTAAACTCTCCTCATCCCAGCCTTCTCCCAGAGGGAGAAGGCATAAAAAGGCTATAAAAAAACCGAGGTCAATGCCTCGGTTTTTTATTCAATTGATGTTAAAACTGGGTCACTAAATAAGACATCATGGCTGCTAAAAACAGCATCGGGATATAACGGTAAACATTCACTACACTTTGTTCTAAAGCTGAAATCTGTTGTTGTTTTAAGCTGAGTACAGTCGCTTTTAATGCAGACCAAAAGCATAATATAAATAGCGCACTAAATAAACTGATGGCAAAAAAGCCGACCATAATCTGGCTACTTCCTTGCGTCGCATTCCATAAAGTTAAAATGCCCTGACTTATGGGAAGCAAACTCAAAATTAAAAGAACAGACTTGAGCATTGCTCCATGAAACTGGTTAATTTCATCCGATATGATTAATGCTTTCATTCCACCCTCCTTGGCTAAAAAAGTGCCATTAAGGATATTATGCGCAGTTTTAATTAAATAAAAAGACTATATTTCTTCATACCTTACCATTATTGTAACCATTACATATGCTAATCATTCTTATTATAAGTCTCAAAAAGAGATTATTATATAATTTCAAAAAATCCAATAACTTAATATATATTTTATAATCAAGATGTATTATCACTTCACTTAGTATTGCAGAGCATCACACAGTGAAGTGATATATTCTATAACTTTGAAATAAATAATGATTCTCAATTAAGGCTGATAATAAATATCGGCATCTGTACCTTCGCCGCCCTCTTTACCATCGGCGCCAAAAGAATATAAATCGAATGCCCGGCCTTCGGCACCTGGAATCACATATTGAATGTCATTTTCCCAACTGTCTTTTGGATAGCCACCTTTGACATAACCACCCTGCATCCAGTTTTTTGCAGAAGCAGGCTGATTCACCAGTGCATCTAAACCACCATCTTGCATGGATGGATATTTACCATTATCCAGCTTGTACTGATCTAAAGCTCCAGCAACACCTTTTAAGGTAATGGCAGAAGTATCGACTTTGGCTTTTTCACCACGTCCCATGACATTCGGTACAATCAGCGCAGCCAAGACACCTAAAATCACAATCACGACCATGACTTCAATCAGAGTAAAGCCAGACTGTTTCACTGGATATAGTTTCCCTTGCATATCACTCTCTCGCAAATTCGTTATCTTTATAAGATGGGTTAAATCATATTATTCATATTGACAATCGGCAGCATCACCGCAATCACAATCACCAGCACAATACTGGCCATCAACACCAGCATCAATGGTTCAAGCAGTGCCAGCAAGGTAGAAATCAGTGTAGTCACTTCGCGATCCTGCATAGTCGAGGCACGCTCCAGCATACGGTCCAGCTCGCCTGATGCTTCACCACTTTTGATCATTTGTACCATCATCGGTGGGAAATAACCACTGCGCTCCAGTTGCGTTGCAAGGTTGCCACCTTCAGTGACTCTCTCTGCGGCCAGATTAACAGAATCACGAATCACCCAATTGTTACTTACCGCAGCACCAATTTTAAGTGCATCCACCAGCGGTACGCCAGACTGGGTTAAAATCGATAAGGTACTGGCAAAACGTGCTGCATTTATACCACGCGATAATTTACCAAATAATGGCAATTTGAGCGTTAAACGGTCAAAAGCATAATGTCCTGCCGAGGTTCTTAAAAAGCGGACTAAAGCCGTAAAACCAACGATACTCGCGACCAATAAAAACGGCCATGCCACACGAATGAAATCACTGGTTTTCATCAATGCCACGGTAATCCAGGGCAATGCATCTTTATTTTGATCAAAGGTTTTTACAATGTCGGGAACCACATAGGTCATCAGTCCCATCACAATTGCAAAGGACATCAGCATGAGAATAATCGGATAAATCATCGCGCCCTGCACTTTCTTTTGCATGGCAAAGCGGTTTTCGGTGTAATCTGACAACTGATCCAGAATTAAATCCAGATGTCCCGAGCGTTCCCCGGCAGCGATGGTGGCGATATATAAATCCGGTAAACGTCCGGCTTGCTGCAAGGCATTGGCCAGTGAATGCCCTTCCATGACTTTTGAGCGCACGGACATCAACAAATTTTGTACATGGGCTTTTTCACTCTGCTTGCCCACTGCACGCAGCGCTTCTTCCAAAGGAATTCCTGCTGCAACCAAAACTGAAAGCTGACGGGTAAACAAGGCCAAATCATAAGCGGTGATTTTTTTCTGAAACCAGCGTTCTGAGTTATGCTTATCTTTTTGCTCAACAGGATCGACCGTCACAGGAATGAGTTCTTTATCCCTCAGCTGTTGACGAATTTGACGTGCTGAATCCCCTTCTAACACGCCTTTTTGTTGCTTCCCTGAAGCATCAATGGCAGTAAATTGATATGCAGGCATTGTGATGCTCTAATTTTCCAAAATTTCCTTCAGCGCTGTTGCGTCTGACCACCAAAATCATTCATATTCTTAGATATTCATGATTTGCTCACTCTAACATAACTCTATCTTTAGCACGACGAAATTTGATCAGGACGCTTTAACCCTTATTTATGCCAAATACACCATCGACTCCTTCCGACATTTATCGCATCCGTGTTGCAGTGCCTGTACATATCTATGACTGCTTTGATTACATGCTCAGCGCTGAACAATACCAGCAAGCTGAAGTTGGGGCACGTGTTGCCGTGTCGTTTGGACGTCAGAATCTGGTCGGCATTATTGTTGAAAAATTAACAAGTGATACTCCTATTGATCCGCGTTTCAAGCTTAAAGCCATTAGCGAACTGCTGGATGAGCATGCCCTTTTAGATCAGAAAAGCTTGAATTTACTCACCTGGTCCGCTCAATATTACCAATTTCCGATTGGTGAAGTTTTCCAGAGTGCCTTACCGACCTTCTTGCGTCAGGGCAAACCGTATAATTTATTGGCGCGGATGTGGAAAGTGCTGGATTTAGCGGCTGAAGCAAAAGTAAAACGCTCTGAAAAACAGCAACAAGCCTATAAAGTGCTGAAATTACATCCGAAGGGAACCACAGAAAATATTTTAAATCTGGCCGGTATTGAAACAGCGACGCTAAAGGCTTTAGAGAAAAAAGACATTGTGGAATGTGTTCTGGAAAATCAGGATTTCAGTCCGCAGCCTGTCACATTGGCGCAAATGCCGTTAACGGCGAATGAGGACCAAAAGAAAGCAGTACAACAGGTGCTTAAAGCACAGAAAAAATATCAGGCTTTTTTACTGGATGGCTTAACCGGAAGCGGTAAAACCGAAGTCTATTTGCAAATCATGCAAGAGGTGCTGAAACAGGGCAAACAGGTCTTGGTTTTAGTTCCTGAAATTGGTTTAACCCCACAAACCATTAGCCGCTTTCAGTCACGTTTCCACGGCAATATTGTGCTGCTGCATTCGGGACTGAACGATTCAAAACGCTTGCAGGCATGGCAAGCCGCACAAACCGGTAAAGCCTCGATTATTCTGGGAACCCGTTCTGCCATTTACACCCCGCTACCGAATCTGGGCTTGATCATTCTCGACGAAGAACACGACCTCTCGTTTAAACAGCAGGAAGGTTTTCGTTATCATGCCCGTGATGTTGCAATGTATCGTGCACATCTAGAAAGTTGTCCGATTATTTTGGGTACAGCCACACCTAGCATTGAAAGTTATGCACTGGCTGATTCAGGAAAAATGACACGTTTAGAATTAAATCAGCGTGCAGGTATCGCGCTGATGCCAAAAATCCATCTGATTGACCTAAAAATTGCACAAAAGCAAAATGGCATCAGTCAAAGCCTGATTGATGAAATTCAAAAGCGCCTGGATAAAAAAGAACAGGTGTTGGTATTTTTAAACCGCCGTGGTTATGCACCTGTGCTGATTTGTGAAAGCTGTGCCTGGCAGGCGAAATGTCCGCATTGCGATGCCAACTTTACCGTGCATCGACAGCCGTATCAACATTTGCATTGTCACCACTGTGGCAGTATTCACCGCATGCCCGAGCATTGTCCGCAATGCAAACATACTGAATTAAAGCCTATTGGTCTGGGCACGGCTAAAGTTGAAGAAAATTTACAAGCCTTGTTTCCTAATTTTGAGGTGATTCGGGTGGATCGTGATTCCACCAGTCGAGTCGGCAGCTGGCAAAAAATTTATGACAAAATTCAAAAAAGTGAACCGATTATTTTGCTCGGCACCCAGATGCTGGCCAAAGGGCATCATTTTCCTTATGTCACCCTGGTCGCTATTTTAGATATTGATTCCGGCTTACTCAGTGTGGATTTTCGCGCTACGGAACGCACGGCGCAACTGATTGTACAGGTTGCAGGACGTGCCGGACGCGGTGAACGCAAGGGTGAAGTGTATTTACAAACTCTGAGACCGGATCATCCTTTACTCAACACTTTAATTGACAAGGATTACCGTCATTTTGCCAAACAGACCTTAAAAGAACGTCAAGCTGCATTACTTCCACCTTTTCGTTACGGGGCACTCATTCGCTGTGAATCGAAAAGCCAGGAACAGAACCAGGAATTCTTACAGCAACACGCCCAAGCCCTAAGACAGGTCTCTGAAAACCTGATTGATATTTGGGGACCGATTCCAGCTCCAATGGAACGCAAAGCTGGACGTTATCAGGCGCATATGGTGCTGTTGTCACAAGATCGTGCCCGATTACACTTCTATATTCGTGCGTGGTGGCAAAATATGTTGCATCAAAAGCCCTCAACCATGAAACTTACACTGGATATAGACCCTCAGGAATTAAGCTAAGTCAAAGCTGATACTTTGCTTAAAATTTTTGGATTTAAAATAAATTCTAGGACAGGCCGATGTCGCTACTATTACAAATTACGATTTTCTTGGGTGCTTCCTTACTCTTGGTGCCGCTTGCCAAACGCTTTGGTATCGCCACCGTACTCGGCTATTTGTTTACAGGCATTTTGCTTGGTCCCAGCGCATTCAATCTGGCCAGCGATCCGGAAGCGATTCAGGAGTTGGCTGAATTTGGCGTGATCTTGTTGATGTTCATTATTGGTCTGGAGTTACGTCCACAGCGATTATGGGAAATGCGCAAATCCATCTTTTTAATGGGCAGCCTACAGGTCGGCATTACTGGTGTTATTCTTGCCATCCTTATCTTTTTCGCCTTAAACCAAAGCCTCTCTGCCAGTTTTGTGATTGGAACTGCATTGGCTCTATCTTCTACCGCCTTTGTCCTACAACTGCTTTCTGAAAAACAACAACTGAATACCACCTTCGGGCAGCAATCTTTTTCGATTTTATTATTTCAAGATATTGCCGCCATTCCCCTGCTGGCGATTATCCCCTTATTGGCCGGCACTGAATCGACCCATCATGGCGTTGCCTATTTTGCCGCAATCATTGCGACCTTTAGCGGCTTGTTCCTGTTTAGTCGTTATATGATGCGTCCATTTTTCCGCTTTGTGGCAAAAAGCGGTGCGCATGAACTGATTACTGCTGTGGGTTTGTTTATTGTCTTGGGCGTAGTTGCACTGATGGATGTACTCGGCATCAGTACGACTTTGGGGGCTTTCTTAACCGGTGTTTTACTCGCCGATTCTGAATTCCGCCATGAACTTGAAGCCAGCATTGCGCCCTTCAAAGGGCTGTTACTCGGTCTGTTTTTTATGACGGTCGGCATGACCACACAGTTGTCTCTCCTGGTCGATATGCCCTGGATGATTATCGGTGGTGCACTTATTTTAATGCTGGTCAAAAGCCTGACCCTCACTGCAATTGCGCGCTATTTAAAATATTCCTGGCGCAACAGCTTGCTGCTTGCCACCTGCTTATCGCAAGGTGGTGAATTTGCCTTTGTGGTGCTGAAAGTCGCAAGTAGCGAAAAAGTCTTAACCCAAGCTATTCTTGAGCCTTTAACATTGATTGTTACACTTTCAATGGTGCTCACCCCAATGCTGTACTGGATGATTAGCAGCTGGATTATTCCATTGATTGATAAAGAAAAAACTCCAGTCTATGATGAAATTCCAGATACGCACAACCCGATGATCATTGCCGGATTTGGGCGTTTTGGTCAGATCATTGCCCGTATTGCGCATTTACAGCATCAGTCCTTCACCGCAATTGACAGCAATTTGGAAAAAGTTGATTTCGTGCGAAATTATGGCGGTACAGTATACTATGGTGATGCCACACAACCGGATATCTTACGTTCTGCTGGTGTTGAACACGCCAAAGTCTTTGTTCTGGCAATTGATGATATTGAAGACTCGATGAATGTCGCACGTCATATTCGCTTAAACTATCCGAACCTGAAACTTTTGGTGCGTGCACGTGATCGTCATCATGTGCATTTACTGCGAGATTTAGGGGTAGAACATATCTGGCGTGAAACCTATTTATCGTCTATGGGTATGGCCTATCGTGCCTTGCGTGAACTGGATATCAGTGAAGAAGATGCTTATAAAAGCATTGAATTGTTTCGTGATTACGATGAAAAATTATTGCTTCAGCAACAACGGGTCTATACCGATGAACAAAAGATTTATGAAACGCATCGTAATGCTTTAGCCGAGCTGGAACACTTATTTGAAAGTGATGCTCAAATTCGTCAAGAACCGACTGGCGTCAATTTACAACGCGGCCTAGAACATCAGCGTATTGATGTCACAAGAGATGATAGTAACTAGCTTGTGTTTTACAATGTAGACACCATTAACACGGGCTATTGGAGAAATTTATGTCTGAATCACGTCAACGCTTTTATATTGAAAATTGCCCGGTTCGTGGGGAAGTGGTGCATCTCGAAAAAGTTTTGCAAACCATTCTTGCCCAACGTGACTACCCGCAAGCCATTCAAATCCTTTTGGGGGAAATGCTCAGTGCGACCGCCCTACTGGCAAGCACCCTTAAAATTAAAGGACGTATTAGCCTTCAAATTCAGGCAGCAGGTACATTCAAATGGGCCATGGCGGAATGCAACCATTTAGGTCAAATACGTGCTTCAGCCGATTACGAAGAAGATCCACGCTTCATCGAAGCAGAGGATAGCAGTACGGTTTTCAAAGCACTGGTCAGCCCGGTACTGTTTATTAATATTGAACCTGAATTTGGTGAACGCTATCAAGGTATTGTTCCTATTGAACACGATACCCTAGCCGGCTGTTTGATGCAGTATTATGATTTATCTGCACAAATTCCAACAAAAATCATGTTAGCCAGCACCACCGAACGTTCTGGCGGTTTACTCATTCAACTGTTGCCGCGCATCAATGAAGAAGAGCAGCAACTTGTCGATGATGATCTCTGGCCACGCCTAACCATGCTGACTGACACATTAAAGCCAGCAGAACTGACCGACCTTGAAGCCACAGAAATTCTCTACCGTTTGTATAACGAAGAAGATGTTCGGTTACCCGAAGTTGAACAATTAAGCTTTGGTTGTACCTGTTCTAAAGAGCGTTGTGCCAATGCACTGATTCAAATTGGGGTTGAGGCGGTACGTGAAACCTTGGAGTTTCAAAACCCGATTACCATGGACTGCCAATTCTGCAGTACGCGTTATACCTTTACGGCCGAAGAAGCCTTTGGCTTATTTGGTCAACATCTGAGTTAATTCAGCTTCAAGCCTATAAAAAAATCCATAAAAAGAGTAGCGTTATCGCTGCTCTTTTTTATGCCCAAATTTAATGCCCCGTCTGTCTGCCAACCTGTTTAGATCTAGGTTGGTGACTTGTAATCTGATTATTTTTAAGTAAAATTCCATACCGAAATAAAGCAAATAATCTCAATAAAGCTTTTATTTTTCATACATAAAAATAAATTAATGACTGGAATGTTTACATGAACACAAAAATAATTTTGGGTGGATTGGTGCTTCTTGCCAGCAGTATCCTTCATGCGGAAACGCCTGACTTAACCGGCACATGGAAAACCATTGACGACAAAACCGGATATGCACGTGCAGATGTTTTAATCACCCAGCAAAAGAATGGAACTTACTCGGGAAAAATTGTCAAAGTTCATGCCATTCCAAACCGCCCTGCCATTGATCATTGTAAAAAATGTAAAGGAGCATTAAAAAATGCACCGCTCATTGACCTTCCCATCCTTTCAGGCTTTAAGCAGAACCCCAAGAATAAAGATGAATTTATTGATGGCCATGTTCTAGATCCACTTTCAGGTCATGTCTACCAGGGCAAAGGACGCCTTAATGCACGCGGAAATGTGCTTACATTACGTGGATTTGTAGGCACCAGCCTGTTAGGTCGAACAGTGTCATGGATTAGGACTGAATAAAAATACTCTACAGTCATTCCAGGTTTTCATAAAAACTTGTGATTTTATCCAGAGCATTTCTTAATTTGTTTTTACAACCTTATTCACATAATAAAGTTATTAATTTTTATTTATTTAACTGGTAATACCCCGTTAAATTCGTTATAAATAAAACCATAATTTTTTTATGCCTTTATTGTGTTAGGTATGCTTTCTCTCATTTTTCTTGGGGTTAAACGGTTTATGAACTCAAAATTACGCATGTCTTTTTTTATGTTATTCACTATAACCGTCAGCTGTTCTGGCTTTGCTTCTAGCGACCCTTTAATTGGCCAGTGGAAAACCATTGATGACCGAACTGGCTACTCGCTATCGGATGTGATCATTCAAAAAGATAAGAGTAATCATTATTCCGCTAAAATTATCGATGTTCGTGCGGTACCTGGAGCCTATCTAAATTCGGTTTGCGAAAAATGTAGTGGTGCAAATAAAAATAAACCTCTTGTGGGCATGACCACGCTGTCTGGTTTAACACTCAATCCAGAGAAGAATAATGAATTTATTGACGGTACTTTTCTAGATCCTGTTACCGGACAGCAATACCCTGCTCGTGCCCGACTGGGCAATCATGGAAAACATTTAATCATTCGTGGCTCTAAAGATGGCTCAGCGGTCGGCCGAAACATCACTTGGGTCAAAATTTAATTTTCTAAAAGCCCTTTTTGGGCTTTTTTAACATCTAATGATTCGAAACAATAAATCAACAAGCATAATCCGTTGTTTTTGTGAAATATTTGGCTTTTTATTTGTTTGATTTTTCAAGCAATTATCGCTATAAATTAGGCGTTTTACTCTAAAACTAAAAATATTTCATTTTAAGGGGGATTAATGAAGAATTTATATAAAGGTATTTTTGCAGGGGCAATATTGGCCACACTTTCTTGCTTCAGTTTTGCTGAAAACGGAACTGATCCTTTGGTCGGCAAATGGAAAACCATTGATGACCGAACGGGTTATTCGCGTGCCGATGTTGAAATTAGTAAAAAGCCAGATGGCAGCTACGAAGGTGTTATTGTAGCCACCCGCAATATTCCGGGAACCGAAAAAATGGTGATCTGTTCTAACTGTCCGGGCCACTTAAAAAACAAACCTTTTCTCGGTTTACCTTTTATCTGGGGATTTAAACAAAATCCGGATAACCCGCGTGAATTTAATTCTGGCCGGGTGCTTGATCCTATTGGCGGTAAAATTTACAAAGGTAAGGCACGCCTAAGTGCAAGCGGCAAGCATTTAAACCTCCGTGGTTATGTTGGTGTATCCGTGATTGGACGCAGTGTAACCTGGATTAAATATTGATCTTGTTCAATATTTCCAAAGGCTCCTGAAAGGGAGCTTTTTTTTCGTCATAATTTGAAACAATAAGGTACAGATCTACACTATTTCAGTTTTATGAAAGGCACAATAATGATTAAAACCTAGCCAATTTTAGCTTCTTATTTTATGTCTAAAAGTCATTATGAAGTTCTTGGCATTACGCGTAATGCTACCCCAGATCAAATAAAGAAAGCCTATCGGAAACTGGCTCGAAAATATCATCCCGATGTAAGTAAGGAAGCGGATGCGGAAGAAAAAATGCAGGCAGTTAACGTGGCTTACGACACTTTAAGCAATCAAGAGAAAAAAGCTGAGTATGATTTTCAGCTCGATCATCCTGAAGCTTTTTATCAGTCTGGGGCAAATACAGGGACAGGCGGCTTTGATAACGCGCACTTCTACCGCCAGGGATTTGACCAGCAGGGCCATTCAGACTTTAGTGGCTTTGAAGATCTTTTCGGACGTTTCGGTTCAGGCTTTGGCGGAGGCAATTATCAATATCAAAAGCAGCAAAGACAGCAGCAGCGCAGTTATCAAGGTGAAGACCAGCACGCCAGTATCGAAGTCGATGTTACAGTTGCATATCACGGGTCAACCCAACAGATTACCTTGCAAATTCCGACTTTAAATGCTTTGGGAGAGCCTGAAGTTCAGCGTAAAACTTTACAGGTCAAAATTCCGAAAGGGATGAAGGAAGGTCAACACATCCGCCTTGCAGGACAAGGTCAGACAGGAGTGAATGGCGGGAAAAATGGCGATCTTTATATTGAAATTCACTATAAAGACACGGAGAAAATTCGAGTTGAAGGCGCAGATGTTTACTACACCGTCAATGTTGCTCCCTGGGAAGCAGCACTAGGACAAAGTATTGAAACGTCAACGCCTGAAGGAAGTAAAGTGCAGGTGAATCTGCCTAAAAATGCCAAGACCGGTCAGCAGCTTCGGCTAAAAGATAAAGGGATCCCCGGTAAAACACCAGGTCATCTATTCCTGGTTTTAAATATCGTGTATCCAGCTGCACAAAATGAACATGAACAGCAGGCTTATCAAGCTTTTGCGGAAGCTTTTTCAGCATTTAAGCCTCGCAATGCTTAAGGAGAGAATCATGACCACTATTCATTATCGTGAAATTGTATGTGATGGGTCTAATCATGCCGAAGTCATTGATGAGCATCATAGTTTTGATTTAAAGCATTTTGCTGATGCCTGCGGACAAAGTCCGGAATGGGTTTTACAACTGCTCGAATACGATATTTTAGATACTCGCCCAGAAGAACGTATTCACCAGTTCTTTGGTGATGATGTTTCTCGTGCACGTCGGGCTTACCGTTTACAACGCGACTTTGATGCCAGCTTTTCTGCGGTGGCGATGATGCTGGATTTAATAGATGAGGTTCAACAATTACGCAAGCAAGTTAAGCACATGAATGTAAAAGGCTCTTGATTGAGCCTTTTAAACTGGATCGTACTGTTCGATATGGCCAAGTACGTGATGGTTATTTTTATCCTGAAAACCCACTTTGTGAGAATAATCTAGGCTTATGAAAACCAAAGAATGCAATAAAAAAGTGAAAAAGATGTTTCCTGAACATCAGGAACTCATCCATAAACTACGTCATGATGACCCCCATTTTGCAAAAATATTTGAAAGTCATCAGGAACTGGATAAGGAAATTACTCAGCTTGAACTCAATCCGGTCAATCTGATCAATGATGATATTGAGTCAATGAAGCGCAAAAAACTAAAAATAAAAGATGAGATATATAAAATACTAACGCGAACTGCTCAAGTGGGTGATCTGTCTTAGCTTTCAATCTTAATAAGCAAAGACACATCATTCCACTTATCTGATTTTAAGTTTAGGGCAAGCTATCTAGGTTGCGCTTAAAAATAGGATTTCTTTTTATAAAAAGCGATTTATAAAAAGCAAAGCTCTATTTTAACTTGGTCAGTTTTTCAACTTCTTTCATGGTTTCTTTAACCGATTGCTTAATTGGCTCATAATCCAGGAACCAGAACAGATTCACACGCTGATCTTTATGTTGTTGTGCCAACAGGTCAATCACACTCCTTTCCCCTCGCCCAACCAAATGTCTACGATAAAAATAATAGACCAACAATACAGTAGTGATGAGCATGACGACCAACATGCTCCAAAACCCGGTTGGAGATTTCAAACCTGGAATAAACTCAAAATTCATCCCATAAACTCCAGTCAATAGAGTCAGCGGTGCAAAAATGGCAGTAATAATCGCCAAGATGCGCATATTTTCATTGGTCTGGTTGGCGATGGCTGAAAAATGCAAGTCGATTGCAGCCTGAATGGAAGCACGCAGGCGAACAGTATGTTTTTGAATTCTCTCAACATGACTGACCAAATCATTCATGCGGACCAGCATGATATCCTGTCGTTCAGACCTCTTCTTGCCTTTTAAATGGGGGTAATTATCAACAATTTCATCTCGTAGTTCTTGTAAAGTATCAATCTGTTCTTCACAGAGATTTTCCACCTGTTGAAAAGACATGCTTTCCTGTAATAGCTGATTCCATTTGGTAAACCGGCGATGGCCTTGCAACAATTCCTGCTGCCAGAACTCCACCCGTCGGGTCAGCGGCACACGCAAATCCAGATAACCATCCACTATGCTATTCAGCAAGCGTAAGGATAAATCGAGCGGTGTAATCGGAAGTTTTCGTGACTTATTTTGTTCTTGAGTAGAACGGATAAAATTGGTTTCAATACGTGAAATATAATTTTCTACTGCTTTATTGCCTTGCTCACGCACCGTAATTAGTACCTGAGGCGTCATGATAAAACTAATTGGTGTTGTGGCTAAACCAAACGTGTTTTCATGCTGTTCAAGCGCCTGTTCGCCCGTTTCTATTTCATCATCTGGTGTAATCAGTTTACGAAAAATAAGTAAATCATATTCATCCATGGTATCAAATGCGCAAGGATGCTCTAAATTGAGAATATCTTTGACATGAAATTCGTTTAAGCATACAGGTGTATGCTGATCTATTTCTTTTTGCCACGCCTCCGCACGATTGACCACATCAGCCCGAGTACAATCGATCCAGATAAATTCAGGCTCGGCTTCAGCATTTAGCTGTTTTTGTACAAAAATATGATGTTCTGTCGGATGTTGGTAGAAATAATAAACCTGCATTAAAACAATTCTCTATTCACAATTTTGCTTTTTTGTTGTTACTCGATAGAAACTTGGCCCATTCAATCTATCGGTCTTAAAATTATGAGCTGAGCGCAGGACTTAAGCAATCAAATAAGATTTTATTTCCAAATGTCCTGCTCAGTTAAACTGCAAAAAAAAGCCCTGAACCAGCCAAAGTGATGACTTTGGCGAAGCTCAAGGCTTTTCATGTATTTGCATTCACATGCGTTAACACATGTGAATATTCAAGACATTAAACTTGTTCGATGTCTTTCATGGTCAATTTAATACGACCACGGTTATCAACGTCAGCAACTTGTACTTTAATTTCCTGACCTTCTGTCAATACGTCTGCAACATTGGCAATACGTTCGTTAGAAATTTGAGAAATATGAAGTAGACCGTCAGTACCTGGCATGATGTTTACAAACGCACCGAATTCAACGATACGAATCACTTTACCGAGGTAAATTGTACCTGGTTCGATTTCAGCAGTAAGTGCCTGGATTTTAGCAACCGCAGCAGCTGCAGCCGCTTTAGTTTCACCAAATACGCGAACTGTACCGTTATCTTCGATATCAATTGCAGCTTTAGTTTCTTCAGTGATTGCACGAATTGTCGCGCCGCCTTTACCGATTACATCACGGATTTTGTCTGGGTTGATGTTGATCACCTGGAATGTAGGCGCATGCATAGAAATTTCAGGACGAGCACGTGAAATCACTTGATTCATTGCATTCAGGATATGCATACGACCCGCATAAGCCTGGTTCAATGCAGCTTCCATGATTTCTTCAGTGATACCTTCAATCTTGATATCCATTTGAAGCGCAGTAATACCGTTTGCAGAACCGGCTACTTTAAAGTCCATGTCACCTAGGTGATCTTCATCACCCAAGATGTCAGAAAGAACTGCGAAACGTTCGCCTTCTTTCACTAGACCCATTGCGATACCCGCAACTGGCGCTTTCAATGGAACACCTGCATCCATAAGTGACAATGAAGCACCACATACAGAAGCCATTGAAGATGAACCGTTAGATTCAGTGATGTCCGATACAATACGGATGACGTACGGGAAGCGGTCAGCTGGTGGAAGCACGGCTTGAACACCACGGCGTGCCAAACGGCCATGACCGATTTCACGACGTTTAGGACCAGATTCACGACCTGTTTCACCTACAGAGTATGCAGGGAAGTTGTAATGCAACATGAAGTTGTCAGTTTTAGTACCTGACAAAGTATCAACCATCAATGCATCACGTGTATTACCCAAAGTCGTTGTTACCAACGCTTGAGTTTCACCACGTGTGAACAATGCTGAACCGTGTGCGCGGTCAAGAACGCCAACTTGTACGTCTAGGCCACGAACAGTTTTCGTGTCACGGCCATCAATACGTGGTTTACCAGATAAGATGTTGTCACGAACGGTACGGTATTTAAGGTCTTCAAATAGTTCGTTAACTTCGTCAGCAATACCTGTTTCATCATTTTCTGGAACGAACTGAGCAACAGCTTCAGCATAAAGTGCATCAAGTGCCGCATAACGGTCTTGTTTAACTGCAATTGTGTATGCTTCAGAGATTTTCGCTTCGAATGCTTCTTTAAGTTTGCCAAGAAGGTCTTCATTCTTCGCTGGAGCCACCCAAGTAGATTCAACTGCGCCTGCAGCAGCAGCAAATTCTTTAATCGCTTGAATCGCGATTTGCATTTCGTCATGACCGAAAAGCACAGCACCCAACATTTGGTCTTCTGAAAGTTCTTTCGCTTCAGATTCAACCATAAGCACTGCAGATTCAGTACCTGCCACAACAAGATCAAGATCAGATTCTTTCAATTGTTCGTGGTTCGGGTTAAGAATGTATTCACCGTTGATTAGACCAACACGCGCACCCGCGATAGGGCCACGGAACGGAGTACCGGCAATTGACATTGCAGCTGAAGTACCGAGCATTGCAGCAATGTCAGCATCCATAGTTTTGTCAGAAGAAATAACAGTGGCTGTTACCTGGATTTCGTTAAAGTAACCTTCTGGGAACAACGGACGAATTGGACGGTCGATTAAGCGTGAAATTAAAGTTTCAGCCTCGCTGGCACGGCCTTCACGTTTACCATAACCACCTGGGATACGGCCGGCAGCATATTGTTTTTCTTGATAGTTAACAGTAAGTGGGAAGAAATCCTGGCCTGCTTTTGCTTTTGGTTGAGCAACCACAGCAACAAGTACAGTAACACCGCCCATCGTGATTACAACTGTGTTGGCTTGACGTGCAACACGACCAGTTTCAAGTACAACCTGGTGTTGACCGAACTGGAATTCTTTACGAATGATATTAAACATCGACATGTATTTTTGTTTCCTGATTTTATTCTAGTGGAGACCCCTAAGGTTTGGCATTCACATTACTCAGCTGTAAGTATAAATGACAAAGCTTAGAAGCCGACCTCACCAGATTTTCAAAACACTAATTTAAGACACAAAGAAGGAGCGAAACAATCGCCCCTTCCCCTTACCTGGTTGGAGCCAGGTAGACTTTCTTTTTCAGTCTGACAGCATTCAAAATGCACTAGTCCGAAAAATAAGTTTAATCGAATTAACGACGTAAACCTAAAGCAGCGATCAAAGCGCTGTAACGAGTAGTATCTTTACCTTTAAGGTAGTCAAGAAGCTTACGACGTTGGTTAACCATACGGATAAGACCGCGACGGCTATGATGGTCGTGTTTGTGTTCTTTAAAGTGACCTTGCAAATCATTGATTTGTGCAGTCAACAAAGCTACTTGTACTTCAGGTGAACCAGTGTCGTTTTCAGCGCGAGCATATTTAGCAACGATCTCTGCGCGATCTGCGTTTGTTAAAGCCATTCGATTTCTCCGAGATGCTTAAAAAATTACATATGATAGGAATCAATCGATCACTCGATTGACTGCCGTGCATCACTACAGCAAGTGCGCTATTTTAAGGGAAAAGTCAGGTGATTGCAAAAATAGAAACATGTTTTCATCTTTTTATTTCAATTCGCTGATCAACTACAGTTTTTCTTGTTCTATCTTTAAATTTAACTTAGCAATCCAGTCATAAAATCACGCCCCGCAGATCCTTTGTTTTTTGTTATTTTCAATAAATATCATCTTAATCATGCTTAGTTATTCTATACATCATAACAGTACAAGATAAAAAAAAGCCCAAGCTAGGCTTGGGCTTTTTTGCGCTGTAGTTTCTTATGTTTTAATAATTATTATTTTATTTATAGTAATAATTTTCGCTTTTTCGCGGTTATTATTATAAACAATCCTTGTGTAACTGATCTTCCCTGTGTGATTGATTTTGCCATAAAGCTTTATGTAAAGAAGTCGCCTTTTACGTATCTATTTGTAAGCTTTTACGTACGTTAGTTAGCTTTTCAGTACCAATTCAATGTGACTTGTTTAACAAATTTATTTAAATACAATAACTAATTTATAATTTCGCGTTTATTCAATACAAACCCTGAAATTGCAGCTATTTTAAAATAAATTGTCTACTTTGATTATTATCCATGACAGATTAAGCAAATCATTTTGTGAAAAAGCCTCATGTTTTGCATATAAAAAAGCCCTGTAGTCTCTCCCAAAACTACAAGGCTTAGCGGCTGTAAGTTTCCTCTTTTTCCTTACTTCACTGTAAGTTCGCTGTCTTTCGACATTATTATTATATTTTATGGCGATTTTACCCAACTTTCCGTGTTGAGCTTTTTATGTGCAGCCATCATCTCAAAAACATTCATAAAGCTCTATGCGCCAATTTCTCGAATCGATGTAAGCCATTTCGTACAAAGGCAAAGATTATTAATTTATCGTTAATAATTCTGGGAATAACCCAGCAAATTATTAACCTGCTCTAATACCCCGCTTTTTCTCATGGTTTTAACGGTTAAAGATTGTATTAAGGCATCTGGGGCTGCCAAAAGACTCACGACCTTTTTGGCACGGGTAATTGCGGTATACAGTAATTCTTTACTTAATAAATCCTGTGCCATTTCATCCAAAACAACGGCGGTATGGGTAAATTCTGAACCTTGCGATTTATGAATCGTCAACACAAATGCCGTCTCAATACTTTTCGGTAAGCGGGTCGCAGGTACCCATTTTTCCAGACTGGGAAAATAAACTTCAAACTGAGACTGCCCATCACGACTGCGTTTAAAACAGATCCCGATATCCCCATTGGACAAGCCGAGTTGGTAATCGTTATAAGTCATCATTACGGGACGACCGACATACCAATCCCCTTGCTTGCTCATCTGTAGTGATAAAGCATCCAGTAAGCGCTGTTCGATCTGTAGATTCAGCTGGTTCAAACCCAAGGCACCATGTCGAATGGCAGCCAGAATTCGGTAATCATCAAAAACCTTGACGACTTGTGGCACCCAAAGTTCAGGTTCATCGGCCGTTAAATAGCTTTTCAAGACTTCAATATAATGTTGATAACCCAGCATCAGTTTGTCGTAATAGGGGCTTCGATCAAATTGCTTGGACATATGCTGTGGCAGATATTCCAGTTGAATCTGGTCATCCATTTCGGACTGAAGAAATACCATTTGGATTTCACTCGGATGAACCACTTGCTCGGCAAACTTTTCTAATAATGCTGCGCTATTTTGATTGGGTTGTTGCGCCTGAATAAATTTTGCCATTTGCCCAATCAATGCACCTTCTTTAAAACGGCGACTGGTGACCAGGTTGACCCGATTCTCGGCTAAAGCGGGAACTTGCTGTAAATCTGCCAGCACCGAACCGACATCAACTGCTGCCAACTGATCCGCATCGCCCAATAAAATTAACCGGGCATGATCAGGCACCGCAGACAGCAACATATTGGCCAGACTGAGGTCCAGCATCGAGGCTTCATCGACCACAATCACGTCATAGGGCAAAGGTTGTTTGGCATGAAAGCGTGGCTGATACGTCGTTCCCAGCCCCAATAATCGGTGAATGGTAATCGGATTGAGTTGTTTTAAATCATCCGTGACCAAGTCTTGCAGTTTTTCATCATTCAGCGAGTTTTGCAGCGCTTCTTTCATCCGCTGTGCAGCCTTACCGGTCGGTGCTGCCATGGCAATCCGAATATTCGGCATCGCTTGATTCAGCACGGCAATAATACGTGCCAGCGTATAGGTTTTCCCGGTTCCCGGGCCACCGGTAATAATGTTCAGCGCCTGCTTCGCCACCATACTTAAGGCTTGAATTTGGTGTTTATCTGTTAATAAATCGGGATAGGCTGAAATATCAACGGCTTCAATCTCTTGCTGTTTTAAGCGCACCACTTGCTGAGCCAAGGACTGTTCCAGTGCCCAATAGCGATATAAATACAAACGATTGTCTTCATAGACAAAGGGGGCAATCTGTTTCTGGATATTGGACACCGAAACTACTAAATCCTGCAGGGTATCGGCTTGCGCTTGAGTTGCAGAAATACAACTGTCGCCTTGTTGAATCGCGCCCAGAACTTGCTCGATAATGTCGCTGCTATTTTCCTGCTGTGATGTATGGCTAAAGGGCTTCTGGCGAATAAACTGACTCCAAGTGCTGATCCATGCAGCGCTTTGATCATCTTTATATTGTTTATTTTCCACACAGTTATCCTCAAAGTTATCCACAACTTAATCTATTGTTTAAAATCTACTAATTTCTACAAATCAGGCAATTTTGCTGCTTTTATCTTCAGCAAAGTAGCCCAAAATAGCATCAAGACGCAGGACAAATTCGGCATCTGGTTTCCAGTGATAAAAACCGTGTTCAGCCTGCCCATTCATGCCGCGCAGATACAAATAACTTGCCCCACCCAAATGCTGCTCAATGTCATAGTCCTGCATTTGCACGCTTAAATAACGGTGCAATGCCACCAGATACAATCCTGCCTGCAACCAGTAACTGGCTTGCGACATACTTTGCCTGATTTCCGTCTCGGCATAATGCGATTGATCGGTGCCTAAAAAGTTACTTTTATAATCGGCAATGTGATATTGCTGACCATCAAAATAAACCAGATCGATTGAACCGGTTAAATAGCGTGCAGAATTGGCCTGATTAAAATCCAGCATGTCTATGCCATATTCTGCATATAGTTGATGAATACGCTGAATCGCCAAGACATGATCGGATAAAGACAAATAGAAAGGAAATTCGGCCAGATGTTCATGTTCAGTCAGTTGATTCAGCTGAAAATCCTGATGCAAAGGCGTGACTAAAACCTGTTGCAGCCATTCACCCATCCAGGCAATCAGTTGTTCTTCATCCTGCTGCTGAAACTCTTGCTCATATTTATTTAAGAGTTCTAACCATAAACCCGGGTAGTCATTTTTAAAACGGCGGCGAATCTCCAAAGGCCAATCCTGCTGATTCTTGAAATCGATATGTTCAAAAATTTCATGCAGAAAAGTTCCCGCTACAGTACCCATCGGAAAATTACGCTTGATCCATGACAGCGGTTGGTTCGAAACGGTTTCAATCGATTCAATCACGTGAATTTCATCTGCCGCGCTGAGCATTTTTTCAGTATTCACCGCCAAGGCATCGATGGCCTGTTTACGCGTTAAATGCTGTGCCAGTGCACTAAAACTGGTTTTGGAACGTGGGTAGAAACGCTGCGTGGGAAATTCCAGTGCCTGTAAGGGCAAAGGTTGTTGCTGTTGTTTAGCCTGCAACTTAATCGGCTTTTCATTCAGCAAAGCTTCATCTGTACAGGCCGGATGATTAAAGTCCTGTCCACGCCAGAATGCCAAACCATGATTCGATTTGCCGTCCTGATCCTGCAACATCGCATAGACACGATGACTTGCTCGAGTGATTGCCACATACCAGAGCCGATGCTGTTCCGCCACAGCACGCGCATTGTGCTGATCAATTGCGCCTTGTTGCAGCAGGTTCTTGTCATTCACCGCAACCACACGTCGCACTTCAACTTTTCCTGTCACCGGATGGATATGCTCCACGGTAGAAAAGTTCAGGGTTTTGTTCATCTCCCTGAAGTCTTTATCTGCGCCGAGCAAGAAAACAATTTTAAACTCCAAGCCTTTGGACTGATGAATGGTCATCAGTTGCACCCCTGCTTCATTCGACAGTTTGCGCTCAAGTTCCCACTCGCGTTCCGCCGGAGATTGCAGTTGCTTCAAATACCAGTGATAGAGCTTTTGTGCGCCTTGATATTGCTCACTGTGCTGGCTGAGTAATTCAGTCAGATGGCGCAAGTTCACCACCGTGCGTTCATTATCGCGGCTTTGGGTAGCGACCAGGTTTTTCCAGACCTGAAATAAATTCAGGCAATACTGCCACGCGGTTAAGAAGCCCTTTTCCAACCACATTTCCCGAATGCAGTCAAAGTCATAAATGAACTGGCTCAAACCATCTGCCTGGGCCTCAAGCTGAATCAGTTGCTGTAAATTAAAACCCAGTAATCGGCTGAGCAAAGCCCGTTTAATTTTGCCTTCATCATAGGGATGCATGATCGCAGTCAGCACCGCACCGACATCTTTTGCGACCTGATGATCGAACACGCTGCGTTTCGATGGGCGATTAACCCGAATCCCCAGACGCTCCAATTCATATTGGACTTTGTCCAGACCATCATGGTTTTTCGATAAAATCGCAATATCATTTTCAATCAGATATCTCGGTCCAGTTTTTTCGACCAGATAGAGCTTTTCCTCAATGCCCTGATTGAGTAAATCGCGAATTTTCCACGCCACCTGAATCGGTTCGGCTTTTTTATCGATCAATTGCAGCCAGCGCAGCGGTTGATGGTTTTCACCTTGTCCATCAATAAGCGGTGGATGTGGACGAAAACCCACTTCAACCGGACTGTAAAAAACATCTTCACCAAAATCCATCTGGCGCTGGAATAAAGCATCGACCGCTTCCACCAGTGCCTTAACTGAACGATGGTTGTGTCGCAAACTGTATTCCTGACCGTGTTTGGACAGCACATCGGCACGGGCCTTGTTATAGGTCAGCATGTCGCCACCACGGAAACCGTAAATCGCCTGTTTCGGGTCACCGACCATGATCATGCAGCCTTGCATATAGCGCTTCTGACCCCGCCAGATTCGCGCCAGCATATCGTCCTGATCCTGGTTGGTATCCTGAAATTCATCTACTAAAATCAAGGGATAATGCGCCTGTACAAACTTGGCAAAACGCAGGCCTTGCTCGCCTTGCAAGGCTTCAGACAAAGTTCTAATCTGCTGGGCAAATGTGGTTTCACTTTTCTGCTGCAGCACTTGCGGCAAGCGTTTTTTCACTTCGCGGCTGAGATAAAATTTTAAATACGCATCCAGTAAATCCAGATCCATGCTGAGTTTGGATAGAGCCTCACAGAAACTTTTCAGCGATTGCATCACTACATGCTGCTCGAACTGGTTCAGTACATCTTCAGCACATTTATTCAGGACTTTTTTAGTCGCCAGATCGGTCAGATTTTTTAAGGTTTTTTCAAAATGCGGTGCAAATAAAGCATAGCTGTGCTGTTCAGCCAAAGCCTGAATAAAAGCAGGCAAATCATCACATAGCGTGCGTTGCATCAAGCCATCGGTGCGCCATTTTTTAGCAATCACCGAATGATACTGCCCATCCGCCAAATAATATTCGCTTAAGGTTGGAATCAGGCTTAAATCCAGCTGAATAAAGTTATCCACCAGCTGTTCAAACTGGTTTAAATCCAGTTCTGGCGCAGTGACTTCCTGAAACTGTGCCGAAGCGAAGTTCAGGGTGTTTTCCACCACAGGAACATAGGCCTCCTGCGACTTTAACTTTTGATTGAGCAGTAGATAATTGACCACATTTTGTGGCTGTAACTGAATCCATTCACGCAAGACATCATGAATCAGCTGATGGGTATAACTCTTGGCATCATCGGTAATATCAGCCCGTTCAATCTTGCCGCTTTCAAATGAAAACTCGCGCAATAATTTCTGACTGAAACTGTCCAAGGTACCGACAAACAGTTCATCCAGCTGATCAGTTACCAGCTTTAAACGTTCACGGGCAAAATCCACGCGCGTTGCATAATCAGTCAGCACTTTTTGAAATAAGGGATCGGTTTCAGCCGCAATTTTGGCCTGAATATCAGCCTCGGTCAGGGTTTGGCAACTTTCAAAATAACGTAAAGTTTCAACCAGACGCAGCCGAATCCGGTTTTTCAGTTCTGCTGCAGCGGCACGGGTAAACGTCGTCGCAATCACCTGATTCGGCAGATACTGATTCAGGAATATCCGCACCATCAGACTCGACAGGGTAAAGGTTTTACCTGTGCCGGCCGAAGCCTCAATCCAGTGCAAACCTTTGAATTGCATATCCGCAATCGGGTTAAAAGACATTCTTCTTAAGCTTTGAGGATGATTCATTTATTGTTATTCCTCAATGACTTGTTGATGCATAAATACCGGCTGATAAAGACGATAAGAGAATTGCGCGCAGGCATCTTCTAGCAATGCTGTGGCATCCTGTTCCTGTAAAATAAACTGCCAGTCCCGGTGCATTTTGGTGGCTTCATTATCGGCAACCGAAAAGCCCGTGAACTTGCCATCTTCATGCCAGTCTTTATAGATCACATCCATATCATCAATGCACATCTGGTTCTGTTCATTGGCTTGCCAGTCATGCTCCTTGTCTTTTTCAGCAATTTTCAGCAGCAAGGCTGCCGGTAAAACCAGCGGTTGGCTTTGCCCGTATTTCCAGGCTGCCAGCCAATGATCCAGCCACTCGCGTGCTTTATTCGAGGTCACGCCATGACATAAAATAGTTCGGTCACTAAACACCACAATCCGCGCCAGCTTTTCACCGCCCTCACCCATATTCAGATAAGCCAGCCAGAGCAGATATTCCAGCCAGACTTTGGCGCGACGCTTGGCACGTGCACTCGATGCTTCCAGGCTGACCCATTTTTCCGCGCTATTTTTCGGCAGGTTAATGTTCATATAAACATGATCATTGACCTTCCATACCTGTTGCGTGGTCGGAGTCACTTCAGTGGCGTATTTCAGCAATCGCGCTTTTAAGCGTTCTTGCTCCACCACACTCATCTGCCAGCTGCTTTGCTGCAGTTTGCCAATCGGCAATTGATCCATCAATAATTCAGGCTGTGCGGCACCCTCCTGCTTTTGCAGAAATTGGCGCACGGCATAACGTCCCAGACCATCGAGTAACAAAGGTTCCTGTACCGCAGGTAAATCTTCAGGACGCAAATTTTCCACGCCTAAGGTTTTTAAATATAGGCGTGCCGGGAAAGTCACATCCTGAATCCATTGATGGCTGTCGAGCACCTGAACATCCTGTTGCAGATGTTGATAGGGCGTATTGACCCAAGATGAGCGCTGTCCCGTGGCATGCCGAAGCTGCCCCGCCACACAGAACCATTGATCCTGATAACGCACCGGTCGAGCCGATTCAAATCCCACCGGATCAAAAGGCAATAAAGGATGTACATGATAAAGTGACTGCAGTTGTTCAGGCACCTCTATCCCATTAATCTCCACGGTTGCATCCGCTTCTGTATCGGGCTGTTTGCTTTGAACAATAAAGGCCAGATGCTGAACCAGTTCCTGCAGCACGGTTGATGGATCACGCACTTCACCATCACTGATATCGAAGCCGTTGTAGAACAGCCACAGGTTATCCTGAGCCAATAAAAGATTATCTAAAAATGCACCCTGATCATCTTCCAGACGCGAACGATCGCCCAACTGCGGTTTCAGCAAATCCATCAAATCGAAAGGTAAATGCTGGGTACGATTCGGAAACTTGCCGCTGTCGAGTCCAAGCATCACAATCAATTTATACGGTACAGGACGAATCTGCCCAATCTGGCTAAAGGTAATCTGCCCGGTCGGTTCAGCATGATCCAGCTGTGCTTCCAAAGTGGTGTTAATTTCCGCCAGCAAATAAGGCAACGGCAAACTTAAACTACGCAAGGCATGATGATCATGTTCATCATAGAAACTGGCCAGTGTCAGCATCCGTTCCTGTTTCTTGATAATTTTATAAACCGCGGTTAAGGATTCAACACCTGCCTCTTCAAACTCGGTAATGTCCTGCATCAGGCGTTTTAGCCACTGCTCTACCGCTACATTTTGGCCTTGCTCATGCGCAATCATCCAGTCACGGCGTGCGTCAAAATCCTGATAAATCTGAATCAACTTGGCAATCAACTCAAAGTCGCTTGGCAATACTTTGGCAAAACTCAGCGTGCCTTGAAACAAGCTATGTTCGGGAATGGCAATGCCCAAAGCCAGACGGTCAAGCGCAAATTTAAAACTAAATCGATAGTCCTCATCGCCCTCACACAAACTACGCTGTAAATGCTGAGCATCCAGTCCACGTTTAAAGCCGCCATCTATCAGCAACTGCGTCATGCGTTCAATCGAATTGACTTCTAAAGCGTAGCGCTGCTGGGTGGCTCCCAGACTAAGCCAGTCAGCAAAATCCTCAATCGTAAAACGCCGTTGAATCAGCTCAATTCGCCCGAGAACGGCTTTCCAGGCGTTTAGCGCATCCAGCTGGGTCACACCGGCAATTTTAATCGGCAAATACACACTGTCTTTAGAGAGTTGATGACTGCTGCCCGTTTTTTGCTGAATCAGGTCGCGTTCACTGGGCGGTGGGGCGAAGACACTGCGAATCAACGGTTCAAGCTCACTCAAGCTTGGGCTTAAAACCAAGATGTCACTTAGCCTGCGTGGCGCATCTTTTGTGCCTTGTGCCAGCCAGTGAATCAGTTGTTCCTTTAAAACTTCCAGCTGGCGCAAACTGGAATGACAGACATGAATCTGAATCGAATCATCCTGCTTATCCAAAGCATATTGATGCTTTTCAGGCTCGATCAGATACAACACATCCGACTGAATTTTACCGAGCAGCTTATCTTTATATTCATCCACAAAGGCATCTGCCCAAACCCCATCTTCGCCTGAAGACAAGTTGGACAACAAGGAAAAGTGATCCCGTGCCTGTTTACCAAAACGGGTGAGTAAAGGATGGCGAGATTCACGCTGTTCTGCATTGAAATTTAAGGTAAATTCCTGAAAGAACTTTTCAATATCGGCATCACTGGCTTTCGGGTTTTTGGCAATAAAACGCTCTTTCACGCGTACGTCGTAACGTGCTTTCCAGTTCGGATCGACACTGTCTGCCCAATATTCTTGCGATGGATTGTAATGCAGAATATAGATGTCAATGTATTGCCCCAAACGGCGTAAAAACTCTAGTTGCATCGGCGGCAAATCAAGCAGGGTAAAAATCACCAATTGTCGCGGCAGTTTTTTTAAGGCTGCTTTACGCGTTTCCGGATTGTCCAGAATTTCCCAGAACATCGCATCAATACTTTGCATTTGCTCAAAGTCTTGATGAAACACTTCCTGCCATAACCAGCGCTGCCACGCTTCCAGTTCACGGGCCTGATTTAGGGTAAAGTCGGAAATTTCAGTATTGGTTTTAAAGAACATGTCTTCAATTTGGAGTTCTTTGTTTTGTCCCCAAGACTGCAACCAGTTGCTTGGACAACTGCACATATTCGGTGGACAGTTTTTCTGGCAATGCCCGCGATATTCCATGTAATGGCTAAACAGGCGTGATACCTGTTCCGCCACCCAATACAGCATGCCCTGCTTTTTCAGCTGTTTTTCTATGCCTTGTTCCAAACGATCGGCACTGTCATAAATCCGCTGCACAATGGAATGTAAAGGATGATCAAGCGCTAAAGGATTTTGTTCGGCCTGAATAAAGCTTTTCAGCGCCTGAAACACGCGCCACTTAATAATAATGCGGGGAATATTGGCTTTACGGACTTGTTCTTTTTGCTCAACCAGCACCCATTGATAGGCTGACCATTGAAAACCACGAATACGGTGATGGAACTGGGTATTGGCACTGATGCCTTTTTGTTCTGCCAGTTTTTGGGTCAGCCATGCTTCCATCGCATGCGAGGGCACAATAAAATGCTGGGTTTGCAGGACCTGAAAAGGGGTCGTTGCAGGCGCATTCACCGTCGTCAGCATCGCATGTACAAGTACATCAATACGCTGACTTTGAATCACATGAATGGCCATGAATTACCTACCCCTTTATTTTTCAAAAATGAAATACCTACAAAAGCATAAAGATTATTTACTATACATCTGCGTCTGTCTATGTCACTTTTAGATTTCGGTTCGACTCAAAAATGCTTTGAAATTCGTACCTTAATAATGATTGAATAGAAAAAACCAACACCAAGTTCAAGGTATTTACATTATGAAAATAGACAAAATTCCAGACTCAATAGACGCCGCATTAAATTTGGATGCCATTCGTGCAGAATGCTTAGAACTTGTCAAAAAACGTGCTTATTTTTCTGCAGGTGCTGCTGTCGTGCCTGTTCCATTTCTGGATGTTGTCATCGACGTTGGGATTTTGTCACAACTCATTCCAGAAGTGAATGCACGTTTTGGTTTAGCCCCTGAACAAATCAGTGTCTATGACCCAAAAACCAAACAGGTTCAGTGGAATGAACTGCGTAAACGCGGGGTCGAATTTTCTGGTTTGGTGGTTGCTCGTACCGCAGTCAAAAAATCCCTCAACAATGTGGCAGCCAAGGTCATCACCAAACAGGTGACTAAATTTATTCCTTTAGGCGGGCAACTTATTGCGGCAAGTTTAGGTTATTTTGTAATGAAAAAAGTCGCTGAAGCGCATGTAGAAGAATGTTACAAAATTGCCAAAGGTATTCAACAAAAACAAAAGGCACATCTGGTGAATTAAAGCCGCAGTGCAAAATATTGCACAATCAAGGCAGCTTATCATCAAAAATTATTTCAAAGCTGAGAGCTTATTCTGCTCTCAGCTGTTTTAAAATGGCACGCAACACTTCTAGACGCGCCGTATTTTTATCATTATTAGCAATAATATACCAAGGTGCATAGGCGGTACTGGTTCGTTCGAACATATCTGCCGCGGCATTTAGATATTCATCCCATTTTTCACGATTACGCCAATCATCATCAGTAATTTTAAAGCGTTTGTGTGGAGTATCTTCACGTGCTTTAAAGCGTGCTGCTTGTTCATCTTTACTAATCGCCAGCCATAATTTGATCACCACCGTTTGACTATTCACTAAATCTTTTTCAAAGCGGTTAATTTCATCATAGGCACGTTGCCACTCAACCTGATTGGCAAAGCCTTCTACGCGTTCGACCAATACCCGCCCATACCAGGAACGGTCAAAAATCGTAATATCCTCATCGGTCTGTAATTTGTTCCAGAAACGCCACAAATACGGGTGACGCAATTCATATTTTTCAGGTGCGGCAATGGTGTGAATATCATATTCACGTGGATCAAGATTTTTGACGATACGTTTTATCACCCCCCCTTTACCTGCCGCATCCATGCCTTCAAAAACAATAATGGCGTCACGGTCATCCAGGCGCAGTGCTTCGGCCACTTTCAGCGACAGTTTTTTTAACTCTTTTTTATAGTCTTCATTACTTGCCGGCTGATTTTCTGGATGTAATAAAGCCTCGGGAATAACGGCCTGTTTCCACTTGTCTTTGCTTTGACTTACATGCTCGGGGCAATGTTCCAGGGCAGTTAGAATGGTTTGTGCAAATTGTTGATCTCGTGCTTTTTCATCTTCACATTCAATCACCGTCCAGTCCTCGGTGAAGCGCTGACGCAGTTTTTGCACATTGTCATATTGTTTTTTATTGCGCCAGTCCAGACCGTGCAGTTTATGCCAATGCACTTCACTCGGATCCATATTGTCTAGCCGTTTCTGCAAAGATTTCCACGACAGGTCAAACCAGATTTTAATTACGTCAACATGATTGTTTTTTAAATCCTGCTCAAAAGCACGCATATCTTTAATGTAGGCATCAAACACTGTTTCATTTAGGGGTTTGGACACATGCAAGGCGGTGACTAGCAAATCGCTGTACCAATTACCAAACATCACCATGATTTGCCCTTCAGCAGGAATGGAGGAGGCATAAGGCTGCCAAAAAGTTTGCTTCTGATCCAACATCAACGGTGGATCTGCCTTGACTCGCAAATAACGCGGATCGACCCATTCACGTAGTTGTTTGACTGACTCGCCTTTTCCCGCTAGCTCGATTCCATTGACTAAAACCAGTACGCTTTTAGCATTGTTCTGATCACGGGTATTTTTTAAAAGATATTGCGCTTCAATCAGACTCAAGGAGAGTTCATTTTCATCCAGCAGCTGCATTTCTCTTTTTTCTAAAGGCATATTATTCTCAAAGCTATTGTTCTTCATTTGAGTATAGCGAAGCTCAAAACCGCACAACAGAGCAAGATGTGCAGTTTATGTTGCTTAAAATTGTTTATTTCCAGATCAAACTGACCTATTTAAAGTCATTTTTTCATCACTTTGTCATAGCGGCTTTGTCCATCTCCCTCTAAGATTTACCCATCTGAAAAATAATAGAGATGCATGATGTCGAAACTGGCTGCACTGGATGACTTGTTAGAGTTGTACTATCAATTGAAATATCATCAAAATCCTGACATTTTCCAACGTCTTCAGGATGTGCAAGCCTGGCAAAAACAGCGCATGCAAAACACGCATACCCAAAAATTTGCAGAAAAACAGAATATTTTGATGTCTGAATACTTTCTGAATCGTCTGTATGGTGGTCCAGATTTCGACGCTTTGGCAGAGCAAATTGCACGTTTAAGCAAATATGCACATAAAGCTGAAAAGCTGATTCCAGAAAATGCCATTAAAACTGGTACCTCTGGTGTTGAATTGGCAATTTTGGCGGTACAACTGGATGAACAGGTCGCCATGCAACTGCTCGAAGACTATCATCCTTATGAAAGCTTAAGTGATGAGATGATGCGCCTGACTTATCTTAAACTGGATCAAGGACAACAGCGTTTAAAACAGCTGGACTTGCTGGATCAACTGGGTTTGAGTCTAGATAAATACATGCGCTCATTTGTGGTCTACACTGCGTTTAAAATGTGTAAAGGCACTGCTCACAAATACAACTTTCAAGTGATGTATGAATTTATGCAGGATGGCTTTTTAGCGATGAAACCGTTAAAGTCGGCAGAGAAGTTTGTTAAAGATTTTACTGCGGTTGAACGTCAAATCATTCATAAAGTTCATGCAGGCGACCCTACTCCATTTCAATAACCTGATGCTGTGATGGAAAGAGCACAATAAGCCGCGAATAAAAACACGCAGCAGATTTCTGTATATTATTCATAACAATTGCATGCGGATTGCTGTACAACGTCTTAGAATCTGTCATCATGCAAGCACTGCAATATTAACCCTATTTTTATGTTAGGAGTGACTCTATGTCTAACGAAAATCAAACGCCTGCTTCGACACCCGAGTCGGCACAAAATACAGACAAAGTGAGTCCATTCTTAACTGAACCCTTACCGCAAGGGACAGCCCAAGGTCAGCAACAAAGCTTACAACAACAGTTGACCGATACGCCTGTCACTGGTTCAGTACCTAAATACAATCTGCCGCGTGGCGCAAACACGGGCAATGTGGGCGAAACCACACACTTTGGTTTTCAAACGGTAAATAGCCAAGAAAAAGCTCAAAAAGTGGCGGAAGTGTTCCACTCAGTCGCCAGCAAATACGACATTATGAATGACTTGATGTCATTTGGTATTCACCGTTTATGGAAACGCTTTGCCATTAACATGTCTGGCGTACGTCGTGGTCAGCATGTACTGGATATTGCAGGCGGTACAGGTGACTTAGCTAAAGTCTTCAGTCGTGAAGTTGGTCCTACCGGTCATGTTGTTCTTTCAGACATTAACGAATCGATGCTCAATGTCGGTCGTGACCGTTTAATCGATGCCGGCTGTACCAATGTAGACTTCGTTTTAGCCAATGCTGAAACTTTAGAGCCATTTGCAGACAACAGTTTTGACTTACTCACCATCAGCTTCGGTTTACGCAACGTAACCGACAAGGATGCTGCACTCGCTGCGATGTACCGCGTACTTAAACCAGGTGGTCGCTTGTTAGTGCTTGAATTCTCTAAACCGGTATTTGAGCCATTCTCTAAACTGTATGACCTGTATTCATTTACCGCTTTACCGATCATGGGCAAAATCATTGCCAATGATTCAGAAAGTTATAAATACTTGGCCGAATCAATTCGTATGCACCCTGACCAACGTACTCTTAAAGGTATGATGGAAAATGCGGGCTTCCAGAACTGTGATTACCACAACTTAACCGGTGGTATTGTGGCGGTTCACCGCGGCTTTAAACTTTAAGGTTTTATGCTATGTGGTCGATTCTGGCACTTGGTGCAGTTGAACGATTAATTCATCATGTGATTGATCTGGATGCGATTACTCGTATCCAGTTGAATGAGCTGCAAGGGAAAATGTTGCGGGTGGTGATTGAGTCACCGCAGCTGTCTGTCGACGTGTTCTTTGACCAGAACAAAGTTCGCTTAGAACCGACAATCACGGGTCAAAGTGATACGCCCTCCATCTTCGAACAACGTCCATTCGATAAAAATGAACAGATTTCTGAAGCAACGGCGACTTTACAGGTTAAAAATGTGGTCGAGCTTCTGAAGCTGTTACTGGCGGATGATGTCGGCAATATTCCGCTACAAGGGGACTATCACCTGTTACAGGATATTCAGCGCATCATGAAACAGACTGAACCCGATTTGGCTGCACATTTAAGTCCGTGGATTGGTCCGAGTCTGGCACATGAACTGGGTAAGATTCAACTTGCACCGAAATATTTAAAACGCACGCTGGAAAGCTATGCGTTCTTTGCTGAAGATGCATTAAAAGAAGATACAGGTCTGTTTGCCCCACGCTGGCAAATGGATGATTTAAACCATGACACTCGAATTTTTAATCAAAATTTAGATCGTGCTGAAGCTAAAGTTCAGCAGCTTCAGACACAGATTGATTCAACTCAAGATTAGGCACACGCATTTATGATTCCGCACGTTTCACGTTTACTTGAACTTTGGCGCATCGCCGCGCACTATAGACTCGACACGTTGTTTCCTGCGGAAGAATTACCTGAAAAAGCCCGTCATATTTTAAGCCTGATTCGCATGCACCCTGCGGCATGGTCCAGCCGTGAACGTAAAAACCCACTGAAGCTGAAAGAAGCTTTAGAGGATATGGGACCGTTAGCGATCAAGCTTGGACAATTGCTCTCGACCCGCCGTGACTTGATTCCACCAGAAGTCTTACAACAACTGGTCCTACTACAAGATCAAGTTAAACCTTTTGACAACAATGTTGCCAAAATGCGTATTCAGGAATCATTGAAAGCCGATGTAAATACCCTATTTGCCCGTTTTGACACTCAACCGCTTGCCGCAGCGTCCATTGCTCAGGTACATACCGCAGCATTGCATGATGGCCGTGAAGTAGTGGTGAAAGTCACCCGCCCCAACATTCGTCAGCAAATTTTACAAGATTTCGAGATTCTCGACTGGTTAGGTGCGGCCTTAGAAAAACGTCTGGAAGCAGCACGCGCATTACATCTTTCTGAAATTATTCAGGACTATCGTCAAATCATTCTGAATGAACTGAATTTGACTTTAGAAGCGGATAATACTCGTCGCATGCGTCATTACTTCACAGGCTCAAGCATGATGTATGTGCCGGAAGTGTATATGGACAGCAAAGATGTGATGGTCGCTGAACGCATCACCGGTGTTCCAATTTCCGACATTACCACTTTTGACCGCATGGGGATGAATCGGGCGGACTTGGCAGAAAAAGGCTTAACCATTTTCTTTACCCAGGTGTTCCGTGACAACTTCTTCCATGCCGACATGCATCCCGGTAACGTATTTGTCGAAACCATTAATCCAGCCAATCCACGCTTTATTGCACTGGATTGCGCTATTATGGGCGAGCTGTCCAAGCACGATCAAATGACCGTGGCACGGATGTTACTGGCAGTGATGAACAGTGACTTTATGCAGCTAATTCTGGTGGTACATCAAGCCGGCTGGATTCCACCGGGTACAGATCAGGATGCTTTAGCGCGTGAAATGCGTCGTACTGTGGGGCCAATGGTATCCAAACCAATGCATGAATTGGATTTCGCTGGCATTCTCATTCAAGTCATGGATATCGCCCGTCGTTTCCATCTGGAAATTCCACCACAATTAATGTTATTGCTGAAAACATTGGTACATGTAGAAGGTTTGGGAACAGACCTCTACCCCGAATTAGATATCTGGAAACTGGCGAAACCGATCCTGACCGACTGGATTAAAGCGCAAATGAATCCACAGAAGAATCTGAAAGAATTGGGACAAAAAATTCCTGATCTTCTGCTGGGTGCCCAAGACTTGCCAAGCTTGATGATCGACAGTTTAAACGGTCTAAAAAACCAGTCAGCTTGGCATGCTAAACAGTTGCATGAATTACAAAGCATGCGTTTGCAAATGGAAAACCAGCAAAAACGCAGCTGGATTTTCGGCAGCCTCATGGCCATTTTCTTATCCATCGCAATTATTACCCCTTGGTATGTTTCGATTCTTTTGATTGCATTCTCAAGCTTGCTTGCGGTTTGGAGAGTGTTTAAATAAAGGGAAGCCTTCATTAAATCTTTTAAAAATAATTAAATATATTCTTGTTTAAGGCTATTTCGATCATTGTATCGAAATAGCCTTTTATTTTAATATATGGATATTATTAAAATCATTTACAGTATTAAAATTGATAAAAAACCAATAGATCCATTTCTTTATTTTATAATTTTTTGTTTTATGGTTAATAAAAAAATTATTTAACTAAAAATTAAAACACCATTTTTATTTAAATTAAAAAAAACAGTATGAAATAATAAAAAATAACAATTAGATATAGCTTACCAGACATAAGATGAACAAAAATTAAATTTTTAAAATAAGATAAATGTAACTTTAAAAATTAATAGATATATATATCAACACGTATTTTGATCTATTTTTTTGATATAAGAGAAAGAATAACAATAATAGTAGGATAATAAAAAATGTTAAATAAAATTCCAAAAAATCATGTTTTTACAATTGTTCTTTCAAGTTTTTTAACTGCTTGTGGTGATGGAAGTGACAATACACAAAGTAGCAATTTCACCCCTACAACCATTAGTGGTACTGCAGTAGACTTTTATTTAAAAGATGCTGATATAAAATTTGATGACTGTGAAAATACCTCTATAAAAACAGATGCAAATGGTCATTTTTCATTTACCACAACCGCTGCTTGCTCTGAGTCTGCTCTCACCATTACTGGTGGTATGGATATTGGTACGAACCTCCCATTTACGGGCACATTAAAATTTAAAAAAATAGATTTAAAAAATTTAAAAAATGGAATACTGGTGGTTAGTCCTTTAACATCATTAGAATATTTTTTAGAAAAAGTCGGACAATCTAATCAATTAAATACAATTTTAAAAAATTTAGCTTTGAATAATATTAACAATATTTCACAATTTGATCCGACAAAAGATGGTGATGCTCATACGATAGCTGTGGTATTTATTTTCCAACAGCTTGCAACTCAAATTGAGGATCGCCTACAAACAATTAATAATGATAATGGCTCAACTGCGTTTACGCAGGAACAAGCGGCTCAAATCACTTTTGATGCATTGATTAGTCAATTGTCAACTCAACCCTTATTTACAGCAGACTCGGCTAAAATTGACTCTGAGGTATTAAAAAGTATTATTAATAAGGCGATTGATATTGCAAAAGCCCAAATGAATGATCCAAATAACACGATAGATCCAACTTTTACAGATCAAGTGAGCAATAACATCATTGCGGTTTCAAATGCAATTGATAGCATTGCTCAGAATGGCGGAACAGGTGCTAATTTATTATCAAAATTGCAAAAAAATCCTGGTTTACTTCAAACCCTTACTGAAACTTTGAAATCACCTGTATATAGCGACTTCTTTTTAGCAAATTACGATATTGCTGCCCTTAAAGCTTCCAGTGAAACTAACCCATTAAACATCAATTCTAAAAATCTGAGTGATACTCTAGCTGTACAATTTAGGTTAGCAAATGCAAAATCAGAATTAAATGACACAGTCACTCTCGCCTTCACATTAAATGGAGCTAATAGTGCATATCACGAGAATTTAAATATAATTTTTAACAATATTCAGGTTAAATTTAATAATCAAGGCTCAATTGTTTCAGCAAAAATACTTAAGAATACAGTTATTAATGTTTCTTCATCTTCAAGAAAAATTCAGCAGCTTCAATTCAGTGTTCCCGAAGATATTATAATCAGCTCTAATGGCAAGATTTTTTTAAACGATTTAATTCCCATTAATAGTTATATCAATACTTTACCTATTGGCAGTCTGGTCCAGGTAACTGCTTATATAGTCCCCAGCACTTATACAATTAATCCCCAACTCCATCTATCACAAGAAAGAACCACTATCGGTAATTTAACACTCAAGGGGTCTGCATTGACTGGTTATTTTAAATTAAGTTAATTGATGATAATCCAGTATTTAAGCTGGATTTTTTACTTCTGCAATAAAAACTATTTTAGTGAGATGGCTATTTTATAGCCATCTCCGGTTTTTATAGAATGGCATAACTGCCTCAAGACTCGATAAGCGCTATAGCCTTGCATCCTTAGGTGTGCAATTTAAGGGCTTCTAAGCCATTAAAGAGCTGAATAACTTCGGATTTCTATTTATGGTTTTAAGTATGCAATGACTGATCAGTCAGCAACTGATGACTCTCGCCATTGGGTCTTGAGACACATCGCTTAAAATAAGCGCACACTTGTCTTGTATTGATTCTGCCATGACCCAGATTTTGCAAAAACGTGCGCCTGCATTAAACTTACGTGCAGGTCATCTCGCACGCCAACTGATTGAGAAAGAAGGTTTACAGGCAAGCTTTGTCGACATTATTCCCGGCGCTGCAGGCGGCCCAAAAGGCATTGGCATTCAGGGTCTGGATCAGGCCATTTTTGGCGATTTCTTGATCCAGGCACCGCAGCGTAGAACACTGATTGGGTCATCCATTGGTAGCTGGCGATTTGCTAGTATTTTAGCCTGGGGTGCAAAGAAAGGGACTGAACGTCTTTCAGAACTTTATACCAACCTGTATTTTCATAAAAAAATGTCCCGTCACGATGTCGGCAATATTTGCAAAGACATGTTGATTGATCTGATCCAAGGCAAAGAACAACAATTGGTTGATCATCCGGACTATCATCTTGCGGTGATTTCAATTAAAGCCCAACATATTTTTCAGAGCGATCACTCCCTGCCCTTACTGGCCTCTGTGGCTGGCATTATTGGCAGTAATGCACTTGGTCGTAAACATAACCGCCTGTTTATGCAGCGCGTGATCAGTCAGCCTGAAATTGGTACACAGTTTAAAGTAGAGGATGACTTTGTGACCCATTATCAAACTTTAAATAGTACCAATGTCACGCCTTGGTTGATGGCTTCCGCATCTATTCCAGGTGTCATGGCAGCGATTCGTGATATTCCCGATGCGCCCCAAGGCAGCTACCGTGATGGCGGTTTAATTGACTATCACATCGACCTGCCTTTTGAGAGCCAAGGGATTGTGCTGTATCCGCACTTTAGCGACCGCATTACCCCGGGCTGGTTCGATAAAATGTTTAAAAAGCGTCAAGCCAACCCTGAAAATCAGGCACGAACTTTATTACTTTCGCCTTCACCAACGTATTTGCAATCGCTGCCCCTCGGACGTCTGCCCGATCGTAAAGACTTCACCTTAAAAGGTTTAGATCAGAAACAGCGTATTCAAATGTGGAACCAGTGCGTGGCGGAAAGTCAGCGCCTGGGCGATGAATTTTTGGAAATGGTAGAAAAACAAAACTTGCCGCAATTTATCCAGGATTTATAAAACCGCTTTGAGCTCAGCCGATCCATGGATGGGCTGAAGGTTCACTGGCCTGTTTCAATCATTTGGTTTTTAATTGGTTTTTGCTTATAAAAACAAAAAAGTACATTTACACGAAAAAAATATGCAACTTTTTGATGAGCAAAGCAAATGATCAAGGGTATATTTTTTTCTCAAACAGGCACGAATCACGTACACTATGTAGCTGCGATTTTAATTCGCTCTTTTCCATTTTGAATATATTTTTGGTGAAATTCTCATGAACAACGTGCAATGGCTCGATGAAGTAAAATTTAACGAACAAGGTCTAATTCCTGCCATTGCACAGCATCATCAAACCGGCCGTGTGCTCATGGTCGCATGGATGAACCGTGAAGCTTTGGCCTTAACTGCAGAAAAAAACCAGGCGGTTTACTTCTCGCGTTCACGCCAAAAATTGTGGCATAAAGGCGAAGAATCTGGCCATTTCCAGACCGTGCATGAAATCCGTCTAGACTGTGATGCGGACGTGATTGTGTTGCAAATTGAACAACATGGCGGCATTGCCTGTCATACCGGTCGTGAATCGTGTTTCTATCGTAAACTCACGCCAAATGGCTGGGAAATTGTCGATGCACAATTGAAAGATCCAAGCCAGATTTATGCGGAAAAATCTGCCCATTCAAATAATCCACATACGCTGGCCATGAATGCCTCAGCTGCTCAATCTGAACAGGTCGAAGTGCTGGATTATTTAGGTCAGATGATGACCGAGCGCAAAGCGGCAGATCCAGATTCCTCTTATGTGGCAAAGCTGTATCACAAAGGCTTAAACAAGATTTTAGAAAAAGTCGGTGAAGAAAGCATTGAAACCATCATTGCAGCCAAAGACTTTAAAGCTGAAGCGAATGAAGACAATAAAAACGACCTGATTTATGAAGTGGCCGATTTATGGTTCCACACCATTGTCATGCTTGGCTATTTCGATCTTGAACCGCAACTGGTTTTAAACGAACTTGCGCGTCGCCAAGGCTTATCCGGATTGGTTGAAAAAGCCAACCGTCAGCACTAAGCCGATGACTGTGTCTAATTCGCAAAAACCGAGCGCAACCTATGAGCAAGCCATTGCCATAGACAATGCGCGTTTGGGCAAATCTTTTAAAGTGATTGCTTATGCAGGCACAGGTAAAACCACCACTTTGCAAATGATCAGTGATGCCATGCCCGAGCGGCGTGGCATGTATCTGGCATTTAACAAAGCCATTGCTAGTGAGGCGCAAAGTAAATTTCATCGTGGGGTCGACTGTCGTACTTTTCACTCGCTGGCTTTTCGCAGTGTTCCGCGTGGCGTGACCGACAAACTGCGTTTACCGCGTTTAAGTCCAAGTTTTATCGCCAAGGAATATCGGCTGCAACCGATCACCCTGCGCCGGATGATGGGTGGACGTTATGAAAAATACGTGATGATGCCGAGCCGTCTGGCCAGTCTGGTGGCCAATGCGGTCAGTTACTTCTGTTCGACCAGTTCACAATATCCTGCGCCACGTCATCTTCAGGCGCCAAGCTGGTTACATCCAGATGATATTGATGAATTGCAAAAGCATCTTTATCCCGCAGTTGAACGGCGCTGGTTAGAGTCAATTGACCAGAACCATCAGGCCGGGATTGGTCACGATATTTACCTGAAACTTTGGGCTTTGTCTGAACCGAATATTCCCACAGATTATGTGCTGTTTGATGAAGCGCAGGATGCCGACCCATTAATGCTGGGAATTTTACTGCGCCAACGAAATACCCAGGTCATTTATGTCGGCGATGCCCATCAACAGATTTATGCATGGCGCGGTGCAGTCAATGCCATGAAGCAGCTGCCCCTGCCTGAATCGCGTTTAACCACCTCATTTCGTTTCGGTGAGGAAATTGCCTTGAATGCCAATGCGATTTTGGGTGCTTTAAACGAAACCGTACCTTTGCTCGGCAATCCACATCTGCATTCCAAAGTCGTCAATAAACCGCATACCAAACAGCGCGATGCGATTTTGTGCCGGACCAATGCACGGGCGATGGAATTGCTGCTCGCCGGTTTGCTGCATGGTGAAAAAGTCAGTCTGCAAGCCGACCATGTCAAGCTGAACCGTTTTGTCGATGCTGCCAGCATGCTGAAACAAGGTCGCCGTGTCACCGATGTGCCTGAACTGGCCTGGTTCAATTCATGGCATGACGTGCATGAATACTGTGAAACCAATGATGGCAGTGACATTAAACCGTTAGTGAAACTGGTCGATGATCACGGTACCGATCCGCTCAAAAGAGCTTTAGCCCAAATTACCCCGATTGAGCATGCCGACTATATTATTTCGACTGCGCATAAAGCCAAAGGTCTGGAGTGGGATCGCGTACATATCGAAGATGACTATCAATTTAAGATCAATGAAAAAGATCATAAAATTAGTGACGAAGAGTTAAGATTACTTTACGTTGCCTGCACACGTGCTAAAGTAAGTTTAAATATTCACCACATTTACGATTTGGTGCAACAACTGAAAAAGCAGATGCCATTATCGCTGCGTAAAGCTGTGGGAGAATAATTTCAGCTCATTTCGCAATGCAGGTGTTTTATGAAAATCGAATCCGTTCAACTCAAGCATGCCCTTCATTTTGCTGACCTCAAGCTGAAATTTAATGACAAACCCATCACCCTGATTCTGGGCGATCAAGGTTCGGGCAAAACCGCGATTTTAAAATTCACTTATCAGGCACTGACCTGGTTTGCAGCGCGCTATAAAGACTTTCGTGCTGCGGGCGTGGTGATGCATGATCAGGACATCATGTTCACGCGGCTGCAATCCAAAATTGATATTCGGGTTCGTATTCCCAATGATATTGGCACTTTAACCCAAGCCAGTGAACCGCAAGACAAAGCACTTTCTTACTGCGATTGGCAGCTGTATAAAACTTTAAATAGTCATGGCATAGGCACCAGCAAAGCCGAAACCCAGCAATTGGAAAACTTGGTCGAGCTTTATCACAATGCAATCAAACATGACCAGCTGCAAGGCTTGCCTTTAATTGCCTATTACCCGGCAGAACGTTTTGTCAATGAAATGAATATTCAGAGCAAGAATAATCCTGCCGTTTTTCAGACTTCATACGCCTATGAAATTTCCACTATTCCTTACACCACGTTTAACCGTTTTTTTGAGTGGTTTCGTGAAATTAGTGATATTGAAAATGCTCAGATTGCACAGTTATTTCAACAGTTGCTGTCCAATCCCTCTGTTCAGAAAAATAGAGACAATGACTTCCTGCAACAACTGGTCAATGCCCAAAAACAGATGAACGCACCCAGCCTGGATGCTTTAAAACAGGCTTTAAACACGGTCATTCCTGCATTAGACGATATTTACATCCAGTACCAGCCTAAATTGCAGTTAATGGTCAGCTACCAAGATAAAATCATGCTCTATCAGCAACTTTCCAATAGCGTTAAAAACTGGATTGCCCTGGTCGGTGATATTGTGCGCCGTCTATGCTTGCTCAATCCGAACAGTTTGTATCCCTGCCTTGAGGGAGATGGGATTTTATTGATTGATGCGATTGATCACCAGCTTGATCAAAATACCTCGCAAGTCATTTTACAGCGCTTACATCAGGCTTTTCCGCGTCTGCAGATTATTGCGACCGGAAACCGGACTGAACTACTGGAACATGCCGCTGAATATCAATGTTTAAAACTGGAAAATAAACAGGTCTTTGATATGCAGCTGCAACCCTTGCAAGACAAGTTTGATACGATTTATGAGAACCTGGTGTTTAATGAAGAAGTGATTGAAGCTGATAGCTTGCTTGAACCGGAAGTAGAAAGCGTTACGCCACAAACTCTCTTACAACAGATTCAACAGCATTTAAGCACGGAACAACAAACCGAATTGCGCCAGTTAATGGATCAGTCAGATGATACTTCTTCATCGCATCCCCTGTCATAATCCAAAATATTGAATATCATTCAAAACAGATTCAATATTTTTAAAGCGCTATTTTCAGGAATCATTGTTAAGTGTTCATCTGTTTAAACACTCGACGCCCAGAAAGAATGGATAAGCGTATAATAGTTGCGTGTGCGCAAAAATAATTGATGTTGTTTTACTCATGTAATAATATCGAGTATATTTAAAGTTTTATAGTAAAATCCGATTTTACTATCGCTTTTTTCAAGTTGCGCAACACAGCTTGTTCTTTCGTATTTTTTAATTTGGCTTTCAAGATTGAGAAGTTTGGATGGTTCTTTGCTGTCCTGTAATCCTTGAAAGATGAAATTCACCCTTGGGTTTTTTACAAACCTGATTCACGACAATGGATATGAGTGTGCTACCGATTATTATATTGTTACCGTTAGTATTGGGCACTACCCTTGTCTCGTGGCTGAAGCAATTTTCACGCGGGGCAACGGCTCTAGCGGCTATTGGAGTCAGTTTAAGTAGTCTGATCTTATTACTGACTCAAGCAAAACATGTGTTTAATGGCGGAACAATCACCCAAACCTGGGCCTGGTTACCTCAGTTAGGTATCGATTTAAGCTTCCGTATGGATGCCTTAGGCCTACTGTTTTCTTTGCTGATTAGCGGTATCGGTACCCTCATTTACATTTATGCCTATTATTATTTAAGCCCTAAAAGCTCCCTGAGCAAATTGTATATATTGCTGATGCTGTTCATGGCGGCAATGCTGGGAATATCACTTTCCAATAATTTAATTTTATTGCTTATTTTTTGGGAACTCACCAGTATTTCCTCGTTCCTTTTGGTCGGTTACTGGAATAATTACGAAGCTGCACAACGTGGTTCACGTATGGCACTCACCATCACCGGGATGGGTGGTCTGTCGATGCTCGGCGGCTTTATTCTGCTTGGTCAAATGACCGGGACTTATCAGATTGACCAGATTTTAACAATGAAGGATCAGATTCAAAACCATTCATTGTTTGTTCCCGCCTTGCTGCTGATTTTAATGGGCGCATTTACCAAAAGTGCCCAGTTTCCGTTTCATTTTTGGCTACCCAATGCCATGGCAGCACCGACGCCTGTATCGGCGTATCTGCATTCGGCAACCATGGTCAAAGCGGGGATTTTCCTGCTGGCACGCTTTACCCCCATTTTTGTCGGTGCCGCGCTTTATCATAATATTGTGACTTTTGTGGGGCTGTTTACCCTGTGTATGGCGGCGTTTTTTGCCATTTTTAAAGAAGATTTAAAAGGCTTGCTGGCCTATTCCACCATCAGCCATTTAGGTTTAATTGTCTGCCTGTTGGGGATTGGATCACCACTCGCGATTGCCGCAGCCATTTTCCATATTATTAACCATGCGACCTTTAAAGCCGCATTGTTCATGATTGCCGGAATTATTGACCATGAAACCGGAACCCGCGATTTACGCAAGTTAAACGGAATCTGGCAACTGCTGCCGTTTACCGCAACCCTGACCATGATCACTGCAGCCTCGATGGCGGGTATACCACTGACCAATGGTTTCTTGTCTAAAGAGATGTTCTTTACCGAACTCCTGGCCAATCTTTCTGGTCCAGTGATGATTTTCTCGGCGGTAATGGCAACACTGGCAGGAATCTTTGCTGTGGCTTATTCAGTGCGTTTGGTTCACGGGGTATTTTTCGATGGCCCGCTGGGACCCAAAGTCCCCAATCAAGATGTGCATGAACCGCCTTTTGGCATGCGCGCACCTGCGCTTCTGCTTGCGGTTTTATGTATTCTGGTCGGTCTGGCCCCTGCGCTTTTGGTTGAAAACATTGTCAATTCAACTGCGCGTGCCAGCACCCAACTGCCTGACTTTACCGGTACACATTTAGCTATTTGGCATGGCTTTAATCTGCCTTTAGTGATGAGTATCATTGCGCTGTTGGGAGGAATCATTTTCTATTTCGCTTTTGCCAAAAACGGTAGAATCCGCGAGATTGACCTTGATCCTGTACTGGGCAGATTCCAAGGCAGAATTCTGTTTGATTTATTCTTAAAGCATCTGTTACTCAATTCACGTAAGTTAAAACGTAAAACTGAAAATGGTTCGCTGCAAAGCTATTTAACCTGGATTGTATTATTTAGTGCGGCTTTGCTTGCCATGCCGCTGATCAATCAGGGGCTGACCACCGGTACCCGTGAATTAACCCATGCGCCTGCACTGGCCATTGTCCTGTGGCTGTTATTGTTCTCTGCCTGCTGGATGATGTTGTGGTTCCATCATGAACGGATTAAAGCGGTGCTGATTAGCGGTGCTGTCGGTTTAGTCGTCACCATGGTTTTTGTGACCTTGTCTGCACCGGATTTGGCTTTAACCCAAATTACTGTAGATGTGGTCACCACCGTACTCTTGCTGATGAGCCTGTCATTGCTGCCACAACTTACGCCTTATGAATCCAGCGTTTCGCGTCGTTGGCGTGATGCGATGATTGCCATTGGTGGCGGTCTCGGTATTGGCTGGATTAGCTGGTTAGTCTTGACTCGTGACCACAACTCGATTTCATGGTTCTTCATGCAGCAATCGATTCCACTCGGCGGTGGTACCAATGTGGTCAATGTGATTCTGGTCGACTTCCGTGGTTTCGATACCTTTGGTGAAATTACCGTCCTCGGTATTGCCGCCATTGGTGCTTTATGTTTGATGGATGGCATGCGTACCCACGGTACAACCATTACACAAGGCTTGACCTACCGCTTTAATCCATCTCCCTTGATGTTCCGGATTACTGCATCATGGGTTTTACCTTTGGCCCTGGTGGTGAGTTTATATATTTTCCTTCGCGGTCATAACTTACCAGGCGGTGGATTTATTGCCGGCCTGATTACCGCTTTGGCTTTAATCATCCAGTATATTGCACTGGGTCAAGATCAGGCAGAGCAAATGCTGAAAGCCCAATCCGGACGTTTATATGAAATCTGGATTGGTTCAGGTTTGATCATTGCAGGACTGACTGGATTAGGCGCCTGGTTCTGGGGACGTCCATTCCTCACCAGCGCACACGTTTACATCTCACCACCAATTTTAGGTGAAATGCATCTGGCTTCTGCTGCCTTATTTGACGTTGGAGTCTATGTCACTGTTGTCGGTGCAACCATGCTGATGATTTCGGTCTTAGGCGACTCACGTCACTCCAGCATGGCTGGCCCAGTACTCCAGGGAGAATAAAATGATCAGTATAGAATTTTTACTCGCCTCGGCTATTGGATTACTGGCTGCAACGGGAATTTATCTCATTTTACGTGCCCGTACTTTCCCGGTGGTTTTAGGCCTTGCCATGATTGGGTATGCAGTCAATTTATTCCTGTTCGCAATGGGACGGATTCAAGTCAATGCTCCGGCGGTTCTGACTGAAACCACTAAAGTCACCGACCCCCTGCCCCAAGCTCTGGTGTTAACCGCCATTGTGATTGGTTTTGCGACCACGGCTTTTATTGTGCAACTGGCTTTGCGCAGTCGTTATGAAACAGGCACAGATCACGTTGACGCTAAAGAAGATATTGTGCCGATTGACCCGCGTGAGGATCAGCCTTAATGAATGCTGTCATCCAGTTTTGGACTGAACATAGCCCTATTTTTAGTATTTTAATTCCAGCTTTTACTGCTTTTTTATTGGTTATTCTGGGGAATCCAGGCGCAGGCGCATTGTCTGGCGATTGGCGTCAACCTTGGCGTCGTGGAATTAGTTACGTTTCTTCAATTCTAGGTTTAGCCACCGCGATTGTTTATCTGATTTCGGCCAGCAGTGGTCAAATCAGCACCTATAATTTAGGTGAATGGTCTGCACCCTTCGGGATTGTGTTGGTTCTGGATCAACTCTCTGCATTAATGATCGTGCTGACATATGCCTTGGCGACCCCGATTTTATGGTATGCCAGCCATGAATGGGATATACGTGGTCGTTATTTCCATGCCATGTTCCATTTCTTGTTGATGGGCTTGTGCGGCGCATTCCTGACAGGTGACTTATTTAACTTATTTGTATTCTTTGAAATTTTGTTGATGGCCTCCTATGTGTTGCTGGTACACGGACAAGGCAAGGCACGCTTCCAACTCGGCATTCATTACGTCACCATTAACTTACTGGCCTCTGCGCTGTTCCTAATTGGACTTGGCATCATTTACGGCAGTGTCGGCAGTTTAAACATGGCAGATGTCGCACGCTTAATTCCCCTGTTAGAACCAGATCAGCATAAACTTGCCGTCGCGGGTGGCTTATTGTTATTTGTGGTATTCGGGATTAAAGCCGCCATGTTGCCGGTCGGTTTTTGGTTGCCGAAAACCTATGCCGTAGCAACCACACCTGTCGCAGCAATTTTTACCATTATGACCAAAATGGGCATCTATGCCATCCTACGTGTTAATGGCACCATCTTTGAAGATGATTTGAGCCACAGCATTTTGGCAAACTGGTTACTTCCGATTGGTCTAATCACCTCTCTCTACGGGGCAATTGGAGCGATTGGGGCAGAACGCTTACGTCGCTTCGTCGGTTTTATGATTCTGTCCTCAATCGGAACCATCTTGATCGCGATTTCACTGTTTAATACCTTGGCATGGGCGGCGGCACTTTATTATTTAGTCCATAGCACCTTGATTGGCGCTGCATTTTATTTGCTTTCAGGCTGGATTACGTCGCAACGTGGAATATTCAAGGACCATTTCAATATTGCACCACAAATGAAACAACATAAAGTGGTGTCATTGGTGTTCTTTTTAATTGCCTTGATGATGGCAGGTCTACCGCCATTTAGTGGCTTTTTGGGCAAAGTCTTTATCTTGCAGGCCACTTCACATTCACCTTATCAAATGGTGATTATTGCTGTGGTACTGATGGTCAGCTTACTCAGTATTATTGCCTTTACCCGAATTGGCTTTGTGCTGTTTTGGCGTGCTACAACCCCCGAAGACAATGCCACGACTGATGAGTTTAAAATCTATCAGGCTTTGCCTGAGCAATCGCCTGCACGAAATGACAAAACCATCTATTTACTGCTTTCAGGCTTAATTGTATATATGGTTTGTGCCAGTCCTATTCAGCACTATATGTTTAATACGGCTGAACAAATACAAAATAATGCCTTGTATGAAGGGATCATTCTGCATAAAGATAACCTTAATCAGGTGATTAGCGTTCAGCCTTATAACCCTGAAAACCTGCCTGAAACCAAATATGGGGGTGAAAGCGTAGATCCAAATGCCCATCTCATTCCTTATTTGATTTCTGAAGAGACTCTAAAAGGTGAACACATTTCAGAATATAAGCAGCGTCAAATTGAAGAGCAGAACATGCAGAAGGCGGTTCATCCGGATGAAGCCAAGCTTAAACCTAAGGAGCCTTAAACATGAAAAAAACATCGTTCTGGGAAAACTGGCTACCTCATCCATTTGTATCTGTGATGGTGGCTTTAAGCTGGATCATGCTGACACATAGCCTGGATGCTGCAACACTGCTTATGGCATTGCTCCTCGGGATTCTGATTCCGCGTCTGGTACAACCTTTTATTAGCCGTACTCCCGATATCAACTGGGTGTTGGCTTTAAAGCTGTTCTTTGTGGTGTTGTGGGATATCATTATTTGTAATATCAAAGTGGCTAAGCTGGTCCTTGGCCCGACACGCAACCTGCATCCCAAATGGTTTCGCGTGCCTTTAGAAACTCAGCATGAACAGGTCAATGTGTTGCTCGCACTGATTATTACGACCACACCGGGTACAGTTACTGCAGGAATTGACGATGCTCGTGGTGATATTTTGGTGCATGCCTTAAGCACGGATAATTCCGACACTGACATTATCGAAATTAAAAATCGTTATGAAAAAGTACTCATGGCTATTTTTGCTGTGGAATTAGGAGAAGATTCATGACTATTTTGCCTTATGCACTCGGCATATGTATGGTGGCCATCACCATCTCGATGTTTCTTTGCTTAGTCCGTTTAGTCATGGGTCCATCCATTGTGGATCGTCTTTTAGCCTTGGATACGCTGTTTCTGAATGCCACCTGCCTGGTGGTGATTCTTGGCATTTATTGGGCAAGCAGTTCCTTATTTGAAGGGGCTTTACTGGTTGCCATGCTGGGCTTCGTGTCTACTGCAGCCCTAGCCCGCTACTTTACTACTGGTCATGTCGTAGATTAGGAGAAACAGTAATGCAACTTGTGATGGAAATCCTGGTCTCAATTTTTTTAATGATTGGCTCATTTTTTATGTTGGTCGGTGGCATTGGTATGGTTCGCCTGCCCGATCTATTTATGCGTCTGCATGCTCCGACAAAATCCAGTACCTTAGGACTAGGCAGCTTTTTAATCGCTGCAATGATTTTTTCAGCATTTCACGGACGTTTTGGTTTTGCTGAAATTTTATTGACGCTGTTAGCATTCATTACCGCACCCGTATCTGCAAATTTAATGGCTCAAGCCGCTCTGCACTTGCGCTTACGCTCAACCAGTGGTGAAGTCCCAGAAGCTTTAGAACGTCCCTTACCTTGGCAACGAACCCGTCGTCGCCCGCCTGCTAAAGACAATAACGACTCCCATGATGATTTAAGCTAAACCGAGGCTAGGTTGTTTATTATTTTTTCAGCCCCTTGGCCATTTACAATTTAAATCCAGTCTACTGCATGCTCTGACCTCCATCCTGTCTGTAACAAGATTTCAGCATATAAAAAAGCCACCCGAAGGTGGCTTTTTTATTACATCAATTATTCATCATCTTGCTTTGCTTCAGCAGGCGGTAAATCCTTCACTGCTTCTGCAATCAGACCAAACATATAATTGCCGTAAGCATTGGTTTTGTCATAATGGAAACGCAAACGTGGCGTAATACGTGTCTTGATCCGACGACTCAATTCGTGACGCAAGAACCCAGATGCTTTGTTTAAAACATCTAGAGTTTCTTTATTTGCGGCTTCGCTTTGGTCATCACCAAGTTCACGACCCATTACAGTCACATAAACTTCGGCATATCCTAAGTCTGCGCTCACTTTCACCGCAGAGATGGTCACAAGACCACCTAAGCGTGGATCTTTAAGCTCTTGACGAATCAGTTCAGACAACTCGCGCTGAACTGTATCACCCATACGCTTAAGACGCTGACTACCCGCCATTAAAGACTCCGTTTAATCAATTGAACATCGTACACTTCGATCTTATCGAGTGCTTTGATGTCTTTATAGCCTTTCACCGCAAGACCACATTCCATACCGGCACGAACTTCTTCAACCACTTCTTTAAAGCGACGAAGAGATTCAAGCTCACCCTGGAACACAACCACGTCATCACGTAATACGCGAATCGGTTTGTTACGATGCAATACGCCTTCAAGAACCATACAACCAGCGGCTGCACCAAATTTGCTTGAGTGGAACACTTCACGTACTTGAGCAACACCCAGAATCGTTTCACGATGCTCAGGAGCAAGCTTACCGCTCATTGCCGCTTTCACGTCATCAATCAATTCATAGATGATGCTGTAGTAACGAATATCAATGCCGTCTGCATCAGCTTTTTGACGCGCAGTATTATCAGCACGTACGTTAAAGCCAAGTAGAACCGCTTCAGAAGATTCAGCAAGGGTAACGTCAGACTCAGTGATTGCACCAACGCCCGAACCGATTACACGTACACGAACTTCATCTGTTGCCAATGCTTGCAAGGCTACAGTCAATGCTTCCAAGGTACCGCGTACATCAGTTTTAAGTACAACGTTCACATAAGGAACATCTTTTTTGCCCATAGACGCCATGATGTTTTCAAGACGCATTGCAGATTGACGCTCAAGACGTTTTTCACGTTCGCGAGCCATACGTGCATCAGCAACTTCGCGTGCTTTTTTCTCATCGTTTACAACAAGAACTTCGTCACCCGCCATTGGCGCTTCAGGAAGACCCAGAATTTCTACTGGAATGGAAGGACCTGCCGATTTAATACGTTTACCGTTTTCATCTACCATCGCACGAACACGACCGTAAGATGCACCGGCAAGCACTAAATCACCTACATTCAATGTACCGTTTTGTACAAGAATAGACGCAACAGCACCGCGGTCTTTGTCTACACGCGCTTCAATTACAACACCTTGCGCAGCACCTTCTTCAGATGCTTTCAATTCAAGCATTTCTGACTGAATCGAAATAAGGTCAAGCAGTTCATCAATACCTTGACCAGAATGTGCAGAAACCATTGCCACAGGTACGTCACCGCCCCATTGTTCAGGCACGATTTCTTTGGTGGTCAATTCGTTTAATACGCGATCTGGATCAGCAGATTCTTTATCCATCTTGTTGATAGCAACAATGATTGGCGTACCTGCAGCACGTGCATGATCAATTGCTTCAGCAGTTTGTGGCATTACACCATCATCAGCTGCAACAACAAGAACCACGATATCAGTCGCTTTGGCACCACGTGAACGCATTGAAGTAAACGCTGCGTGTCCCGGTGTATCCAAGAAAGTGATAATGCCTTTATCCGTTTTAACGTGATATGCACCGATATGCTGTGTGATACCGCCAGCTTCGCCCGCAGCCACTTTGGTACGACGAATACGGTCAAGAAGCGATGTTTTACCATGGTCAACGTGACCCATGATCGTAACAACAGGAGCACGAGTGGTTTGAACGCCACGCGCTTCTTCAGCTGCTTCAAGTAAGTTATCTTCGGCTTGAGTATCAGAAACCAGAACTGGGTTATGACCCATTTCTTCAACCACAAGGGCTGCAATTTCTTGCTCAATGGCTTGGTTCTGAGTAACAAGCTCACCCATTTTCATGAGTGATTTGATCACTTCGCGAACCTTGATCGCCATTTTTGCAGCTAAGTCAGCAACAACAATGGTTTCGCCAATTTCAACATCATAAACTTGTTTTTTAACAGGTTTTTCAAAACCATGCTTATTGCCTTGGCTGGTTTTCAAACCACGTTTAGGCTGTTTACTGAAGCTTTGCTCTTCCTGACCACGACGTCCACCTTTTTTCGGTGCACGCGCAGTTGTTGTGTTGCCACCACGTTTAATTTCGCGGTCTTCTTTCGCAAATGAATCTTCATAAGCCTGGCCAACAAGACCTGCCGCCAATGGAGAATCATCGACAACACGAATCGTTGCAGTAGTATCTTCAGAGGTGTATTTCGAAGCCATTTGACGCATTTGTTCAAGCGTACGTTGTTGCGCTTCTTCTGCTGACTTGCGACGTGCTGCTTCTTCAACTGCTTTTAATTGCGCAGCTTGAGCTTCACGTAATTTTTTCTGTTCAGCTGTTTCAACTTGTTTAACCGTTTGTTTTACAATCGGTTTGTTGTTTGACTTGCGCTTCACAACAACAGCAGCTTTTGGTACTTCTTGCTTAGCCGTTTCTTGCTTAGCAGCAGCACGCATTGCTTCCAAAGCTTGTTTCGCTTTAGATACGCCTGTTTGAGGTGCGTCATCCGCTTTTTGCTCAGCATTAGCAGTAGATGCAGCTGCATTCTTGTCTGCCTGCGCTTTCGCTAAAGCTTCAGCTTTAATTTGTTCAGGATCTGGCTTAACAAATGTATGCTTCTTGCGAACTTCTACATTAATTGTTTTCGCCTTACCTGATGTACTGGCCACTTTAGCAGTACTGGTTGTTTTACGTTTCAACGTGATTTTTCCTGCATGCCCATCGTCTTGACCATGAAGTTTCTTCAAATGGTTAACGAGGGTATTTTGTTGTTCAGTGGAAATAATATCTTCAGCTTTACGTTGCGGTAAACCTGCGTCACGAACCTGCTCTAGGAGCTTCTCAACTGGACGTTCTACGCTGAGAGCTAACTCTTTAATCGACTTGTCCGTCATATATTTCCTCCTAGTTAAACCATGATTCGCGCGCTTTCATAATGAGTTGACCGGCTTTTTCAGCACCCAAACCTTCAATATCTTCAATATCGTCAGTCGCCTGGTCAGCCAAATCATCTACTGTTACCACACCGCGAGCTGCAAGTGCATACGCGATTTCCTGTGTCATCCCAGCCATTGCAACAAGTTCTGCACTTGGTTCTTGGATGTTTTCTTGTTGTTTTAATGCGTCTGCCAATGTAATTTCTTTCGCACGGCTTTGCAATAATTCAACAGTTTCAGCATCAAGTTCAATTTCATCGAATGTTTCAGCTGGAACGTAAGCAATCTCTTCAAGCGAAGTAAAGCCCATTTCAACCAAAGCCATTGCCAAATCTTCTTCAATATCAAGACGTGTTACAAACATGTCGAGGTATTGTTGAGCTTCATTTTGTTGACGCGCGTAGAATTCTTCTTCGAGCATCATATCCAATTTGTAGCCAGTCAATTCAGATGCTAAACGAACATTTTGACCTTGTGAACCAATGGCACGTGCCAACTGATCCGTTGCAGCAAAAATGATATCGGCGCTATGTGCATCTTCATCAATCACAATACTTGATACATCTGCAGGCTCTAAAGCACTTGCAATGTACTGTGCTGGATCATCAGACCATACCACCACATCAATACGTTCACCGTTCAATTCTGATTGTACTGCCTGGATACGTGTACCACGCATACCAATACAAGCACCAACAGGATCAATACGATGATCGTTCGTTTTCACAGCGATTTTAGCACGAACACCCGGCTGGCGTGCAGCTGCTTTAATTTCGATGATTTCTTCAGAAATTTCAGGAATTTCTTTCTTCATCAAAGCAATCAGCATTTCAGGACGCGCACGTGACAATAATAATTGTGCACCACGACCTTCACGGTTCACGCTATATAAAATGGCGCTCATACGTTGTTTCGGGCGAAGAATTTCTTTAGGAATCATCTCTTCACGAGCAAGATATGCTTCAGCATTTTCACCCAAGTCAATAATAAAGCCATCTTTGGTTTGTTTTTTCACTTCACCGTAGATGAGTTCACCGACTTTAGATTCGTAAGCATCAGCAATTAAAGCACGTTCAGCTTCACGAATTTTTTGCACGATCACTTGTTTTGCAATTTGTGCAGCAATTCGACCGAAATCAATCGATTCAACTTCAAGTTCACGAATGTCACCGATTGACCATTGTTCAGGGTCCAGATCAGAGATCGCATCCTGACATGCAGGCATTTCGTGATCTTCGTCCGCAACCACTTCCCATTGACGGAAAGTACGGTAATCACCGGTTTTACGATCGATTTCCACACGTAAACGTGCTTCTTCCGAGTGTGTGCCTTCGTAAAATTTCTTTTTAGTCGCAGCAACTAAAGCTTGTTCAAGCGCTTCAAAAATTGCATCACGACTTACACCTTTTTCGTTACTAACCGTTTCTACTACGGTAAGAATTTCACGAGCCATAAGTCACCTATTCGTTCAGATTCTTATTTATTGAATGAATTAATCTTGAAAGATCAAATTTGATTTGTCGATATTATGACTGTCGATTTCAAGTACTTGTTGTTTTTCAACTTCGACTTGAATGACTTCATTTTCAAGATCAACAGCAATGAGTTTTGCTTGAAATTTACGACGGTTATCTACAGCACTAATCAGACGTAAAGCAATTTGCTGTCCAATATACGCTGGCATTTGGTTAAGTTGAAAGAATGGTCGATCCCAACCCGGAGAAGATACTTCAAGTGAGTATTCGCCAGAAATTGGATCATGTACGTCAAGCATTGCGCCGACTTGCTGTGTTACGCGAACACAATCTTGAACGCCAATACCACGACCTTCTTCGAGCTCACCATCTTCATTCATGACAGGTTGCGTGTTGTTTTCGTTGGTTTTATCAATATAGATACGTAATAAAGAACGTTTACCCTGAGGAAGAAATTCGATTCCCCAAAGTTCTACATTACAAGCTTGCACTGCAGGAGCTATAAGATCTTGGAGTGCTTGAGTTTTATTTGATAGCTTCATTTACTCTCGTCATTGTTGTGCGATTCAATAGTCGCTGTGACCGGTTCAGACTAACTCAACTATATTAGTAGTGAAACATGACGATTTGACCAATGGATGTCGACACTACACGATAGCCAATAAAAAAGGGCGTAATCGCCCCTGTGTACACAGAAAAACCAAAGTCCACTGTGCAAAAAGGCCCACCATTTTTGTGAGCCTTTTAGAAACTTGGTAGCGGGAGCTGGATTTGAACCAACGACCTTCGGGTTATGAGCCCGACGAGCTACCAGACTGCTCCATCCCGCAACAACGTGCAAAAATTATATACAATTCACTGAGCATTTTCAATCAAAAACTGTTCAGTGGTTGCTTGATTAAGTTGCACCCTAATCAAAAAGTGGTAGCGGGAGCTGGATTTGAACCAACGACCTTCGGGTTATGAGCCCGACGAGCTACCAGACTGCTCCATCCCGCAACAACATGCAAAAATTAATCACCATTTAAATATTATTTAAATCGCCTACTTGGTTTGCTTCCAAGTAGTATTGGTAGCGGGAGCTGGATTTGAACCAACGACCTTCGGGTTATGAGCCCGACGAGCTACCAGACTGCTCCATCCCGCATCAACAGATTTGCTGCACAACACCAACTTATGTTCTGGATTACAAGTTGGTGCGGAAGGGGGGACTTGAACCCCCACGCCCGAAGGCACTACCACCTCAAGGTAGCGTGTCTACCAATTCCACCACCACCGCAGCTGTGTCGCATTCTAGTCGGATCAGGTCCAAAAAGAAAGGACTAAATCAGCTTATTCGCCTGTTTTCGGTGCGACTGGCGAAGTTTCATTCGAATTTGCCGGCGCAGTCGTGGTGGTTTGCACTGATTTCAAGCTATAAGCATCTGTAGTCTGTTTTTTGGCAAACACTGCTAAAGTTAAGCTGGTGACAAAGAATAAAGCGGTCAAAACGCCGGTTAAGCGAGTCATAAAATTCGCTGAACCTGAAGCACCAAATACAGTTGCAGCACCGCCACCACCAAATGATGCGCCTGCATCTGCACCTTTACCATGTTGTACCAGAATCAATACAATCATTAAAATGGCTAAGATAATATGTACTACCAGCACAAAAGTTTGCATGCTGAACTCCTAATTATTTTGTATTTGCAAAAGCCTGAGCTATTTTATAGAAAGACTCTGCATTTAAAGATGCACCGCCAACCAGCGCACCATTAATATCTGGACAGGCGGCCAACTCTACTGCATTTTCAGCCTTAACACTACCGCCATACAAAATGGCGATGCTTGGACCGAACGATGTAATTTGCGTTAAGCCTTCACGAATTTTGGCATGCATGGCCTGTGCATCTTCGGGTGAAGCTGTTCTGCCGGTGCCAATGGCCCAAATCGGTTCATAGGCAATCACAATTTTTTGCCACTGTTCAGCTTGAACCACCGCGGCAATATCACAGATTTGTTGCAATACCACCTGCTCTGCTTGACCATTTTCACGTTGTTCCAGGCTTTCACCTACACAGTAAATGATGGTTAATCCTGCATTTAAGGCATTTTTAACTTTTTCATTCAATATAGACGCAGTTTCGCCAAAGATTTCACGACGCTCTGAATGACCAATCAGTACAAAATCAATTTGATGATCTTTAAGAAGTTCAGCGCTCACTTCACCGGTATAGGCCCCCGTACCGGCAATACGCGAAACATCCTGCGCAACGCTATAAACAGATCGAACTGCACTTGCCAATTCCTGCTGAATACCGGCCAAGGCAAGCATACTAGGCGCAACACCTAAATGACAATTTTTTTCTTTAATTTCATTATTTTGCAATAATTCTTTAAAACCATTTACCAGCTCTTTGGCGTCTGCCTGCATTGGGTTCATTTTCCAATTGCCAACAACCCAAGGAGTAATAGCCGAACCCGACATACAGTAACCTATTAAAAACAATTCATTTAACCGCGCACATTCTACACGGAATTCAGTATTTTTTAGAAAATTTTCATATGGCTTTTTTTACGCTATGCTTAATTTTTGCAAGTCATCATCCTATTCTTGAGAAAAACTTCTGCATGTAATTACGACTGGTTCAAAGTTTTATCTGATATTAAGTAGATGACAACATTTTCAGATATGGTATTTTTATATAACAAAAGTATAATTTAAAGATACCAATTATAAACAAATTGATTGAGCAGGCATATTAAAGCATGACAGCACTACAAGGTTCACCAAGATTCACTGGTTTTATCCGCCGTTTGGTCGAAGATGGCTTAGTTTCTGCTGAAAACATGCAGAATGCAGTATTAAGTGCAAAAAAAGCCAATCAAGATATTGTTCCTTTTCTCATTGATCAGTTAAAAATTTCCTCTTTGGATATTGCAGAGAAAATTTCTCAAGAGTTTGGGGAACCGCTGTTCGACCTTAGTGTTTATGATCCGGCACAAATTATCCGTGAAGGAATCGATGAAAAACTGATTAGCAAACATCGTGTGCTGCCTATTTTTAAACGCGGCAATTTACTTTATGTTGCCACCAGCAATCCAACCAACATGGATGCCATGGATGCGATCCGCTTCAGTAGTAAAATGAATATTGAAGCGGTAATTGTTGAACATCAAAAATTAACAAAACTGATTGAACAAAACTTTGCTGAAGCAGATACGTTTGAATTCTCCGATGATGATATCGACTTAAATCTCGAGCAAGAAGATCTGAGTCAAAAAGAAGATGATGACAATGAGCAACAAGCGGATGAAGCACCGATTGTTAAATACATTAATAAATTATTGATTGATGCGATTCGTATGGGCGCGTCAGACTTACATTTTGAACCTTATGAAAAAAGTTATCGGGTTCGTTATCGCGTCGATGGTGTTCTACGTCAAATTGCCAACCCACCCTTGCAACTGGCAACACGTTTAGCTTCGCGCTTAAAAGTAATGTCGCAGATGGATATTTCTGAAAAGCGCTTACCGCAAGATGGACGGATTAAACTCAAACTTTCCAAAAGCAAAGCCATCGACTTTCGTGTCAACTCATTACCCACCTTGTTTGGTGAAAAGTTAGTACTGCGTATTCTGGATCCATCCAGTGCGATGCTGGGTATTGATGCATTGGGCTATGAACCCGAGCAAAAAGAGCTGTTTATGCAAGCGCTGGACAAACCTCAAGGCATGCTACTGATCACAGGTCCGACAGGTTCCGGTAAAACGGTTTCTTTATATACCGGTTTGAATATCCTCAATCGTGAAGATACCAATATTTCAACGGCCGAAGACCCGGTGGAAATTAATCTTGAAGGCATTAACCAAGTCAATGTCAATGCCAAAGTCGGCTTGACCTTCTCTGCTGCCCTCAAGTCATTTTTGCGTCAGGATCCTGATATTGTGATGGTCGGTGAGATTCGAGATTTAGAAACAGCAGAAATTGCCATTAAAGCCGCCCAGACGGGTCATATGGTGATGTCCACACTTCACACCAACAGTGCACCTGAAACATTGACGCGCTTAAGGAATATGGGTGTACCTTCCTTTAATATTGCCACCTCTGTAAACTTGGTGATTGCACAACGTTTAGCTCGACGTCTATGTCCACAATGTAAAATTCCTGCTGATGTTCCAGAACCCAGCTTATTAGAAATGGGATTTCGAGAAGAAGATCTTAAACACCCAGATTTTCAAGTATATCAACCTGTCGGCTGTTCAGAATGTCGGGAAGGTTATAAGGGTCGTGTCGGTATTTACGAAGTCATGAAAGTGACACCTGAAATTTCGAAAATTATTATGGAAGATGGCAATGCACTTGAAATTGCTGCAGCATCTTCAAGATCGGGGTTTAATAATTTACGTCGTTCAGGATTAATCAAGGTCATGCAGGGGGTGACTTCTCTTCAGGAAGTTAATCGTGTGACCAGCGAATAGATCAAGCATTTAAAAATAAGGATAAATTCATGGCTGTTAAAAAAGCACAGATGATGCCAACCTTCAGTTATGAAGGGGTTGACCGTAAAGGGGAAAAACTTAAAGGAGAATTACCTGCACGTAACATGGCACTTGCAAAAGTGACCTTACGTAAGCAAGGAATTACCATTAAGACGATTCGGGAAAAAAGAAAAAATATTCTCGAAGGCTTGATGAAAAAAAAGGTGTCTACACTCGATATCACCATCTTCACGCGCCAGCTGGCGACCATGATGAAAGCAGGTGTACCTCTGGTACAAAGCTTTGAAATTGTTGCTGAAGGCTTAGAGAACCCATCAATGCGTGAAGTGGTTCTAGGCATTAAAGGTGAAGTCGAAGGGGGTAATACTTTTGCAGGCGCGCTTAAAAAATACCCTCAATATTTTGACAATCTTTTTTGCTCACTGGTTGAGTCAGGTGAACAGTCCGGTGCATTAGAAACCATGCTTGACCGGGTTGCCATCTATAAAGAAAAAAGTGAACTTTTAAAGCAAAAAATTAAAAAAGCCATGAAATATCCTATGGCTGTTATTGTCGTTGCATTTGTGGTGACCATTATTTTAATGGTCAAAGTTGTACCAGTATTTAAAGATGTATTCAGTTCATTTGGAGCAGATCTTCCTGCTTTCACTAAAATGGTTGTCGGTATGTCGGAATGGATGCAAAAATACTGGTTCGTTCTGATTATTGTCATTGGCGCCATTATTGCAGGTTTTCTGGAAGCAAAAAAACGCAGTAAAAAATTCCGTGATTTTCTGGATAAAGCAGCACTCAAAGCTCCTATTTTTGGTGACTTGGTTTATAAAGCGATTATCGCGCGTTACAGTCGAACTTTAGCGACCACCTTTGCTGCTGGTGTACCCCTAATTGATGCATTAGAGTCTACCGCTGGTGCAACCAACAATTGTGTCTATGAACAAGCCGTAATGAAAATTCGCGATGATGTTGCCACCGGTCAACAGCTGCAATTTGCCATGCGTGTCACCAATAAATTTCCTTCCATGGCAGTACAAATGGTGGCGATTGGGGAAGAGTCAGGTGCACTGGATGCCATGCTAGATAAAGTAGCGACCCATTTTGAAAATGAAGTCGACAATGCTGTCGATGGCCTAACTTCAATGATGGAGCCGTTAATTATGGCTGTACTTGGCGTCCTCGTTGGTGGTCTAGTCATCGCCATGTACCTCCCAATCTTCCAAATGGGCTCTGTGGTTTAATGCAAGAATTTATCTCTTATTTTATCAATAACCCAACTGCACTTTATCTTGCAGTTGGGCTTTTTAGCCTTTGTATTGGCAGTTTTCTGAATGTCGTCATCTACCGTACACCCAAGATGATGGAGCAAGAATGGCGTAGTGATTGCCAATTGTTTTTGCATCCAGAACAACCAATCATTGATGAATCTAAGCTTACACTCAGCAAACCTGCATCCACCTGTCCTAAATGCCATACAGAAATTCGCTGGTATCAAAACATTCCATTAATTAGTTGGTTAGTTTTAGGTGGCAAATGCGGCTCTTGCAAAAATCCAATTAGTATTCGCTATCCATTGATTGAGCTACTCACTGCAGTATGTTCATTGGTCATTGTGGCAGTATTTGGTCCAACCCTACAAATGCTCTTTGGTTTACTGTTGACCTGGACCCTCATTGCACTGACCTTTATTGACTTTGATACCCAGCTTCTGCCGGATCGTTATACTCTCACCTTAGCAGCACTGGGTTTGGGTATTAATAGTTATGCCATCTATACCTCCCCCACCTCTGCAATCTGGGGCTATATTATTGGCTTCTTGTGTCTCTGGATTGTGTATTACCTGTTTAAAATCATTACAGGCAAGGAAGGTATGGGCTATGGAGATTTCAAGCTTCTCGCTGCTTTAGGTGCCTGGATGGGACCTTTAATGCTGCCTTTGATTGTGCTACTTTCATCCATGGTAGGCGCAATTATTGGCATTATTCTGCTAAAAATACGTAAAGAAAACCGGCCTTTTGCTTTTGGTCCTTATATTGCCATTGCGGGCTGGATTGCGTTTATTTGGGGTGAGCAGATTATGAAAGTCTATTTAGGGCAATAGTTTTAGGTGAGTAAATGACTTTTATCTTGGGTTTAACAGGTGGTATTGGTAGCGGAAAATCTGCAGCAAGTACATGGTTTGAAGCCCAAGGAATCACCGTGGTGGATGCCGATATTGTGGCACGAGAGATTGTCGAAAAAGGACAGCCAGCGTTGCAACAAATTCACGCAGCTTTTGGGGATTGGGTGCTTTTAGACAATGCAGAACTGAATCGCCGTGCTTTACGTGAACATATTTTTAAAGATCCGAACGCACGCAAAGTACTGGAAAGTATCACCCACCCTGCGATTCGCCAGTCGATTATTCAACAACTTCAGGCTGCCACCAGCCCTTATGTCATTCTGGTTTCTCCACTGCTCTTTGAAACCAATCAACATGAATTGACTGATCATAGCTTGCTCATTGATGCGACTGAAGAATTACAAATTCAGCGCGCTAGCCAACGTGATGGACAATCGATTGAACAAATTCAGAAGATTATTCAGGCACAAATGCCACGTCAAAAGAAACGAAGCCTAGCCGATGATATCGTGCTAAATGATGGTCATCTTGACCATTTATACAGTCATTTAAAGCCGCTACATAATGCTTATTTACAACGCAGCAAGCAAAAAAAAGCAGTCGATTAAGACTGCTTTTTTTGTTGATCGAGTTGCTGTTGCAAGCTGTCTTTATGCATGATCCAGCGCCACGGCTGCAAAGCACCAATCGCCATACCAATCAAGCCACAAATAATTGCCAGACTTAAAGGCTCACCTAAAAGCGGCACAGCTAAAATTGCTGCCATAAACGGTGCCAAAGTTACGATACTACCTGTCTTAAATGCACCTAAGCGCTTAATGGCTTCTACATAAGTCAGTGTTGCCACAATCACCACAAAAATACCGTGAAAAATCACCTGCATCAGTAAATGCACAGGCTCAGGTTCAGTTAAATTTTTTGGTAAAAACAACAGATAAATCGGCACATAAACGATCGCAGACCAGATTGCGACACCGGCCATGGAATGCCATGCAGACAGTTTCCATTGACGGAGTAATACGGTAAATATACCCCACCAGATTGCACTCAACAAAAACAGCAGGTCGCCAAAACCAAAAGCCACACCTGTTTCCTGATACATTAAAAAGCTCATCGCACTAATTGCTGCGAGCATAATGACCAGACTGACCCAGGTATGTTTATCAAAAGGCTGTCTAAACAGAAAAAATGCGGCAAGTGCTGTACACAAAGGAAGACAGCCATTGAGAAAGATGGCGGCATGCGCTGCAGGCACATAGTGAAATGCGCTATATGAGGTCAGACAGTATCCGACCCCGCCAATCATTGCTAAAAGAAAGGGCTCTTTTTTCCATAAAAAGGCCAGGTCTTTTTTATAGATCAGGATTGGCATTAAAATACAGAATGCCAGAGCAAAACGTAAAGCCGTGATATCCCAAGCGCTGATTCCCCACTGTGCATTTAAGCGGGACGTAATGGTAAATCCCCCCCAGATACACATGGTAATGGCGACATAGAGATAACCTTGGGACCGGGGAGACATAGCAAACAACTTTTAAATTGAGATAATAAAATTACACATTACGTTGGCGGCAAGCTTCATACAAAGCCATACCGGTTGCCACACTGACATTTAAACTTTGCAAATTGCCTGCCATCGGAATATAAACCGTTTGATCGCATTGCGATTGGGTAATTGGACGCAGGCCTGTATCTTCAGCACCCATCACCACACACACCCCTGTTCCGGTAAAATCAAACTGCTGCACCGGTAAAGCTTTCTCATCCAGCATGGTACCAACGACACGCACATTGAATTCGTCTTTGATGTTACCCAAAGTACGTGCAAGATTGGTCACCTGAATAAACTTCACTTTCTCTGCGCCGCCTGCAGCAATTTTACGTGCTGTCGGGGTTAAGCTTGCAGAACGGTCACGCGATACAATCACCGCTTCAACACCCATCGCCGCTGCTGTACGAATACACGCACCCAGGTTATGTGGATCAGTGACCTGGTCTAAAGCCAACAACAGTGCTTGAGGATTTTGTTTCAGCAAATCATCCAAATCCTGTTCATTCAGTGTTGGATGCGGACGGACTGCGGCAACCACCCCCTGATGAAAGGGCTGACCTGCCAATTTTTCCAGTTTGTCACGACTGGCCTGTTGCACACTGATCCCGAAAGGGTCAGCCAAAGCCAAAACGTTTTTCAAACGTTGATCGTCACGACCTTTTAGCGTAAATAAAGTAAGTACACGCTCTGGCTCAAGCTCAAGTAATGACTCCACTGAGTGAACGCCATAGAAATATTCGGTTTTTGCCATGAACGGCCTCTAAAATGTTTGTATACAATGCAAAAAAGAAAAATCCTGCAAAGCTGACTTTACAGGATTGATGCTTAAATCTAGTTTAACTGATTCAGGCTAAAATTTCTTTGCCTTAATAAGGCTTATGCCTAGCCTTCTAAATGGCAAACATAATCGAGCACTTCATCAGTCTCGATTTTAAAACGGCTATTGCCTGGGACATAAAAAGACTGTCCTGCACGGAACAATTCACTCTCGATTTTATCCGCGATTTGCACACGGCATTCGCCTGAAATAATTTCCATACGTTCAGGGACATGAGTTTCGAAAGTCAGTGCTTGTTCAGTCGGTAAAATCACCCCTAAGGTCTTTTTTGTGCCATCTTCGAATTGCACGGTATGACTAATACATGAACCGCCGAAATAAACATTCGATTTTTTGATAACAGAAACATGATCAAACTGATTTGACATGCGTATTCTCCAGATAATGCGCATTTATAATTTTTGATTGATGTAGTTTAAACAGCTGCATTCAACTAATCAATCGGTGTTTCATACGGCTAAATCAATATTTTACAAATTGTTGCAGTTATTTTTCTGCATCAATAAAAGCAAGATTTAACACGAGTTTGCGAGAGTCTAAATCAACCTTAGCATAAGCACAAATAAGTTTTTGTACTTCATCGACTAAAGGTCTATTCACTTTTTCAAGTAGCAAATCTTGTACCAAAACAATGGCCATTAACCCAGCAATTTTCGATACATCCAAAGCTGGGTTGGCTGACTCAATTCAGTATTTAAACCTCAACCCAGGAGTACTTTCTGATAAATACCGATCCATGATGTACCTCGACAGATATTGAGTCATTCTCCTATCATCCTGAAGCATGGTTTCAATAGAATGAAAAATATCGCAGACTATTTGAACATGACTGATCTAGGTTTATCTATGCCAGCCTGTCTTCTGGCATGTTTGGCTAGATGTAAGCGAATAGCTTAGTAATATTGAATTCAATTGCAGCAGATGTTGTTTTTATAGCGTATCTTGGGTAAAAGGTATTTTCATCTTGAATATCAGGTAAAATAGTGATGTTTTACGTCATCTTAAAATAAAAGCTGGCTTGTGACCAAAACAAAATTTCACTATCTTAGATTAAAACTTTTCGCAGCTCGGATGCGTTTATGCTGACACACTTAACTCTGATCAACTTTGCTTTAGCCGATCATTTAGCCATTGATATTGAACCCGGTTTCAATGTCCTGACCGGCGAGACGGGTGCGGGTAAATCTTTATTACTGGATGCCCTGTCTGCCTGTTTAGGTGAGCGCACCGATACCAATTACGTCCGTTTTGGCTCCGATAAAGCCGATGTTACCGCCGTTTTTAGTTATAAAGAACGAAGTCCTGAAGCTGAATGGCTGAAAGCACATGAGTTGGATGATGAATCTGGCGAGATTCATTTAAGACGGGTAATTTTTGCCACGGGCCGCAGTAAAGCCTGGATTAACGGTCGCCCAAGCAGCTTGGCTGAACTGAAAGAAATTGGCCGTTTACTGGTGCAACTGTATAGTCAGCACAGTCAGCAACAATTACTAGAACATCCTTATCCCAAGCACTGGCTAGACCGTTACAACAACTTTTATCAGCCTGCACAAGATGTCCGTGATGCCTATAGCAGCTGGCAAAAAGATATTCGCCAGCATCAGGCCGCATTGGATGCGCAAGCGACCCGTAAACAGCGGATCGAAACGTTGGAATTACAGCTTGAAGAACTCGAAGAAATTACTCACATTGACTATAAAGAGATTGAGCAAGAGTTCGACCGTTTAAGTCATCATGAACATATCATGCTGGATTGTAGCTACAGTTTAAATGCACTCGATGAAGCCGAACCCAATATTACTCAAGAAGTGTCTTCGATTATTCGCCGCCTTGAATCACATGCCGGTCGCAGTGAGCAACTCGCAGAAATTTATAATTCTTTGCTGAATGCGCAAAGTGAAATTGCTGATGCGACGGCAAATTTACATCTATTTATTGACCGTCAAAGTTTTGATCCTGAACGGATGGAAGAGCTCAATTCGCAACTAGAAATCTTTCACCGTTTAGCACGTAAATACCGTAGCCAACCTGAAACATTGAAAGAGGAATATGAGGCCTGGCAGGCTGAACTAGAACAGCTGCATCAGCTGGAAGATCCTGAGACTTTAGCTGAACAAGTAGAATTGTCGCATCAAGACTTTTTAGCCAAGGCACAACACCTCGATGAGATTCGCCGTGAAGCGGCAACGCCTTTGGCTAAAAAACTTACGGAACAGGTGAAGCAACTGGCATTGCCTGAAGCCTATTTTGAATTCAAGTTTGAACCTTTGGAACAGGCGTCATCGGAAGGGCTTAGCTTTATTCAACTGATGTTTACTGCAAACAAAGGTATTCCGGCACAGCCACTGGCACGTGTCGCATCCGGTGGTGAACTGTCACGTATTGCGCTGGTCATGCAGGTGATGAATGCGGAAAAAACTGAATCCGAAGTTTTGGTGTTCGATGAAATTGATGTCGGGATTAGTGGCGGTACGGCAGAAATGGTCGGACGCTTACTGGCAGATTTAGCCCAGCATGTACAAATTTTATGTATTACCCATCAGGCCCAAGTGGCGGCACAATCCGATCAACATCTGTTGGTGAAGAAACGTCAAACGGATCCTGCAAGTAGTACCATTATTGACCTGAGCGAAGAACAACGGATTGATGAGCTGGCGCGCATGACCGGCGGTGTCGAAATTAATGATACGACCCTGCAACACGCCAAGCAGTTACGCCAACTTAAGTTTCATCAGGTATAAAAAAGCCAGTACGGCCGTACTGGCTTTGGACTTAAATGCAAATAAAGCTGATTTAAGCACAACTTACCATTTGATCGGCTTTTCACTCGATCCTGGGGTCATATCATAGGTTGGAGTAAAACCTGCATCTTGATTTTGATAAGAAGCAGGTTGGAGTTTCATTCCAATCAACACCTCTTGGCTCAAACCTTGCGCAATTTTATCTATACTTGAATCATTTAATGAATTATTCAGCATGTTTTGAATTGCATTGTCTGCAATGACACGGTTGAAGGTGCCTGCTGCAACAACTTTACTGGTATTCGCCTCAATAACCCGCCAGGTTAAACGTACTTGATCTGAACCTTGATTCATACCATACATGTGTTGACCATTGGCAACCGAAACATCATTGATACGCCCCACCAACAAATAGTCTGCACCTACTTTCTGACCTATACGTGCCAATTCTTGCGGTGCACCATCCCAGTATAAAAATTCATTTTCAGACTGCATTTCGCTTAAATAATGACGATCAACCAAGCTCAATTGTCCCGTTTGAGCCAAGTAAATCCCTAATTGATCAGACAATTCTGAGGCGAAATCATCCGCAGAATCTACCTTGGCAGAACGGTTGTTTTTTTCATAAAATTGAAATGGCAGCACAGCAATACGGCGTAAATACTGATCTTGAACGGATGACTCGTACTGCACAACATGCGCACGCACTTTCGCACGATAATTGTTTTTTGATCCGGTCACACTAAGTACTTGGAATTTAGTTACAGATCCTGAGCCAGTATTATCTACGCTAAATACTGGAGAAACTTTACCCGAATAACTCCATTTATTATTGGAAACTGACATATTGACAGTTTCTTCATAATCTACACGTGAGGAAACAGTAGCGCCATTCACCGATTGAACCGCAACCAACAAGGCTTCTGAAATAGCTTGATGCTGGGTAGCACCACTACCCGACGCTTCTTTGACCACTTCTTTTAATGCTGCAAATACAGATGTGGTCGCACAACCTGCAAGGAATAAGGCTAAAAATAATTTATTCATCGTTATTATCTTCTTAAGCAACTATGCAATCGCACAGTTGCGCATTTAAATTATAAACCGAAGGCCGAACGTTTCGATGATTTACGAATTTCTTTCTCGCTTGTCCATTCCACAATGCCAGATTGTACATTTTGAAGTTTTAAAGTGAACTTGTAATACACATCACTTTTACCCCCAACATTTTTGACAATGCTTGATAGGTTACCGTTTAGCATATATTCAGCGCCAATATGACCACCGGCTTTTACAGAGGTCGCCTGGTTTACCAATCCACTTTGCTTTTGGTATGCCAACTGTTGAGCTAATGCATTAGCAGAAGTCATATCTACAAAACGGAATTTGCCTGAATTGATGAGTTTGTTTTGAATGGTGTCAGTGATTGACTCTGTATCGATATGTTCTTGAGTCTTATTACGTATGCGGTCTACAAACATCACTGGGCGGCGATTTTGAGTTAATTGAACAATTACCGGAAAGGTCAACATATCATCAACCATTTTGTCCGCAATCATCTGCAAATCGGTAGAACCAAAATCTTTATTCAAGGTTTCAACTGACTGAGCATCTCCATAACTTACGTTAGTAGAAGCACAACCGCTCAATACCAGACTGGTCAAAACTGTAGTAGCCAAAGCTAATTTTAATTTCATGGAAAATTTATCCTTAATCTTTTCTCAAATAAACAACAACATCAACAGCAGATGGGTTAGGTGCAATGGACTGAACGGTTTTTATTTCGCGGCCGGTTAACTGGATAGGCTTCCAACGTGAACCTTCTGGATTCACTTCAAAGCCGCTTGCATCTACCCACACAATCTTGTATTCAAAATTACGACTCACAAACCAGCGGTCTTTGATTGCAATCGACGCTTTTTTCAAATCGCCCGCATATCCCATACTGATCCGATCAACACCAATTTGCGTGACCAGTTTTGGGTTACTGCTGATGGTTTTTACACTATAAGTGCCATCTGCCGCGGTTTGGGTAGATAGTGAATTGGGTGCGGTACAAGCAGTGAGCGAAGCAGCCAAAAGGCTGGCCACCCCCAGTTTTGAATATATTTTCATCATTCCACTCTTTTAAAATTAACGAGTTACAGCACTTACACTGGCTGAAATTTTATTATTTATATCACTGACATAAACAAAAACGGTTTGGTTTGGATTTGCTTCAACGTTTACCATTGGACTAGAGGACTGTTGTCCAATAATTTGCAGGTTATGTTTTCCTGGACTTACCTCGAAACGTGCCACCTGTGTATTACTTGGCAGTGTCGACCATGCTCTTAAATCGGCACGTTCAGTAGCAACATTCATTAAATTTCCAGCCAGCTGACCTATAGAGCCCAATTGCTGGCCCAATTGTTGCTGCATCACATATTTTGTCGTTGCTCGTGCAATCTGACTGGTAACGGTACTGATGGTTTGTTCTTTCAGGTTTTTTACAGCCAATGCCCCAATATCACTAACTAGAGCACTTTGCTGTACTTGTCGATCACCCAGCTTTATTTTTAAGCTTTTCGGCGGCATATAAGTACTCGGCTCGTAGGTGGCAAATGCAATATTCACCAGCCCATTTGGCATGGGAAAAGCCAGTTTATTTTCAATCTTTTCCGGTACTGTGCCCTGTTCAATAAATACAATGACGGGTACTGATTTCGCACTGTTACCCGATACTTTATCCACACGGGTCACATCTTTGGCAACATTTGAATCACCCTGTAATTCATAAGCTTTTTTAAAATCCACCAAAGCATTGTTATAGTCGCCTGTGGCTTCCCACAAATTAGCCGCCATGTAAAAAGCATAACCATTTTGATAGGTATTTTTAATTCGGCCTGCAATTGGGTCCAAGCCAACAAAAGCTTCATCTAAAGTTGAATAATCAATTTTATTATCTGTCTTCTGCTTTTCTTTTTTCTTAGCAAACTCTTTCTCATGCGCCAGTTCAATTTCACGCTGAATTTGTTGTGCAACACGCATTTCTACCCCTGCGGCTTCAGCATCATTCAGCAAAATATAATTTTTTGCTTGAGAAATATGCGCCAAAACCTGCTCATAAGGAGGAACCAAATAAGGTACAATGGACTCATTACTGACCATGGAAAGGGCTTTGAAACCCATACGGGTTACACTAATTTTACTTCTGTTGTTTTGCTGATCGATCAATTCAAATGCTTTTTTATAAGTATCCAGGCTTTCTTGATACTGTTGATTGACCTGTAAAATTCGTGCCTGTTCTAAATAATACAAAACGGCATCTTTAGAATTTTTCTTGCTGTCAAACTTCGCTGCTACCGATGAACTAAGTTCCGCATTTAAAGAACTCCTAAAAAGTGATCCCTCTTCTTCATAAGTTCCAAATACCGCTGCATGTGTTTGTAGAGCAAACAATGAAGTAAGGCACAAAGTGACAATTTTCTTGTTAATCCGAACCGACATAATAATATTCAACTTACTTTTTATTACACACATCATACAAATCAAAACAATTTGAATCAAATCAATATTTCTTTATAAAACATATAATTGTTTTGACTAAATTAAGATATTTTAAATATTGATCACAAATAACGTAGAAATAGACAATAAATCACAAAATCATTAAGTTTTCTTAAATCAAATACCTATTTTAATATAACTTTAATTTCAAAAATAAATCTCAAGCATGATAAAAAACATAAATTTATATATTCAATCTATAATTTCTTATAGAAATTTGTAAGGTCAATGTTATAGTCAAGAAAGCTCTAGATCGAGTAACAGCCACACCAAATTTAAAAATATTTTTCAAATGATGGACTAAATCTTGGAGACGCTTAGGTGAGCAAACAATATCTGACACATCACTGTCTGATTGCACCTCCTGATTCAGCCGATGATTTTTTTGCCAATACGGTTATTTATTTGGCACGACATGATGAAGATGGCGCTCAAGGCATTATCATTAACCGCCCTTCCGGCCTTTCAATCAAAGAGTTATTGAATGACCTGGAAATTGAAGCGGATAATGTCAATCCCCATGATGTATTACAGGGTGGACCTTTACGCCCGGAAGCAGGCTTTGTGCTGCATACCGGTCAACCGACCTGGCATTCATCCATTGCGGTGGGTGAAAATGTCTGCATCACCACATCTAAAGATATCTTAGATGCCATTGCACATAACGAGGGTGTTGGACGTTATCAAATTGCCTTGGGTTATGCGAGCTGGGGCAAAAACCAGCTTGAAAAAGAACTGGCACGTGGCGACTGGCTTATCTGTGATTCAGATATGGATTTAATTTTCAACTTGCCTTACGACGACCGCTGGGATGCTGCCTATAAAAAAATGGGCGTAGACCGCAATTGGCTTTCATCAGAGATTGGACATGCCTGATTTATCACAACCTCAACTGATTATGGCATTCGATTTTGGTACACAGAAAATGGGCATGGCGGTTGGTCAATCACTGATTGAAAGTGCCAATCCCCTTGCCCTGTTTCCGATGAAAGATGGGATTCCCAACTGGGATGAATTGCTGAAAATTGTGAAACAGTATCAACCGAGCTTATTTTTAGTCGGTTTGCCGCTGAATATGGATGATAGCGAATCTGAACTTTCGGCTCGCTCGCGCAAGTTTGCCCGCCGTTTACGCCATCAGACCAATATCGAAACCTTAATGGTGGATGAGCGTTTAACCACACGTGAAGCACGTGATGAACTGGGCCATTATCAAGCCCAAGGCCGCGCTAAAAAACTGTCTGCAGATAGTGTTGCGGCTGCACTTTTTATTGAAAGCTGGTATCGCAATCCTGAAGGGCTTACACCTTAACTTTCTAAGCAGCATTGATCTAAAAAAGCCATTCAAAAATGAATGGCTTTTTTTTAATTGCTTAGATTCTCAGATAAAAGCGATAAAGATAAACACGATTACTTGGCTGGTTTTTCAATATGAATGGTTGCCGTACGCCCTGCCACAAAAGCCAATTCATTTTTCGGCATTTCATCCAGGACAATTTTCACCGGCACGCGCTGTGCCAAACGCACCCAGCTAAAGGTTGGATTTACATTGGCCAGCAGTCCAGAGGTCGAGGTGCGTTCACGGTCTTCAATCCCCGAGGCAATCCCCTGTACATGACCTGTTAACTTTTCGGAATCGCCCATCATTTGAATGCTTGCAGACGCACCGACATAAATTTTATTTAATTTGGTTTCTTCAAAATAACCCACAATATATAACTGCTGACGGTTGACCAATGCCGCAACCGCTTGCCCCACTTTGACATAATTGCCTTGCTGCAGTTCAAAATTGGATAAGGTGCCATCGGCAGGTGCAACCACTTCAGAGCGATTTAGGTTCAGTTGGGTCAGGTGCAGATTACTGGTCGCCACTTCAATGAGCGCTTTCTGCTGCACGATATTGGCCTTGGCCTGTGCAATGGCGGCAAGTATCTGTTCATGTTCTGCATGCGACTGATCACGAGTTGCAAACATCTGCTCCTGTTCTTGTTTGGAAATCGCGCCATCCATCAGGTTGGAATAGCGATTGGCATTTTTATCTGCCCAGTTAATATTTGCTTCAGCCTTCACCACATTGGCCTGAGCTTGTGCCAATTCAGCCTGAGCTGCAGCTAAACCGGCTTTGGCTTTGGCTAAATCAGATTTGGCTTGCTCGACATCGATGGCTTGACGGGCGACATCAATTTTAAACAACACCTGCCCTTTTTTAACGCTTTGATTATCTTGTACCAAGACCTCAGTCACCAGACCCGAAACGTCAGAAGACACCTGAATCACATCGCCACGTACACGCCCATCACGCGTCCAAGGTTCGGAATTATAATAGTTCCAGATATGGATAATGGCGAAAATTGCGATCAGCGCCACCCCCAGCAAAACAATCGGTCGGATTATTTTGCGTAAATCAAAGGATGTCATTTCAGGTTTACCTCATTCATTTTAATTTGGGAAGTCGTGATGGTGATTAGATGGCACACAGAATAAACAGCCAATGCACCAGAAAAAGCAGTACGATATACAGGCACAAATTGAATATGCTCGGCCATGCAATCCAGCCCTGATCAACCAGCCGATCAGTTCCGATCATGACGATTTTAAGCAGTACATACGCAAGAATGCTCTGAATTAAAAGGATCGGGACGTAAACCCCATAAAGATTAAGTTCGCCCATGCTTAGCTCCCTGCCAAAATTTTCTGTTCAGCCCTATGTCCTGTATCTTGATGACACAGGCTGCTGCGGATATTGTTGAGTGAAATCTTCAGGCGCTGTGCAACATCGGGATTCTCCACCTCATCGCTTGCAGCCTGAACCACGGCAAGGCTATGCAATAAATTCTGTAAAATATCGGCATGTGTTCGCTGCATTTCTTTGGCACGGAAATAGTCATCTAGCGACTGCTGCAACTCTTCAATCGAAGAAACAATAGCTGCTTGCTCGGGCAGTTTGTTGATCAACTCCTGCAGTCGCGTCAGGTCAATCACTGCACTGGTTTCAATCAGTGCCAAATGAATTTCTTTTTTTAAACTTTGCGACTGAACAGCGACTTTACTGTTGAGCACTCCAATCCGATCCAGCATGCTACGCAAATGCCGTTTAAACTCTGCACCATAAGACAAGTACAGGGCCTTTCTGAGCGCTTTATAATGCATGGCCAAAATGCGTTGTACGGTAATATCAGGAGACATCGCCCGGACGAGGTGAATCACATAAACTGAAATCATCGGACCAATCAGTGAGCCAATCGAGGCATCAAAAAATGTAATCTGGTCCAGTGCATAAGTGTTCTGAAAATTCAGTCCCATCACCGTTCCCATCAGTAAAGGCAGACCTAGTCCGGTTAAAGGTGGATGGGGAAATAACATCAGGCAGAAGATGATGAAGGGCGCAAGAACCACGCCCAGTTCCCAAAAGCTGGTGACATGCGGGAAAATCCCGTAGGCATAAATGAACACCATTACAGCCGCATAAATATTGGCACGGATAAACATTTTCAATGCCGGTACCGGATTATCCATGGCCGTTAAAATGCAGGCAGTGATTGCCGCCATTTCTGCCAGCATGAATCCTGCTTTCCAGCCACTTAAAATCCAGAATGCAGTGGCAATCACGATAATCATAAATGCTGAAATTCCCCCACGTACCGCCACACCATGATCCCGATGCAAACTCGGATAGTGGGTGGTTAACGGGGCAATACTTTCGGGCAAGGAATCATCGCCTTGCTGAATGCGTTGCCAAATCAGTTTCACCGCACGCACATTCTGAATAAAATGCCGCATATCCATTTTCAGGCCATTTAAAATGACCGCTTGTTCAGGTCGTGCTGATGTTATTAAGGCATCAAAATCTGATTCAAACTGGCTGGGTAAAAGATTGAGTTCTTGTTCTTTGATCACATGCTCATCTTTTAAAAATTCGGCAATATGGCCATGTACATCTTTTAGATGGGCACGATAGGTCATATCCATTTGATCGAGCTGTTTCATGCGCTCCGACATCGCCACCAGATTTGCCACCAATACGGTTAATTGATGCAGCATTTCCTGCAGCGGTTTGGTCATGCCCTGAAGGCTGGATTTCTCATACGATAAATGTACCGCCATCGCATGGATATCTGAGGTATCCCGGGTGATATTCCCCAACAGCTGGTTGTAATGATGCAGTTGTTTTTGATCCAGCAAGATCTGATCAAATAATGCGTTGGTATCCTGAATGGTCTTTGCAACCCGGATTTGCACAGCCGGTCCGATATGCATCGGAAAAATGGTCGTGCTGATAATCGCACTGCAGACCACCCCAACAGTGATTTCCAGAAAACGGCCAATTGCCATATCAAAGATGGACACCGTATCGGCATAATAAATAATGTTGTAGCAAATAATGACCGTGGTATAACCCGCCAGCATAGAGACATAACTGCGCGGGGTTCGATCCAGTAGTGAAATATACAGGCAGAAACCCACCCAAGCCGCCAGGAAAAAAGTAAATAACCACGGTGTATTGATCAAAAGCGGGGTCACTGCGATCGAGACGATTGCACCCAGCAAGGTTCCCACAACACGATAAAGGCTTTTTGAAGAGGTCATGCCCGAGTACGGGTTGGCAATCACGAACACGGTACCAATCGCCCAAATCGGATAAGCCAGATTCAAAGAAAATGCGATATAAAGTGCCAACATGCCGGCCACAAAAGTTTTAGTCGCAAAAATCCAGTCCATTTTATTTGGACGAAATGCGAGTAATTGTTTGGTGAGCAGCATGGGTTGATCTCAGATTTAGGTTTAACGCTTCACTCCACAGATTTTTTGACGACGACTAAAGTGCACGAAATATCTTAAAGACACATCGTGTAAAAAATAGACATAGTCAAACATGCCATCAGAAATGATCGTCATTCAAAATGAATGGAGAAATTTTCGCATCGGGTTCTTTATGCGAAATAAAATAGGAAAAACAGTTAACCTATTCTGGCTAAAAATTCATCATTAGATATTTATTTTGCTTATTTTTCCAAAAAAACCACTATAAGTCAATAATAATATCTTATTATGATAATACAACTATAATTAATAAAAAATAATTAACCCTTTGTTATTGAATTTCTCACGGTGGCTATAAAATATTTTTAAATGCTGACAAATCCCGCATTGTCCCCCAACAAAAGCTCTCCTCTGGCTAATTTTTTGTTATAAAGTAATGCTCGTTACTTTTTCTTTTTATATGCTTTGACCAAGCGGGGACTTATGGCAATTTCTAGTTTTGGTAAGATTCTCACCGTTTTGGATCTGTTTTCGGTGTCTCGCCCTATCATTAATGTCGATATCATTAGTGAGGAATTAGGACTGTCTAAACCCACCAGTTACCGGTATTTAAAAGAACTGGTATCTTCAGAATTATTGCAGCGCTTAAGTGGCACTTCAGGTGACTATACCCTGGGTTCTAAAATTGCAGTACTGGACTATATTTCCCGTACCACCGATCCTTTGGTGCAAATTAGTATTCCATTCATGCAGCAAATTGTGGAACGTACTGAATTCGGCTGTCTGCTCACACATCTGAATTATGATTCATGTATTGATATTCATCATGAACTGTATAAAGACATGACCACGCTGATTTATGGCCGTGGTTGCCCTCGCCCGATCTATAAAGGTTCTTCTGCCAAAGTCATTCTGGCGCATTTACCTAAACAGCGCATTTTGGATTATTACCAGCGCTTTGTGCCTGAATTGTCCGAGGTTGGATTTGCGCATAGCGAAGAAGAATTTTTGTTACAGATGAAACAGATTAAAAAGCAGGGTTATTATTTTTCCAATGGAGAAGTTGATCCGAATTTGGCCAGCCTTTCTATCCCGGTAAAATTTTCTAGCAAAGAGCCGCCTTTGGCTTTGACCTTATTAGGCTCTAGAAATCGCTTTGAGTTTATTAATTTTCAGAAGCTGGTCGAAATTTTGCAAGAAAATGCGGCACTGATTGAGAAAAAATTTACTGAATTATCAAGAGATGATGATCTTTGAAATTTCGCGCAGATTCAACCAAATATCAATTTATGCAAAATAAAAGCGGTTTCAACATTGTAATATCCAATTTATTCTCATAATATGATTATTGTTCTTCATGTGGCCCATTGTATTCCATGACAATTTGAGCGACATCCTCAGAGAAAAGCTTGTGCCTATGCATGAGCTTTTTTTTACCTTTATTTTTAGCCTGCCAAATACAGCAGTTTAGAAAAAATAACGGAAAGTCAGATTAATTCTTGGCTCGTATATTCTTGTCGACTTCATTAAAGCGTGCTTCCAGTACTGCTGTGTCTGACCTCGCATCACAATCAGTTGTCCACTGTGTAAAAGCAGATCGACTTTTTTAGCTTGTTTTTTATGCTTGAAGCTAAACTTACGTGTTGCCCCCAAACTCAAAGAAGCAATGACTGTTTCTTGTCCGGCATCGGAGATCAGTGTCGCTTCATCATCACTATGCCAGCCTAGACCTTGAGTACCTTCCTCATATAGATTCGCCAAACAGGAATTAAAACGATGCCCGACCAGCTTTTCGATATGCTGCTTGAGACGAAATAATGCCGGATTCCACACATGTGCCTGCTTGAAGGTGCCTGAATAGTGATATTGGTAATTTTCATCGCCGTACCAGGCCACTTGGCGCTTGGTGATATGATGCTGGCCAAATAAAAATACCTGATCATATTGCCAAGCCAAATTGGCTAAAAAATACTGCAAATATTTTTCACTCTGCTCAGGCCTTAAGATCAGGCCATAATCTTCTACAATCCCGTCGCAAGGCAACAGATTGGCTTGAGCTTCCGGTGCAAACAATTCAAAGTTCATGGTCAAAAATACAGAGTCTAAAATAAATATAAAATTCACTTTTATTTTAGCGGATTATCTCTGCTCACAATTCAAAACATTGTATGCGCTTGTGACATCAGAAAATCAGGCTTAGACTCAAATCAAGCTGAACAATAAAAAATTGCATATGAATTTATGGCACTTATTTCAAAAACTCCGGCCTTTTGTGCGTCCCTATCGCTTATTGGTCATCGCAACACTAATTTTAACCTTGATAGGTTCCTTCACCGCACAGGTCAATGCACTGACTTTGCAATATGCGGTTGATAGCATTAATCGCCTGATTGAAGCCGGTTTAGGACTGTCTGAAGGCTGGCATATCCTGATCACCATCTCTGCCATTTTACTGGGTAAGGAAGTCATCAATGCCTTTGTGCAATTTGGACAAAAATTTTATGGCGAAAAGCTGCGAATTTTTGTCTCGCAGGATTTGGCCCAGGGCATCATTGAAAAATTTCTGACCTATCGACTGGCTTTTTTTAATGAAGACAACAACCAGGCCGGTAAATTACAAACCCGTATCGACCGCGGCATTGGTTCGCTGACGCGTCTGGTTCAAATCTTCTTTATTGATATTTTACCTTTATTTACCAGTGCAATCGTCGCGCTTGGCCTGATGTTCTATGCCAATTTCTATGTCGGACTGGTGGCCTTAAGTATTGTGCCGATTTATTTCTGGCTGACCTTTAAGCAAGCGCAAAAACTGGGTGGATGGCGACGCAACCTGCGCGATGGACGTGAAAAAAAGAGCCAAGGCATCTTAAGCATTATCAACTCGATTACCGTGATTAAATCCTTTAATCGCGAATCGATTGAATCCGACAAACAGCTCAAGCTACAAAAAGAACTGACCGACAATCAGATGCAGACCCGTCAAACCAGTTTTTTATTTGACGGCTTAAAAACCTTTATCGAACAGATTGGTATTGTGCTAATCATCATTTTAACGGCGTATTTCGTACTCGATGGGCAAATGAGTATCGGCATGATTATGTACCATGTGCTGCTGTTCAATAATGTTTCAGCCCCGATTCGTTCCTTGCATCGTATTTATGATGAAGTAAATGATGCGATGATTTATTCGGAAAGCTTCTTTAAAATTTTGGAAGCCGATCATGAAATTGAGCCGAGTGGTGCACAAAAACCGGCGATCACTGGCAAGTTTGAACTTAAAAATGTCGAATTTTATTATCCCAATGGTCATCATGCTTTAAAGAACATCAATATGGTGATTCAACCGAATAAAATCACGGCTTTGGTCGGTTTATCCGGTGCTGGAAAATCGACATTGATCAGTTTGCTGGATAAATTCTATCAGCCTGCATCAGGGCAGATTCAACTCGATGGCATTAATCTGGAAGACATCGACACGCAATATCTACGTGACCATATTGGATTGGTGCTGCAAAAAAATCATATTTTCCAAGGTTCTATTTTTGAAAATATTCGCTATGGTAAAACCGATGCCACCATCGAAGATGTCATGACTGCGGCCCAAAAAGCCTCGATTCATGAACAGATTTTACAGCTTCCCCATGCCTATGATGCAGATGCCCTGATGCTTTCAGGCGGTCAACAACAACGGATTGCCCTTGCCCGAATGTTCTTGAAAAATCCACCAATTATTTTTTTGGATGAACCAACTGCCAGTTTAGATGCGATTGCTTCGGAGCAAATTAAACAAAGTCTGGATCAAATCAAGCAAGGACGAACCGTGATTATGATTTCACACAGTTTGTCGCAAATTATTGATGCCGACTACACCTATGTGATGAAAGAAGGCTGCATTGCCGAACATGGTGAACACGATGCGCTCTATCATCAAGAAGGGGTGTATAAAGAAATTTTTGATGCCATGGCCAAAAGCTTAAACATTGAAAAGATCGCTAAAACGTTTGAAGAAGATCCTGAGGAAGAAACGCATAGTTAATCCTTTTTCTCGCTTAATAAAAAAACCTCCAGTTTGGAGGTTTTTTTATTTAAATCTTGCAGCGCTTATCGCTGAACTTTCTCTTCAATTTCTTCAACACTGGTATGGCGCACATCCAAACCTTTGACCATATAAATGACCTGTTCAGAAATATTGCGCGCATGGTCACCAATACGCTCTAAAGAACGTAGTACCCATAACACATTAATCACCCGTGAAATATGACGCGGATCTTCAATCATATAGGTCATTAAGGTCCGTGTTGCAGATTGATATTCACGGTCAATATCAGCATCGGCAAGTAACACACGTAAAGCCTGGTCAACATCTAAACGTGCAAAAGCATCCAAGGCATCATGAATCATTACCCGTACCTGATTGCCAATATGACGGGTTTCCATGTAGCCGCGAGGTGAATTGCCTTCTTCACACAAATTCTGGGCAATACGGGCAATTTTCGCCGCTTCATCACCAATACGCTCTAAATCGGTATTGGCTTTAGACATGGCAATCACCATGCGCAAGTCAATTGCCGCCGGATGACGGCGCGCCAAAATCAGGGTTAAGGCTTCGTCAATTTCCGTCTCTAAACGATTGACGATATTGTCTTGGAATTGCACATCAATCGCCAGGCTTGCATCGGTGTCCAGTAACGCACGAATACCATTGGCAACTTGTTGTTCAACTAAACCGCCCATGGTCATAAACTTGGTATTTACATCCTGCAATTCTTCATTAAATTGCGAAGAAATATGGTGATTCAACACCGGATTATTTGGCAAGGGGCTTACTCCACAACAGCGATTTTAGAATGAAAAATCTTGTTCAATATTAAATCACATCTAATATGAAACTTTCATGACAAAAATCCAAATGTTTAGCTTGCCTGTTTGGCGGTTTTATCCATCAGCCAAGCATTCATTTCTTCAATATCTTGTTCTGTTAATTTTCCAACCGAGGCTTTTAGGCGTAGCACATTAATTAAATAATCATATTGTGCATTCAAGTAATCTTGCTTGGCAGAAAAAGCATTTCGTTGCGCCAGCAACACATCCACCATGGTTTTTAAGCCTTCCTGATACTGGGCTTTGGAGGCTTGCGATACCACATTGGATGAATCCATTGCCGCTTTACGCGCTTGTAATTTGGCCTGATCAGTTTCCACCTGCATATAGGACTTTTTCACATCGGTATTGGCTTTACGAATTGCAGCATCGAGCTGAGCTTCAGTTTTTTTCACATTCACCGCAGCTTTCTGAATGGATTTTTGCGTGCGCCCACCGTTATACACATTCCAGTTCATCTCCACACCAATCTGATCAAACTGACCATCACTCGAGATGACATTTTGTGGAGATTGCTTGGTATAGCCATAGGTGCCTACAGCTTCAATTTGTGGATATAAAGCGGCTTGTTCAACGCGTTTTTGGTCTTCTGCATAATGCTGTTGTATACGCGCTTGCTGAATTGACAGATTCTGGCTCAGCGCTAAAGCGGTCCATGCCTCCAAGTCGGCAGGATACGGTTTTTGAAATTGAAAGTCGTCTCTCAGTACCGCCAAATTTTCACGATAGGGTCCAATGATTTGTGCCAGTTGCTCTTGTGCCAAAATCAACTGTACGTGAGTTGCAATACGATTGGCTCGCGCACTTTCATATTGTGCATTGGCTTCACTGACATCACTTTTTGCAACCAGACCTTCGCGCAGTTTTGCATTCATCAAATTGAGCTGTTCCAGCAAGGCTTTTTCTTCTTGTAAATTTGCCGTGGTTAAACTCTGTTGACGCAACACATTAAAATAAGCTTCAGAGACATTTAAAATATGTTCCTGGCGCTGTAACTGCAAATTGACTTCACTCAAACTGACTGAGGTTTTGACCTGCTTTAAACCTTCCCAGGCATCCCAACGGAAGATTGGTTGCCGTGCAGTCATGGCAATCTGTTTAGTGGTTGAGGAAGATGCACTAAAGGCATCCGCAGGAAAACCCGGAACGCTGGCCTGATTCGCTTCTTGGCTTTTACGCGTGACATTTCCCGAAACAGTAATGGTGGGAAGCAAATTTCCTTTCGCAATCCCCAGATTTAATTGATCCGCCTCATACTGTAAAAGATTGGCTTGCCAGTTTGGATCTGTCGTTTTTGCACGTTGATAAGCCTCAACCAAATCCAAAGCATAGCTGCATGGACTTACAAGTAAAACACATGCACTGATGACTATTTTTATATTCATTTTTTATGCTAAATCCCTGCACCGTACCAGACCATCTGCAAACACGCATATTTCAAAAGAAACTATGCAATATTAGAATGATCTCCTTAATTTTCCGTATGATTTTTATTAATTTTTACAATCCGTCCATGCTATATCGATTCATCTGTAAATTGCTAGTCAATGATCACACCGCGTAACTAAACTCCTTCACAATACTACACAGACAAAATCCTTTTCAGCGATAAAATAGCCGCACTCCCCTGAAATCATTGCCGCATGTATCCAGATATCGAATGACTGTGCCTTTCAAAAAAAATTTCGCTATAAAGCGATGCCTTCCTTTGGCCATTTTTATGCTTTTGCTCGGGTGTCAAAAACCTGAACCTCAGCCTATGCCAGAACAGGTACAAAAACAATCACAGCAAGATGAAACGGTGGATTTATCGTTATTATGTAAAAATATTGAAAAGAATATGGCAGAAATTAATGCCGAACGTACCACTTTTGCATTAGAACAGATCAATCAAGATTTAAAATTATGCCTGCCGCTGTCTACATTTGCTGAACAGCAGCATTTGCTGGCACTGTCTACTCAAATGTATAACAACTTCTTAACCGTAGACAGAACACCGCCACAACAAGTGGCTTTTGAAGCCTATGCTTTTGATTTATCACAGCATCCAACCATTCAGCAAAGTCATTTTGAACAACTGACTTTACGCGATCAATATTTGTTAAAACATAAGGGACAAGCCTATATCGAGCTGTTTGATGCAGGCAAAGGCCTGGTCAATTATCGCCGTAGCCCTGAATATTTAGCCAAAATTTTTGCACCCTATATGCCGCGAGCAGAACAGGTGTTTATCGAAAATCTGGCCACACAGAATATGATGCCGGTCTTTGTTGAAGATACTTTAATGATTGAGCCGCACGAGATTGCAACCCGTGCCCTATTTTGGGAAGAGTATTTAAATCAGCATCCTAAAAGCAGCTATCGTAAAGATGCAGAGTATCTGTTGCAGATGTATACCCTGTTTTTATTTAAAGGCTTAAACGACTCGCCTGTCTCTGACACTTATATCGATCAATATGCCATCCAAAGCAGTTCGATGGATGAAATTGAAAAATTGGCGCAGGTCAAAAACTCATATTTAGCACTTCAGGCAACAAAATTTCTGCAATTTATACAATTATCCGAACAGCAGCGCTTAAAGGAAATTCCACTTCAGTTAAGCCCCAAAGAACAACAGTCGCTGTCTGAAAATCAGCGTACGCTCAAACAGTTAGAGCAGTATTTAGGTTTGCAAACTTTAAGCCTGTCCAAAACACGTGATTGTTTTAGTGACGCGGTATGTCTTTAATCCCTGCCTTAAATTAAACGTTCATAGAAACCTATAAAAGCGATATTTAATGTGAATGATTTTTAGTGCTTGGGCGTGTTAATATTTGTCCATCGCTTGACGGAGCGCGAGTAATTGCTCGCTGAGATTGTGTCAGTTCTTTCTATAAAGAACTTAAGCACAAGTACCGTTGAACCTGATCAGGTTAAGACCTGCGTAGGAATCAAGCATCTAGAAACCTAAGCCCCCAATTTATCTGTTTGTTGATTTCTTTCATGAATTAAACCAGATAAATCCGCCACGTTTTTGGTCGTGCTTGATTCGTTGATGTCATTCATAAGGATCATTGCAATGAACCAGTTAACGAATCTATCTGCAACAGATATTTCTGCTCAACACGAGCAAGATGCTAAAGATCTCACCCGTATTTTACCCGCTTCAAAAAAAGTCTATATCCAAGGTTCCCGGGCTGATATTCAAGTCCCGATGCGTGCCATTGAACTGACCGATACCCCGACCGGTCTAGGCGGCGAACAGAATCCGGATATTCTGGTTTATGACACTTCCGGTGTATATACCGACCCCAACCTTGCTATTGACCTGAACCAAGGCTTGCCCAATGTACGTGAAGCCTGGATTGAAGAACGTCAAGATACCGAACGCCTAGAGACTTTAACCTCGAAATTTGGACAGGAACGCCTAAAAGACATTCGCACAGCTGAGATTCGTTTTGCGCATATTCAAAAGCCGCGTCGTGCCAAATCAGGCAAAAATGTCACTCAAATGCATTATGCACGTCAAGGCATGATTACCCCGGAAATGGAATATATCGCCATCCGTGAAAATCAGCGCCAGCTTGAAGGTGTCGATGCACGTCAACATGTCGGTCAAAACTTCGGGGCGAAAAATCTAAACGAAATCACGCCTGAATTTGTGCGTCGGGAAGTGGCTGAAGGTCGTGCGATTATTCCGGCCAACATTAACCATCCTGAAATTGAACCGATGATTATTGGGCGTAATTTCCTAGTCAAGATTAATGCCAATATTGGTAACTCGGCGCTCAGTTCAAGCATTGATGAAGAAGTGGCGAAAATGACCTGGGCCACCCGTTGGGGCGCAGATACCATCATGGATTTATCGACAGGCAAAAACATTCATGAAACCCGGGAATGGATTATCCGTAACTCGCCTGTTCCAATTGGCACCGTTCCGATCTATCAAGCACTGGAAAAAGTCGATGGTGTGGCTGAAGATTTAACCTGGGAAATATTTAAAGACACCTTGATTGAACAAGCTGAACAAGGCGTGGATTACTTCACCATTCATGCCGGTGTACTGCTTCGCTATGTTCCGCTTACCGCAAATCGTTTGACCGGTATTGTCTCGCGTGGTGGATCGATCATGGCGCAGTGGTGCCTTGCCCATCATCAGGAAAACTTCCTCTATACCCATTTTGATGACATCTGTGAAATCATGAAAGCCTATGACGTATCGTTTAGTCTGGGCGATGGCTTACGTCCGGGCTGTATTCAGGATGCCAATGACGAAGCGCAATTTAGTGAACTGCGTACTTTAGGTGAACTGACCCACCGCGCGTGGCAACATGATGTTCAAGTGATGATTGAAGGCCCAGGTCATGTGCCGATGCATATGATTAAGGAAAATATGGATCTGCAACTCGAAGTCTGTCAGGAAGCGCCTTTCTATACCCTCGGCCCTTTAACGACAGATATTGCTCCGGGTTATGACCATATTACCTCAGCGATCGGTGCAGCGATGATTGGCTGGTACGGCACAGCCATGCTGTGTTATGTCACACCGAAAGAGCATTTGGGTTTGCCAAACAAGAAAGATGTCAAAGATGGCATCATCACTTATAAAATTGCCGCCCATGCCGCCGACCTGGCCAAAGGTCATCCGGGTTCACAGGTGCGTGACAATGCTTTATCCAAAGCGCGTTTTGAATTCCGCTGGGAAGACCAGTTTAACTTGAGCCTTGATCCGGATACCGCACGCAGCATGCATGATGAAACCATGCCCAAGGAAGCGCATAAATCAGCGCATTTCTGTTCGATGTGCGGACCAAAATTCTGTTCGATGAAAATCACCCAAAATGTGAGAGATTATGCTAAAAATCAAAGCAATGCGGAGCCTGCGCAAGAACAAAATGCAGAGATAGCGGCGGGATTCGAAAGCATGAAAACCAGCTATCAAGCTCATGGTCAAAAATTGTACCACAAGCTGTAATTTGACAAAAAAATCTTTTATTTTCATAAAATTCTCAGTTAGGATGAATGATTGTTTTTCATCCTGACTGAGCTAAATGAATATTATTAGACAAGCTACATATAACAGCGACGAAGTCAAAATCCAGTCACGTGAATATCTTTTCCGTGGCTTCATTCAGGTTGAAAAAGTCAGTCTTCAACATCGTTTATTTAATCAAACTGAATACACGCCTATCCTGCAACGTGAACTGATTCACCGGCCTGAAGCTGCCGGGGTACTCATTTATGATGATGCCCAACAAAAATTTGCCCTGATTGAACAATTTCGTGTGGGTGCAATGGATGATTCAGATTCGGCCTGGCAACTGGAAATTATCGCCGGTGTGCTGGATGGTGATGAATCCCCTGAAAGCTGTATTCGCCGTGAGAGTGTAGAAGAATCAGGCTGTGAGATTGGTGAATTGGAGCATTTATTTAGTTTTTATCCCTCTGCAGGTGCCTGCTCGGAACTGTTCCATTTGTACAGTGCACAGGCTCGTCTGCCTGAACAAGGCGGCGTCTTTGGCATGCCTGACGAAGGTGAAAATATTCAATTGCATCTGATTGACTACAGTGAAGTTACCCATTTACTCACCAATGGTCGATTAAGAAATGCACCGGTCATTATGGCATTGCAATGGTTGCAACAACATATTAAAACTACAAGGAATGTCTAAGGAGTCAGACATGACTTTATCCAATTGCCATGAAACCCAGCAAGACTGGACCATTATTCAAATTTCAGATACACATTTGATGAATCAGGAAGATTTAGAATTTGTGGATATGAATCCTGAACATAGCTTTCATGCCGTGATCAAGCAGATTCAGCAGCAATATCCGAATGTGGATGCCATCATTCATACTGGCGACTTAGCACAAGTGCCGGTGAAAGAAACCTATAGCCGTTATTTGGCCTTTATGCAGCGTTTAGGTATTCCGTTTTATCAAATACCCGGCAATCATGACAATATTGAGATCTTTCCTTTTTACCATAATCAAAATCAGGCGCATGCCATTCATTTTGGAAAATGGAGCATCGTGTTATTAAATAGCGCTGTACCTGGCAAAACGGACGGCTGGATCGAGCAAGCACAACTACAACAACTCGATCAAATCTTATCTAAATTCCAACAGCAATATGTGATTGTTGCATGTCATCATCATCCTTTCGATATGCAGTCAAAATGGATCGATCAACATAAATTGAAGAACACTGAGAATTTAACCGATATTTTAGCCAAGCATACCAATGTGAAAGCAGTCATAAGTGGTCATGTGCATCAAGACGCCTGGAATGAATGGAAAAATATTCAGTTTTTTTCAACCCCGTCAACTTGTGTCCAGTTCAAACCTTTAAGTGATGATTTTGCGCTAGATGAGCAAGCACCCGGGTTTCGTGTACTACATTTGAAAGCAAGTGGTGAGTTACAAACTGAAATTTATCGTACTGAAAAGGTGCAACAAAAAATTAATACCGAAATTTCAGGTTATTAACTTTTCATTTGGCTTTTTTTCTATTACTTTATGGCTTCAAAAGGAAGCGTGGTAGATTGAATCCAAACATCAAAGACTATCAAAAAGCACAAAAAGTCTATATGATGACGCCCCTCTAAGGAGAATCTCCTAAGGGTTGGATAAAAACACTTGCATATCACCATATTTTTTGCGTATAGATAATGCGTATATGATGAGGAATGCCCTATATGGCGAATGACAACCAAAATCAAGTCTTGGACGAACAAACTGATGTTGTAGACGAAAAGTCTACCAAACGCGTGCGTAAAACAAAGCCAAAAGCGTCAGAAAGTGGTTCTACTGCTAGCTTATTTGGTATTGCACCTTATCAGCCGAAAAAAAATGAAGAATACATGTCCGAAGGACAGCTTGAACATTTCCGCCAAATTCTGTTGGCATGGAAAGAAGAGCTGATGTCTGAAGTGGATCGTACCTTAAACACCATGCAGGATGAAAATACTGCATTGCCTGACGTCAATGACCGTGCGACACAAGAAGAAGAGTTTGCAATTGAACTCCGTACACGTGACCGTGAACGTAAGTTAATCCGCAAGATTGAGCAATCAATTGAAGCGATTAAAAACGATGACTATGGTTTCTGTGAAACTTGTGGTATTGAAATTGGTCTGCGCCGTCTTGAAGCACGTCCAACTGCAACCCTTTGTATTGACTGCAAAACTTTAGCAGAAATCAAAGAGAAGCAAAATAACGGTTAATGAGTTCATGCTTAATAATCCTTCCCTAACCCCTCCTTTAATCAAGGAGGGGGATAACAGGATGGCTTATGTGGGTCGGTTTGCGCCATCGCCAACCGGCCCTTTGCATTTTGGCTCACTCATTACCGCAGTGGCCAGTTATTGCGATGCACGTGCGCATCAGGGCAAATGGCTGGTTCGGATCGAAGATACCGACATTCCGCGTATTTACCCCGGCAGTGAAGAACATATTCTGCGCTGTATAGATGCATTTCAGTTTGAAGCTGACGATGCCATCATCTTTCAGAAAGACCGCTTAGACATCTATGATGCAGTAATCGATCAACTCCATCAAAACCATCTGGTTTATGCATGCCAATGCACCCGCAAAATGCTGGGTTCAAATCATATTTATGCCGGAACTTGCCGCGATTTAACTCTGCCCTTTGAGCAGCAAGCCATTCGTATCAAAGTATCGGATCAGGAAATTTGCTTTAGTGACCGTCTGCAAGGCAGACACTGTTCCAATCTGCAGCAGGATCTTGGAGATTTTGTCCTCAAGCGTCGGGATGGCATTATTAATTACCAACTGGCTGTGGTGGTGGATGATTATCTGCAAGGCATGACCCATGTGGTTCGCGGGGCAGACCTGCTGGATAACACGGAACGGCAAATCTGGCTCGGTTCAATACTGGGCTATCCCAAACTTGAATATATGCACCTGCCGCTTGCGATGAATGAGCAGGGACAAAAGCTCTCTAAACAAAACATGGCGCAAGCACTCGATCTCAATCGTGCACCAGAACTCTTGCAACAAGCGATTCGTGCTTTGCATCAGCCCGAAGTTGATTTGGACACCCCGGCACCCATGCTCAAGCAAGCTATTGCCCAGTGGGATATACAACATATTCCCCACACAAAGGAACTAGAAGGCAGTTATTTTTAAATTAAAAACTGGGCTAAGCTAAAAGCTAAACTTCAAGAAATAGAGGTTGGTCTATGTTTTTTATTTTTGGAATCGGTCCTAAAACCAAAGTCGTTGAGAAAAGTCAGTTTGTTTGTCCGGTATGCAGAAGCAGAAGTACCTATGAACTAAAACAGCAGCGCAATTATTTTTCTTTATTTTTTATTCCACTGATTCCCCTTTCAAAAGCGAAAGGAGAATTTGTGAAATGTCTGAATTGTGGCACTGAAATGTCGAGCATCGTATTAAAGCATGCCCAGCAGGATTGATAGAAAGAATCAAGACTAGAAACTTGATTCTTCCTTACTCGGGTTGGCTTTTTGCGTGGTTGCATCAATTTTTAAAACCAAACTAATCATTACGGCACACATAATTAACGATGAACCGCCATAACTAATAAATGGCAGAGTCAAACCTTTGGTTGGTAGCATACCCATATTCATCCCTGCATTGACCAGAATTTGCAGCAGGAAAATGATACTGATGCCATAAGCCAAATAGCCTGCGCGTAAATATTGATGCTTTAACGCACGGTGTCCGATTTTGATACAACACACCACCATCACGAAGGACAAGATCAACACGGTGCTGATGCCAAAGAAGCCGAACTCTTCACCTAAAATGGCCAGCATAAAGTCAGTATGTGCTTCAGGAAGATAAGACATTTTCTGAATACTGTGTCCTAGCCCCACTCCGGCCCATTCACCGCGGCCAAATGCCATCAGTGCGTTGGAAAGCTGGTAACCGGTACCCAATGGATCAGCCCAAGGATCGGTAAAAGACAAGGCACGTTGTAAGCGGTAGGGCTCAAGGATAATCGCAGCCGCCAAGCCTAGAATAATAAAGGCCAAAAAGGCAATAAATTGAATGGCCGGCGCACCTGCAAGGAAGAACACCCCCAAAATCATCAAGACAATAACTGCAGTTGCCCCCAAGTCCGGTTCAGCCAGGATTAGACCGACGGTGATAATCATGACCCCGCCTAAGCGGAACAGCCCAGAAAGGTTATTTCGAACCTCTTCTGCCCTTCGCACCACATAATCTGCAGTAAAGATGGCCATCATCACTTTGGCGACTTCGGATGCCTGCAAGGTAAAGCCAGCAATACGAATCCAGCGGGTAGAACCATTGACCTCGCTGCCGACGACTAACACCACCGCCAGCAACAAAATGGTCATGATCCACAAGGGAAAGGTATTATTGAACCAGATATTTAATGAGATTTTATAGGTCAAAAATGCGGCTACAGCAGCTACGAAAATTGAAATCCCATGCCGGATCACATAGTGAAATGCATTTTCATGTAAACGGTCGGCATAGGGCATCGATGCAGATGCCACCATGATTGAACCGATACACAGCAAGGCAATCACACAAAAAATCAGCACATTACGTGGTGTAACTTCAGCAGGGATTTTTGCTCCCCACTCATTATAGACCTGATTAATTTTACTTATGGTCGTCTGAGCTAACCCAGCCATACAACGTTCCTTATCATTCTTCTAAGCAAGTGTGTTCACACATTCAACAAACTGGTGTCCACGTTCACTATAACCTTTAAACATATCAAAACTTGCACATGCAGGTGACAATAGCACCACATCATTGGCTTGGGTATGTTGCTGGCATAATTCCACGGCTTCTTTTAAAGATTCCGCGTGAATCAAAGTGGTGGTTCCGGCAATGGCCTGTTCAATCACTGGACGGTCTTCACCAATCAATACCGCGACTTTCGCATATTTGGTTAAAGCATCACGTAAGGCAGTAAAATCCTGTCCTTTGCCCTGCCCGCCTAAAATAATCGCCACTTTGCCCTGTTGCGGCTCAATCGCAGCACCCAAACCATCAATGGCGGCTAAGGTTGCCCCAATATTGGTGCCTTTAGAGTCATTGTAATAACGCACGCCATTCACTTCTTTCACGAACTCACAGCGATGTTCCAGACCTTTAAAGGTTTTTAAAGTTTCAAGCATCGACTCAAGTGGCAAACCAATCGCCTCACCCAAAGCCAGGCATGCCAAAGCATTGGCAACATTATGAGTGCCTTGAATGTACATATCCGAGCTTTTTAGCAAACGTACGCGGCCACGTGCCAACCAGATGGTGCCATCGGTATCTCTCAATACACCGTATTGATTGATATCGGGTGCATTCAAGCCAAAGCTTTGCATCGGTGTGCTGTCTGGAACCAGTGGACGTGTCAGTGAATCATCACGGTTAAACACCACTTTTTTCACACCTTGGAAAATACGGTGTTTTGCAGTGTGATAACCAAACATATCGCCATGACGGTCCAAGTGGTCTTCACTCAAATTAAGAACGACTGCAACTTCTGCGGCTAAATTCGATGTTGTTTCTAACTGGAAGCTTGAGAGCTCCAAGATATACAGTTCCGGATCATCTTTGATTAAATCCAGTGCAGGACGACCAAGATTGCCACCGACTGCGACTTTAATTCCTGCATCTTTCGCCATTAAGCCAATCAGGGTAGTCACGGTACTTTTAGCGTTTGAACCGGTGATTGCCATAATCGGCTTATCGGTGGCACGGCGTAAAATCTGGATTTCACTGACCACAGCAATGCCTTTGGCAACTGCTGTCTGAATTTCAGGAATTTTTGGATCAAGTCCCGGGCTAATCACGATTTCCTCAGCTTGTAATAACAGCTCTTGATCGAGCTGACCAAAACTGGTTTGAACTTCGGCTGGAATCTGGTCGTGTCCCGGTGGTGTCTTTCGAGAATCTGTTACTGCAACGCGGTAGCCATTTTCATGTAAGAAATTTACTGCTGCAACACCTGAAATTCCGAGTCCTGCAACGACTTTTAATCCACCACGTTGAATTAACATTTTTACCCCATATCTTGGTATGTTTTAAAACTGACAAAATGTTAGCACTTTGCTCTTTTGAATGCTTTTTCTGTTTTAACTTTATGCGTCTTTTTTTGTGTCCGCGCGTAAAAAACCGTCATAAAAAAGACGGTTTTTTAAAATTAGGCAAAATTTAGAAAATTACTTCCATTTTACCGTTTGGACTTCCGGTTTTTTCTGGGTGCTGTCCTCAGTTGCCGAACAGCCACAACTTCCACCACATCCAGAAACCGTTGCCGGTTTTAACCATTTGGCTAAACTGAGCCAACCCTGTTTGGCACAGGCATTGGACAACTGCATGAAGACCGAGTTTGCCGTCTGAGGAAACACTTTCTTGAAGACAACCACTGCACTCCAAATTACCAATGCCGCAACAATTACCACTTCAATCATCTCAATCTCCCATGCATATTATTTTGAGTCCAATGAACCCAGTCCCATTAACCCAAATAGTGCGATGCAATTTGATAGGTCAGGAACGACATCAAATAAGCCAAACCAAATAAATAAGCCGTCATAAAGCTCACAGTTTTCCAAGAACCGGTTTCACGTTTCACCGTTGCCAAGGTTGCAAGGCAATGTGGCGCGTAAACAAACCAGACCAACAGGGATAAACCGGTCGCGAGTGACCAGCCAAGGCGACCATCACTGCTGATAATGGAGGCCAAACCTTGCGAGATTGCATCATCATTGGTTGCAGACAAGGCGTAAACCGTACCCAGTGCAGCCACCACCACTTCACGTGCCGCCATTGCAGGAATCAAGGCAATACAGATCTGCCAGTTAAAGCCAAGCGGTGCAAAAATCGGTTGCATCACGTGACCAAGCATGCCCGCAAGTGAATAATCGATATCAGGTAAAGTTGCACCTACTGGCGGCTGCGGGAAGGTACATAAGAACCAAAGCAAAATAGACAACGCGAAGATGATGCCACCGACACGTTTCAAGAAAATTTTGGCGCGGTCCAGCAAACCAATCCAAATACTTTTCACGTCAGGAAAGCGGTAACTTGGCAATTCCATCAGCAACATATGTTGGGATTTATCTTTTTGAAAGAATTTCAGGATGAAAGATACCATCAGCGCACTGACAATCCCGGCCATATATAAAGCAAACAGCACCAAGCCTTGCAGGTTAAACACACCCCAAACCATATATTCCGGAATAAAGGCGGCAATCAGTAAGGCATATACAGGCAAACGGGCGGAACAGGTCATCAGTGGCGCAACAAAAATCGTGGTTAAACGATCTCGCGGGTCGCTAATACTGCGGGTTGCCATAATCCCGGGTACCGCGCATGCAAAGCTAGACAGTAACGGGATAAACGCACGGCCACTTAAGCCGGCTTTAAACATCAACTTATCCAGCAAGAATGCAGCACGCGGTAAATAACCCGACTCTTCTAATACTAAAATAAAGAAAAATAGAATCAGAATCTGTGGCAAGAACACCACCACCCCACCGGCTCCGGCAATCACCCCATCCACCACCAAGCTGTTCAGTAATGGATGTGCTATGTGCTGTCCAACATATTCACCGAGCCAGCCGAAGAAGGTTTCAATGCCATCCATAAAAGGTGCAGCCCAGGCAAATACCGCCTGAAACACTACAAACATCATTAAGGCGAGGCTAACCAGACCCAAAACCGGATGTAAAAATATTTTATCGAGCAAGTCTGAGCGTTTATCTTCCTGATCGACTGAATGCACTACATCATGCAAAATCGTGGTGATTTTATGATGATTATCGCCAGTTAAGCCGCTCAGTTCGGTATGTGGAGTTGAATATTTGCCTTGATCGAGCGCATTCATCAGGTTTTCAATGCCTGAATTACGCACCGCAACGGTCTCCACCACAGGAATACCCAAACGTTCCGCCAGCTTTTGCGTATTGATTTGCATGCCACGGCGGCGTGCTTCATCCATCATGTTCAGTACAAGCAGAACCGGGCGGCCCAGCTCGATCATTTCCAAAACCAGACCTAAATGCAGTTTTAGATTGGTGGCATCGACCACACACAAGAACGCATCTTGCTGATCTTCTTCGGCAATTTTTCCTTGCACCACATCACGGGTAATCGCTTCATCCGGACTGGTCGCATCTAAACTATAAGTTCCGGGTAAATCCAGAACACGAACCGGTTTACCAGATGGCAAGGTGAACTGCCCTACCTTACGTTCAACTGTGACACCGGCATAGTTTGCGACTTTCTGACGGGTGCCGGTCAGATGGTTAAATAATGATGTTTTACCGCAGTTTGGGTTACCTACCAGGGCAATACGCAGCGCATCACTCATGCAGGTGCTCCCTCAAGATTAATTTCAATTTTTTCAGCTTCAACTTTACGCAGTGCGAATCGGGTAAATCCAACTTGAATCAAAATCGGGTCGCCACCAAAAATACCTTTGGTAATGACCTGTACTTTTGTGCCCGGAACAAAACCTAGAGTCTCTAAACGGCTTGCGACCAAATCGTTTAAAGAATTATTGCCATCTAAAGTTCTGTTGACTTTGCTGATGATGGCCGTTTGTTTCACTTTTAAATCAGATAAACGCACCGCATCTAATCCTAAAATATTTTGAACAGTATACAAACAAATGAGAATAATTACCAAGTAAGGTTTGATTCCAATTCTCATCTGCTCTCACATCGACATTGGCAAAGAATTGTTCTAAATTGATCCAAGCCAAGAAAAACTTGGATTTTTCATTCAATGTAGAAGTGACATGCTTAATAAAAAACCTCGTATTCCTGCTCCGGTGAGCATTCCTGAACATTTAAGTTTTTTACAGGGTTTCCGAGACTATTTAATTGCACAAACCGTAAGTCCGCATACACGTAACGCCTATCTGTCTGATTTGGTTCAATGTAGTCAATGCAATTCCAATTTAATGCCGAACTGGTCCAGCGACGATGTGGCTGATGTTCTACTGGCATTAACCAAACAGGGCAAAAGTCCGCGCTCGATTGCCCGATCACTTTCTGCCCTGCGTTCTTTTTATAAGTTTTTACGTGAACAAAAACTTCGCTCGGATAACCCGGTTGCGACCCATAAAACCCCTAAAATTGGCCGTTCGCTGCCCAAAGATATTTCCGAACAAGAAGTTGAAGCCTTAATTCATGCCCCCGATATTGAAACGGCTCTGGGTTTGCGTGATCGCGCCATGCTCGAAGTGCTTTATGCCTGTGGGCTACGGGTGACTGAATTGCTCAATTTACGGCTTGAATTGATTAATTTGAAACAGGGTTATTTACGTATTGTCGGCAAAGGCAATAAAGAACGCCTAGTCCCTTTAGGACAAGTGGCTTGTGAATGGATTGAAAAATACCTGAATGAGGCACGTTCCAGCTTATATAAATCTGCCACCGACTATGTGTTTTTAACCCAGCACGGCGGCATTATGAGCCGGCAAAATTTTTGGTATGCGATTAAACGCTATGCACTACAAGCAGGCGTACAGGCTGAATTATCACCGCATACTCTACGCCATGCCTTTGCCACCCATTTGCTCAATCATGGCGCAGACTTGCGCGTCGTTCAGATGTTATTGGGTCACAGTGATTTATCCACCACCCAAATTTACACCCACGTGGCCCAAGTTCGTATGCAGCAACTGCATGCCACGCATCACCCTCGCGCTTAGTCCGATCTTCATTCATCATCTAAGACCAAGAAGTGTTAACGAGCCTGGCTTTTTTTTTGTTATGCTAGGCCATCAATTTTTATCTATAGCTAAAAGAAAGGGTTATTTATGTTATTTACCCGCTCAAAAATTTTTATTGCATGCACTTTGGCAAGCAGCCTGGTCATTACTGCCTGTTCCAACTCAAATAACGATGAAAAAAAGCAAGGCACTTTAACCGCAAGCGCACCGGCAACCGGACAGGCCTCTAATCTGTCCGAACGCAATGCACAGCAGCGTCTGATTAACACCCTGCAACAGCACTTTAAAAAAGCAAATATCAACGCCAAAGTACTGGATATTAAAGCCACTGAAGTACCGAATCTGTATTGGGTCAACCTTGAAGGCATGTCGTCTGTTTATGCAACCGCAGATGGTAAATACATTATTCAGGGCGATGTCCTGCGTTTAGGCGACAGCAAAATTCACAATGTCAGTGAAAATCTGCAATCCGCAACCAATAAAAAATTACTGGCGGGCTTAAAAACCGAAGATCTTCTGGTTTATAAAGCGCAAGGCAAGACCAAACATATTGTGTATGTGTTTACCGATGCCAGCTGCCCGTATTGCCATAAACTGCATGAACATATGAGCGAGATTAATGCCAAAGGCATTGAAGTGCGTTATATCGCATGGCCACGTGGCGAACAGTTCATGCCAGCCATGGAAAGTGTCTGGTGTAGTGAAGATCGTCAGGCTGCCTTTAACCAGGCCATTGCCGGTGCCCCACTTGCTCCAGCGACCTGCAAGAATCCCGTTAAAGATCAGTATCAACTGGGTCTAAATATGGGCGTGAACGGTACCCCTGCAATTTACAATGAAGATGGTGTTTACTTGGGTGGATACCTGTCTCCTGAAGAATTAGCAGAACGTTTAAATAACTAATTTTTATTCGTTAAATTACTGTTTTTTATAGTTGCAGAGAAAGTGATTTCTTTCCTAGAGTCTCATGCTTTTTTTAGCTATGATCTAGGTTCGCTTAAAATTGATTAGATATTGGAGTGTGACGTGAAACCAGTTCGTCTGGCAATCCTCGGTCTTGGTACTGTAGGTGGTGGTGCCCTTAAACTTTTAAAAGAAAACGCTGCTGAGATTAGACGTCGCACCGGTCGAGAAATTGAAATTACCCATGTCGGTACACGTCGTCCGCGTCCTGATTTGGATCTTCCAGAATCAATCAAACAAAGTGCTGATCTTCTAGAAATTGTACGTCAGCCAGATGTTGACGTTGTGGTTGAAGTGATGGGCGGAATTCACCCTGCCTATGAAGTGATTATGGAAGCCATGAAACATGGCAAACATATTGTCACTGCCAATAAAGCCTTATTGGCTGAACATGGCAATGAGTTATTTAAAGCGGCCGAAGACAATGCCGTGCAGATTGCCTATGAAGCAGCAGTTGCTGGCGGCATTCCAATTATCAAAGTGATTCGTGAAGGCTTGGCTGCCAATAAAATTGACTGGTTGGCAGGCATCATCAACGGCACAGGCAATTTTATCTTAAGTGAAATGCGTGAAAAAGGTCGTGCCTTTCCTGACGTTTTGAAAGAAGCGCAAGAACTCGGTTATGCCGAAGCTGATCCTACCTTTGACGTAGAAGGCATTGATGCAGCACATAAACTGACGATTCTGGCTTCATGTGCATTTGGTATTCCGCTACAGTTTGATAAAGTATTTACTGAAGGGATTGGCAAAGTTACCGCCCAAGATGTCAAATATGCAGAAGACTTAGGTTTCCGTATTAAACACTTGGGTATTGCACGTCGTACCGATGCAGGTATTGAATTACGCGTGCATCCAACCCTCATTCCGGATGACCAGCTCATTGCCAATGTCAACGGCGTGAAAAATGCGATCTTGGTACAAGCCAATGCAGTCGGTCCAACACTGTATTACGGTGCAGGCGCGGGTGCAGGTCCAACAGCTTCTGCTGTGGTGGCCGATGTCGTCGACATTGTCCGTGATATCATTTATACCGAAGATGGCGCCGGAACCATTCCGCAGTTGGCTTTTGAAGCCTTGACGGATTTGCCAATTTTAACGCGCGAACAAATGACCACGGGTTATTACATCCGTATCAATGCCGAAGATCAAATGGGCGTCCTTGCAGATGTCACCACGATTTTAAGTCGTGCCGGAATCAGTATTGATGCCATCATGCAGCAACCGCGCTTAAAAGACCTTATTCCGATCGTGATTTTAACTGATCCTATCGTTGAATCAAAAATGGATGAAGCGTTGCAACGAATTCAAGCCTTGCCTTTCATTCATGGCGAAATTGTACGAATTCGTTTAGAATCGCTTGATAATTAATCGGGTTGAGGGGAGTATTACCCCTTGCCAAGCTCTACACACAATTGGAACATCATCATGTCTAATGCCAATCGTTATACTGGTTTAGTTGACCGTTATCGCGACCGTTTACCAGTATCTGCAACCACTCGTGCTATCTCTTTAGGTGAAGGTAATACACCACTGATCAAGCTTGAGAATATTCCACGCATTATTGGTAAAGACGTTGAAATCTATGTGAAGTACGAAGGCTTAAACCCGACTGGTTCATTTAAAGACCGTGGTATGACCATGGCTGTAACCAAAGCGGTTGAAGAAGGCTCTAAAGCCATTATTTGTGCCTCTACCGGTAATACCTCAGCTGCCGCTGCTGCTTATGCTGCACGTGCCGGCATCAAAGCATTCGTGCTCATTCCTGAAGGCAAAATTGCCATGGGTAAAATGGCACAGGCGATGATGTACGGTGCAATCACCATGCAGATTCGCGGTAACTTCGATGACGGCATGCGTCTGGTTAAAGAAGTCGCTGATCAAGCCCCTGTAACAATTGTTAACTCAATCAACCCTTACCGTTTGCAAGGTCAAAAAACCATTGCTTACGAAATTGTTGAAGCTTTAGGTCGTGCACCTGATTACCACTGCTTGCCAGTCGGTAACGCGGGTAACATCACTGCACACTGGATGGGTTATACCGAAGCCGTTGCGAATCAGCCGAAAGAAGAATTTGAGCAAGTGATTTACGATGCTGAAACAGATGCTTTCACTGGTCCTAAACCTGCTGGCCTTCCAGTTATGGCAGGTTATCAAGCATCTGGCGCTGCTCCATTCCTACGTGGTGGCCCTGTTGCAAACCCTGAAACTGTTGCGACTGCGATTCGTATTGGTAACCCGCAAAGCTGGAACCATGCCAAAGCCGTTGTTCGTGACTCGAATGGCTGGTTTGATGAATTGACTGATGCTGAGATTCTTGAAGCACAGCGTCTACTTTCTATGTACGAAGGCGTGTTCGTAGAACCTGCTTCTGCAGCGTCTGTGGGCGGTGCGATTCGTGACATTAAAGCTGGCAAAATTAAAGAGGGTTCAGTGATCGTTTGTACCGTAACAGGTAACGGCTTGAAAGACCCAGATACTGCCATCAAGCAATGTTCTGATGCAGTGATGTTGTCTATTGATGCAACCATGAATCAGGTCAAAGAATCTATCCTTTCTAATATGTAATTCTTTTTAGCATCATTAGAAATAAAAAAGCCCTGCAATTGCGGGGCTTTTTTACGCTACAAATATAGCGATATCGGATCAACGCAATTAGATACGTTTTGGAAGCTGGCTCGCCCAATTCATTAAACGGGTTGCATCATTGGTGCGTGCAGCAGATGAATCTGCTCCAAGAAGCACCACCACTGCTGGACGGTTATTTAAAGTGGTATGCATGACCACACAGCGCCCTGCTTCATTGATATAACCGGTTTTTGAAATATTGATATTCCAACCCCCATTACGCACTAGAGCATTGGTATTGTTTGATTTCAATACACGATAGCCCAAATTAAAATCGTAGCTTGGTGTGGTTGAGAACTGGCGGATCAGACCGTATTGCGATGCTGTATTGACTAAAATACCCAAATCACGTGCAGAAGATACATTACCCGGATGTAAACCTGTTGATTCAAGATAGTGAGTTGAATTCATTCCAAGCTCTTTGGCTTTAGCATTCATTTTTGTAATAAAAGTCGCGCGACCACCCGGATAAGTACGTGCTAATGCTGCTGCAGCAGGATTTTCAGACTTCATTAAAGCAAACAGTAATGCTTCAGCACGATTCATGCTATCACCCGCTCGCAAAGTCGAACTTGAACTTTTACAGCCCGAACATGAAAAGTCAGCCTGCTGTAAAGTAATTTTTTCTGACATATTTAAACGGGAATCCGCAATTACCACAGCTGTCATCAACTTGGTAATCGATGCAATTGGAAAAGCTGTATTGCTATTTTTACTATAAAGTACTTCGCCAGTTTGACCATCCATCACCAATGCAGCACGGGCATTGACCGAAGGCTGGTTGCTATAACTGGAATTATCTAAAATCTGTACAGTTTTAGGTGCGGAATGAGTCACCACACCATTAGAACTACGCACCGAAGTGGTAATTTTAGTTGAACCTTGTGGTGTAGGTTCTTCGTTCAATGCGGAAACATCGCCATTGAGTAACTGTTTGGCCTCTTCAGAAGACCAGTTTAAAGCTGCTTGACCTTTGCCTCCAGAAGCATCCATGATGAGTTCTGCAAAACTGCTGGAACTCATACTAAGTAAGATCGACATACCTAGCACATGCATTAAAGACTTGTTCGAATTTTTCACGGTGGTTTACTCAACTCATGGAGGCAAGATACATTTGTGTATTACCTCAAATATGCCTTACATTTAAACACAAAGGTGAACATTTTTTATGCATAAACCTTTATGCTTAACATTTCATTTAAAGATGAATAATAGGATTGCTAATTTTGTCATTTCATTGCAAGCTTATTTTGCTTTATGTAACAAAAAAATTGCTTTTTTTATATGAGGGGAGAAATAGGTGATCACAGTTTTAGTAGTAGATGATCATGAATTAGTACGTACCGGGATTTGCCGAATGCTCGAAGACCATGCGGATGTTCAAGTGATTGGTCAGGCTGAATCTGGGGAAGAAGCGATTACCTTAGTCCGTCACCATCATCCGAATGTGGTTTTACTTGATGTGAATATGCCGGGCATTGGTGGGGTAGAAACCACACGTCGCCTGTTACAAAGCGCACCTGAAACCAAAGTTGTCGCGGTGAGTGGCCTGGCTGAAGAACCTTATCCGTCATTGTTGCTTAAGGCAGGTGCTAAAGGTTATATCACCAAAGGCGCACCTGTGACTGAAATGGTGCGTGCCATCAATAAAGTCATGCAAGGCGGCAAATATTTCAGTGCAGACATTGCCGAGCAACTGGCCAGTTCATATCTTTCCGATACCCAGCAATCGCCATTTGATGCGCTTTCAGAACGTGAAATGCAGGTCGCGATGATGGTGGTAAATTGTATTAGCGCGCAAGAAATTGCCGATAAACTTTTTGTTAGTGTTAAAACCGTCAATACCTATCGTTATCGGATTTTTGAAAAGTTAAATTTAGATAGTGATGTGAAACTGACCCATTTGGCCATTCGTTATGGGCTGATTAAACCTTAATGACTTTCCTTGGGAACTTCCCCTTGGGCCTTCTAGAAGACATGCATGACGCAAAAAACCCGGAATCTTGAGTTTAATCAGTATCATCTAGGCATCTGGTATGGTGCCTACAGACTGATTATCGCGACATGTCTTCTGCTGATTTTTTCACTCACTTATTCACACTTAAATACAGATTATCGCTATCCACAGCTCTATCTGTACGTACTCAGCAGCTTCGTCGTGATCGCTTGCTTTCAACTGCTGAGTCTGAAAAAAATACGAACTCGAATTCCACAACAGCTGACCCTGTTATTTGCTGCCGATGTCATTGCTTTAAGCTTACTGACGTTTGCACTGGATGGCCCGAATCTGCATTTAAGTCTGCTATTCGTGATTACCATTTTTGCCGCGTCTTTATTATTAGATGCAAAAAAAGCCTTAGTCATTACTCTCATTGCTGTCATTAGTATTATTTATCAAATCTTTTTGGGCAGCATTTTTGATTTTTCTTCGCTGAACAATATCGGTAATAGTGCCTTATTGGCATTTCTGTTTTTTGTGGTTTATGGCAGTGCGCAAGTTGCGGTACGGCGTTTCCAATTGCTGGAAAATTTAAATTTTTCTCAATCTTTGGAACTCAACCGGCTGCAAAATCTGAACCGTTATATTCTGGAACAGATTGAACTCGGCTATCTGGTGCTGGATGAAAACTGTCATATCGTACTGAGTAATCCTGCAGCGTGTCTGCTGCTCGGGATTCCCCCACTCTATGCCTATGACAAATATCCTTTATACAAAATCCAGGCCGATTTATTTGAACTGATTAAATTTGAACAGCTGCAAGATGGTGAACGGTTCCAATTCGAGTCACAGCTGAGCCGTTATCATATGCATATCGAAGTGCAGAAATTAATGGTTCCGCATCAAACCCTGACCCTGCTGGTGCTGCAAGATGCAGCCAGACTCAATCAACGGGTACAGCAGTTAAAGCTGGCGGCTTTAGGACAGCTGTCTGCCAGTATCGCACATGAAATTCGCAATCCCTTGGCGGCTATTGTTCAGGCCAACGAACTGCTGCTCGATAGTGATCCAAATCAACAAAACCTGTTAAGCCAGATGATTGCAAAGCAAGCCCAACGCATTGATCGTATCATCCAGGATACCTTGAATATGGTGCGAAATAGAGAAACACATCCTGCGCAGATCCAGCTGAATCAATTTATCCCCCAAATGATTCAAGAAGATTTAGCTGATATCATCAACCAGATTCGATGCACCATAACCAATAAAATTTCAATTACTTTTGATGAAGCACAATTTCGCCAAGTTCTGATTAACCTGATTCGTAACGCAATTCGTCATAATTCACCTGAGCATTTACATATTGAGTTAAACATTTACTCACATGAATCGAATGTCCGAATTGAAGTCCGCGATTTTGGCACAGGCGTGGCATCTAAAAATATAAGCTCTTTATTTCAACCTTTTTTTAGTACCGAAATCACGGGAACTGGTTTAGGATTGTACTTATCCCATAGTTTCTGTGAAGCCAACCAAGCAAAACTGGACTATGTAGAACAAGAACAAGGGGCATGCTTTCGAATAGAATGCCAACGTGTTGCTTAAAATTAATATTACTGGGGTATAATTGTGGAACGACAACCACTTGTTTTATTGGTGGATGATGAAGAAGATTTGTGTACGCTGATGCAAATGTCTTTATCACGCATGGGCATCAAAACGCATATCGCCTATCGTCTTGAACAGGCAAAAAAATGCTTATCCGATCATCAATATGATGCCTGTTTAACAGATTTGAATTTACCGGATGGTAATGGGCTGCAATTGGTAGAATGGATCGGCCAGCATCTTCCTGCCCTGCCTGTGGCTGTGCTGACTGCATATGGCAATATGGAAATTGCGATTGCAGCATTAAAAGCCGGTGCTTTTGATTTTGTCAGCAAGCCAATTAATCAGAAACATCTGGAACAACTCTTACAAAAAGCTTTAAACAAACCAGTCGAAAATTTTCAAGGTAAAGAAGATAGTCTGGAACAAAAATTATTGATTGGACAATCCCTGCCGATTCAGCAATTACGCATTACCTTAAATAAAATTGCCCGATCTCAGGCACCTGTATTTATTACCGGTGAATCCGGCACAGGAAAAGAAGTCATTGCCAATCTGGTGCACCGTTTAAGTAACCGTAACGAAGGCCCTTTTATTGCGATTAACTGTGGCGCCATTCCAACGGAACTGATGGAAAGTGAACTGTTTGGGCATAAGAAAGGCAGTTTTAGCGGTGCAACGCAAGACAAACAAGGCCTGATTCAATCTGCACACGGTGGCAGTCTGTTTCTGGATGAAATAGCTGAACTGCCGTTAACCATGCAGGTCAAACTGCTGCGTGCGGTACAGGAAAAACGAATTCGCCCGGTCGGTTCAGATGCTGAAATTGATGTCGATTTCCGTGTGATCAGCGCCAGTCATCAAGACCTGGAAGCATTGGTACAACAAGGCAGATTTCGACAAGATTTATTCTTCCGTATTCATGTGATGGATCTGGTGCTTCCGCCCCTGCGTGAACGTGGCGATGATATTATTTTACTGGCGCATCACTTTATTCAAAAAATTAGTCAGGAATGGGGTATTCCTCAAAAACAACTGACTGAACGCGCACGAAACTTTCTGCTGAGCCAATATTATCCGGGAAATGTGCGTGAGCTGCGCAATATTATCGAACGTGCCATCACCCTCAGTGATGAAGATAAAATTGACTTACCGCATTTACAAAGCGCACCGCTGCGTTATCCAACAGCGACAGCTTTAGAGCATCCGCAAGAAGCGACCCCTGCTTTTCGTAGTGACATTCTGGTTTCTGCCAAAAAGTTACCCGATGAAGGTTTAGAGCTTTATCTGGAAAATATTGAAAAAGATATTTTGCTCAATGCGCTAAACTTGACCCATTGGAACAGAACGCTGGCCGCGAAAAAACTGGGCATGTCTTTTCGCTCTTTACGTTACCGCTTAAAGAAATTTGGCTTGGATACGGATGATGAATAAGATGAATAAACGGTTATTTACGGTTTAGAATGACCTCTGCAACATGCTCAAGATAGTTTTCTTCTTTCATCTCATGTTGCAGCAGGTATTGCTGATTCGGCTGAATCCCGACCCCTTCAATCATCTGCCCTTTTGGGGTGTAATAATGCGATACCGTCATCTGTAAAGCGGCACCGTTGGAAAGTGGGAACAGTTTTTGTACCACCCCTTTTCCATAGCTCTTCTCACCGATGACCCAAGCGCGGCCATGGTCTTTCATTGCCGCAGTAAAGACTTCGGCAGCTGAAGCAGAACGGTTATTGATTAAAATGCCCAGCTTTAAATTTTGAAATTCAAAACTCGGTAAAGCCTGAAATTGTTGATCGCCTTCAGAACGACTTTTGGTAGAGACAATTACGCCCTGATTTAAAAATAAATCGGCCGTTTCAACCGCAGCAGACAATAATCCGCCGGGATTATTTCTTAAATCAAGTAACACCGCTTTAAGACGTGCAGATGGCTGCTCTTCAATTAAACGCTTAATTTCATTGGCAGTATTTTGCTGAAAAACTTTGACTTTGATGACTAAAACTTGATTATGTAAGAGGGTTGCCTGAATATCGGTTTCTATTTTTTTATTGCGAACCAAAATAATCGGGCTGCTATTTTGTGCCAGTTGCAAAGTTAAGGTCGAACCAATTGAGCCATTCAGCAAACTATTGACCTGATCAGGATTAAGTTTTTTCAGTTCTTGATCATCAATCTTAAATACCGTCACGCCATTGCGTAAACCTTGCTTGGCCGAATCGGCATTGTCCTTTAAACCATGAATGACCCACTGATGTAACTGCTGGTCATAAACCAGTTCAAAATCGACAGAAGCAATATCCCCTTCGGTATATTGCATCAGCTGTTTGTAATCTTCGGGACTTAAGTAGCGAGAATAACGGTCTAGGCCACTGACTAAACCTTTAATCGCCTGCTGAAATAAGGCATCATCATTTTTGGCATCAACATAATTTTCTTTGACAATGCTATAAATCTGGACAAATTGCTGAATCGATTCCACCGGAACTTCGGCATAATTCTGTTCGACTTCGTCATCAAAATCTAAAACAGGCTGATCTTTCACAGCAGCAAGTGCAGAATGGCTCACACCGATGAATAATGTTGTTAAAGCGACAACCATCTTCCAGCGTTGTAAAGCCATCCTTTCACCTGTTTATCGTGTTAATTTTATGATTTTAAAGTAATCAAATTACGACCTTTCATTTCTTCAGGTACAGGAATTTGCATTAAGCTGAGCAATGTTGGCGCCACGTCTGCCAGTACACCACCTTCAGCAATCGTTGCAGAAGTTGGTCCTACATAAATAAAAGGAACCAGTTCCGTGGTGTGCTGAGTATGTACCTGACCACTCTTGTAGTCCTGCATCTGCTCGACATTACCATGGTCTGCTGTAATCAGCATATGGCCTTTTTGCGCCATCACTGCTTCATATACACGGCCCAGGCAAGTATCGACTGCTTCAACAGCTTTGACTGCAGCATCAAAGACACCGGTATGTCCGACCATATCACCATTGGCAAAGTTCACCACCAACAGGTCATATTCACCCGAGTTGATTGCAGCAACCAATTCATCGGTAACTTCATAAGCACTCATTTCAGGCTTAAGATCATAAGTTGCCACGCTTGGAGAAGGAATCAGAATACGTTTTTCACCCGGATATTCATCTTCGCGCCCACCACTGAAGAAGAAAGTCACATGGGCATATTTTTCTGTTTCAGCAATACGCAGTTGGGTTTTGCCCAAGTTTGATAAATATTCACCAATCGAGTTTTTCAACGCTTCAGGCATATAGGCAACAGGTGCATCGATAGTCGCCTGGTAACGCGTCAACATCACAAATTTAGATAGGTTCGGAACCACTTTACGTTCAAAACCGGCAAATTCTTTTTCAACAAAGGCTTTGGTGATTTCACGCGCACGGTCAGCACGGAAGTTCATGAATACAACACTGTCGCCATCCTGAATTTTAGCCAGCTCACCAATACGGGTCGCTTTCACAAATTCATCCGACTCATTTGCCGCATAAGCCTGTTCCAGACCTTCAACGGCTATTGCTGCGCTACGTGCAGCTTCACCTTCAGTCAATAGACGATAGGCTTGTTCAACACGATCCCAGCGGTTGTCACGATCCATGGCAAAATAGCGGCCGATCATGGTCGCTATGCGGCCTTGACCCGGGTATTGGGCAAAGACTGCATCTAATTTTTCCAGTGATAGCTGAGCACTTTTTGGTGGCGTATCACGGCCATCAAGGAACGCATGCAGATAAACTTTCGCCCCACGTTTTAATGCCAATTCACACATGGCAACAATATGGTCTTCATGCGCATGCACGCCCCCTTGTGACAACAAGCCCATGATATGTACTGCACCATTTGCAGCTTTGGCTTTCTCTACCGCATCAATCAAAACTTCATGCTCAAAAAAAGCACCAGTACGAATGTCTTTGGTAATCCGGGTGAAATCCTGATACAGCACGCGGCCCGCACCCAGGTTCATGTGACCCACTTCAGAGTTGCCCATTTGACCATCAGGCAGACCTACATCTTCGCCCGAACCTGAAATCAAACCATGTGGATGCTTTTGTTGCATAGCAGTTAAATTTGGTCGTTTTGCTGCCAGGAAAGCATTGTCTTCGACCGCTTCGCGATGACCCACACCATCCATAATTACCAATACGTGAGGGATTTTGCCTGCAGTTGCATCCGTCATAATGAACACTCTTTTGTTTACAATTTCATCGTCATATCTTACCGAATTTTCGGTCAAGACTCTATGTGCAGATCATGACTAAAGCTGATCATGCACATTGTTTTTATTACTGTAGGGTCTGTTAACGTGCGCGGCGCAGCAGATAACCGCCTACCATAATCATGAAAATAATCGGTACAAATATGAACCATGCCGGTGAAGGTGAATACACCAAGCTTGCATAGCCCAAGAAATCTTGCAGATAGAAAAATCCCAAGCCAATAAATAAAGCGATGACCAAACGGAAACCCATCGACTGTTGACGCAAGGGACCAAAAATAAACGAACATGCAATCAGTACCAAGGCAATGAGTGCAAATGGCGAACCGACTTTTTGCCAAAAGGCCAGCTTATAGGTTTTTGGTACTTGGCTGTATTCATGCATATAACTCATAAAGCTCACCAGTTGACTTGGCGATAAATCTTCAGGGTCAATCGTGACCATATGCACATATTTTGGTTGCAAGGCCAAAGCCAAAGGCAGTTGATCGGTTTTTACCAAGGTTGAATTGCCTTGCGGCAAAATATCCATTTGCGCAGCACTTTGCAGGTTCCAGTCCCCATCTTTAACGAACTGACCTTGCTCGGCATTTAAAACACCTTTCAAGTGGTAACTGTCATCGAAGTCGATCACTTGTACATGTTTGAGTTGCCCTTGCGCATTGGCATAATCAATATAAATAAAGCGCTGCCCTTCACGGGTCCAGTAACCATTGACTTCACCCAAGGAGCTGACACTGCGGTGATCTTTTACGCTTTTGGCCTTCTCATTGGTATATGGAATCACCCATTCGCTAAGCACAAAGGATAACACCACCAAAATCAGTGCCGAGCGAACGACCCAACCGACAATCCGCCATAAGCTAATACCGATTGAACGCATCACCACCAGTTCACTATTGGATGCCAAGGTGCCTAAACCGAGAACCGCGCCAATCAAGGCAGCAATCGGTAAAATTTCATAGAGATAATTGGGTGCACTCCATAACACATATTGCAGTGCCCGCCATGCAGTATAGGTTTCATTCAAGGAACCCAGTTCACCCAGATAGGTAAATAAAACTTGCAGAACCGACAAGATAACCGTTGCACCCAGCATGGCCAATGCCGTGGTTTTGGTCACATGTTTGGCAATGATTCGACGTGCTAACATTTTAAGACCTCACCTGCTGAATTCGTTTCTTGATTTTAGGCGCAAGCTTTTGTTTTCGGGAGAACAAGGCTCCAGCAATGCCATACACGAGCAATACCAAAGGATATGCCCAAATTCCTAACTCAGCTTTACTGACACGGGTTTTTACGGCCATCATGGCCACAATCAAACTGGCGAAAATCAGCAAAGCCGGGAATAGTTTTAAATAGCGTCCTTGACGAGGGCTCACTTCTGAAAGTGCAATCGCCAAGATTAAAGCCGCCACCACTGAAAATGGCACGAAAATCCGCCAGCCCAGTTCACTCGCAACCACTGGATCATCACGATTGCTCCATAGCTTGCCAATCGGCAATGCTTCGACTTCGGCACTTTCAAATTTGGCTTCGGCATCACTTTCTAGACGTAAACGATAGGATTGAAACTCTGCTTGGGTATATTTTGGATTGCCTGGGAAAATTTCGTAACGGCGCCCTTCAGTTAAATCGACAATACTGGCGGTTTCATTGGCAACTTCTACACGCGTTGCTTCCTTGGCCAGAATCATGACATCCGGTTTACCCGGTTTTTCCGCACGCTGATAAAAAAATACATCTTTCAGGTTACGGCGGTCTTCTGACAGATCTCCGGCATAAATGGTATAGGGACCGGAGGAAATAAATTCTTTGGGACGGACCAAATCGAAACCGGTTCTGACTGCCTGATTGGTGGTCAGCTGTTCAAACTGACGAATCCCCCACGGCGACATCCACACCATCAGCACGGTTTGCACCGCCAGAAAAACTATGGTCAGCGGAATCAGTAAGCGGCCCAGCTGATGCCGACTGACACCACTGCCGTTCATGACTGCCATTTCGTGGTCGACATAGAGACGGCCAAACACCAGCATCAAACCGATAAAAAAGCCGAGTGGAAGAATCAGGGTTAAAAATTCTGGCAGTCGGTAACCAATAATACTGAACAAAATACTGACATCTAAACGGCCTTGTGCCGCCACGCCAAAGTACTTGATCAGTCGACCACCCATCATGATCAAGGTAAGCAAGGCAATCACAACCAAGGATGTAGACACCACTTGCTTGACCAGATAACGCCGAATAATCAAATTAAATCTTCCAAAAAAGAGGCTAATAAAAACTAGCGCTAGTTTACCCGAATGGTGAAAATATAAAACCTATACTGTTGTTGCGCATTGAAACTCTATTCATAGAAATGTTTCAATGGTTTAATGGTTTGCAAACTTTCAAAGGCATGAATACAGAACATGAAACTGACAATTAATACGTCATTCCAAGAGAATGCAGCTAGCCCCTATTTGTTGATATTAGTCGATTCTGAGCAGCTTCAAAAGGCAGCGACTGCTTATGAAATCAATGATTTAAATAGTTTAGTAGAAGCCGCACAATTCAAAGCGGGTCTAAGCGAATCTTTGCCTCTTATCGGAAAAGTGGCAGCATGTAGCAATAGTGCGCTGATTGGGATCGATAAAGCAGCTGAAATTCAGCCGGCTAAATTAGCAAAAATCGCACAAACCATTATCAAAGCGTCACAAAAAAAATTCAAACAGATCAGCATTGATATTTCTGCATTGCCACCTGAGCAGCATTATTTATTTGCCTTGGCTTTAACCCAAGCCGGTTATGCTTTTGATGAATATAAATCGAAGAAAAATGAATTCATCCTTGAACAAATACATCTGATTGCCAGCGATAGCAGTTTAAATCCACAGCAGCTCAGCCTGATTCACGCCGTGCAATCGGGTCAAAGCTTGGCCCGTGATTTAGGTAACCGTCCGGGTAACATCTGTTTCCCTGAATATCTGGCGGAACAGGCGCAAGCCTTGGCGGCGGAATATCCGGACCTGTTAAAAGTGACTGTACTTGATGAACAGCAAATGGCTGATCTTGGTATGGGCGCTTTCCTGGCAGTCAGCAAAGGCTCGGATCGTCCGGGACGCATCATTACCCTGGAATACCAGGCCAATACCGAACAGGCGCCTGTGGTACTTGTGGGTAAAGGCGTGACTTTTGATACCGGCGGTATTTCACTCAAACCTGGCGCAGGTATGGATGAAATGAAATTTGATATGTGTGGTGCAGCGTCTGTACTCGGTACAATGCGCGCGCTGTGTGAATCGAAACTGTCCATTCATGTCGTCGGTGCCATTGCTGCGGCTGAAAATATGCCTTCAGGTCATGCCACCCGTCCGGGTGATATCGTCACCACCATGAGTGGTCAAACGGTAGAGATTTTAAATACCGATGCGGAAGGCCGCTTGGTATTATGCGATACCCTGACTTATATCAAACGTTTCAACCCTGCCCTGGTGATTGATATTGCAACCTTAACCGGTGCATGCGTAGTGGCTTTAGGTTCGGTTCTAACGGGTATGTTCACACCGGATGATGAACTGGCTGCAGAAATCAATGCTGCGGGTCAAACTTCATTTGACCGTGTATGGCGCATGCCAGTGCTTGAGGATTATCAGGAACAGCTTGATTCTCCATTTGCCGACATTGCCAATATTGGTGGCCCTAAAGCCGGCTCGGTGACTGCAGCATGTTTCTTGCAACGTTTCACCCGTGAATACCGCTGGGCACATTTAGACATCGCCGGCACTGCATGGAACTCGGGTACAGCGAAAGGTGCGACCGGTCGTCCTGTTCCGTTACTGGTTCAATTACTGGCCAATCGTGCGCAGTCGAATGGCTAAAGTTAGCTTTTACTTATTTGAAAAAAGTCCTGAACGGCAAGTGGAAAGCACTTGCCGTTTATGCCGCAAGATTCTGAAACAGCCTGAACATATCTGGTTATATTGTTCAGACCCAGACTTGCAACAGCAGTTAGATGAACGATTGTGGAGTTTTGATCCCAGTAGTTTTATTCAGCATGGGATTGATCAGGAACAGGCTACAATTTGTATTTCAGCCAGGCTACCGGAGCAATCTGACTGGATTGTGTTTAATTTTAACAATCAAGCCCTTGAACAGATTGATAAATTTAGTCACATTATAGAAATCATCGAAAATAACGAATCGGCAAAACAACTGGGTCGCGAAAAATTTAAACAATATCGACGTTTAGGTATTGAACCGCGAACTTTCAAACTTTAGCCGGTCAATTGCATTAAGGAGATACGGGGTGGCATTAAATGTCGGTCAAGATTTTAAACAGCGCTGGTTAGATGTGCCTGAGGCTGTTCGTCAGGCATTTATTGATGACCTACACCGTGTCTGCAATGTGCTGAAACCGGAAACCAATATTCAAAAGTGGCTGGAAAAGGATAAAGAGGCACAGCAACATTCTTTTGAGAAAATTGAACGGGCCTACGTAGAACGTAAGGCGCAATTGATTGAAGAAGCACGTATTCGCAAACAGCTTGCGCTAGAAAAATCGCTGGAAAATAAACGTGCTGAACAGGCGGCCTATGCTCAAGCCTTGCAATCAGATGAAGCCCGACAATTTGCCGAACAAACCCAAACTCTGGCCTTTATTCGTCAAACTTTAGATCATGAAACCCAAGTTTACACAGCGCGTTATCATAAGAATCCTGAAGGCTCAGCACTGAATTTCTCCAAAGGTATGCTGTCGATTCATGACCATGAAGTACTCTCGGAACTGGAAAGCGTGCGTTTACGTTTAGAGTTAGAAGCTGAGACCCTCATTGAACAGGCAGTGACGGTATTTCGTGCCAAGTTACATCAAGCCAGCCAAGATGAAATTGACTATATTTTGAAAAACTCTGATTTATCAACAGAGAAACCAAAGCACTAATTTCTTATCGCTATTGATCTAGGCTATTTTTCTACTGTCATATAAATGACATGTTTATGTCACAAGATAGTCATGTTTTTAAATCCTTAGATTCTCATATGAAGTGCAACAGAGATTAAAATACTGGAAGGGAGCAAGATGAGCTAGCATTCTGCATCCGACCGACCAAAGTCAAAGTTGCATCATGA